>CAZIEA010000330.1:0-1522 GCA_964538495.1 uncultured bacterium | reverse complement strand
GCCCTGCTCCCCGCGCCCGGCGGGCGGGAGACCCCGGTCCTGATCGTGGCCGACGGGATCTTTGCCCGGCTACTGGGTGTCCTGGCCGCCGCGAGCGGGGAGAAACTGGAAATTTTGCCCACCGGCGGCTGCCTGGCTTTTGCCCGCCTTCCGCTGGCGGGACTCGGACTTCCGGCCCCCCCGGAAACATCCCTGGCCGCGAGCGGGTCTTATCGCCGGGCCCAGGAGGCTTTCGCCGCCGCCCCGCCGATAAAGATCTTCCTGCGCCCGGCGGCCTGGTCCGAAACGCTGGCCCCGGCTCTCCTCCGCTCCTGGCGGCGGCCGGGAGATTTTCTGATCGTGGGACTGGGCCGGGGGAAGGGGCTTTCCCTCCGGGCTTGGCTGGGGAACCGTTCGGGCCCGGTACCCGGGGACGGTCTTTTTCTTCCCGCCGGGGACGGGGCCGTCTCCCTGTCCTTCCGGCGACCGGGGGAAATTCTTCAGCTCCTGAATCCGGCCCTGGACCCGGCAAGGCGGGCCGAGCTCGATCTCTCCGAGGTAGCGGAGGGGAGGCTGGAGCTCCGGCGCGTCCTGGAGGCTTTCCCTTTCCCCCTGGTTGAAGCCGCCCTCACCCTGCGCTTCTCCGGGGAGGAAGCCGCCCGGGAGTTTTCCGGCCGGCTCACCCGGAAGGCGGCCGGGGCCGGGCTGACGATTTCCCGCCGCCGCCTCCCCGGCGGAGACTTCACCGTGGTGACGATTTTTCCCGGCTATTCCCCGGGCTGGACGATATCCGGGCGGGACCTGAAGGCGGTTTTTCCCCTCTTCGCCGGCCTGCTGGAAACGCCCGCCTCGGAACCGTCCGCCCCTCCGGGGCTGGAGGCGGTCGTCAGCCTGGATAGCTTCGATTCGGAGGTCGCCCCCGCCTTGGGCGCGCTGCTCGAGCAAATTTCCCCCTCCTGGGGGAAGGGCTTTCAAACCGGCCGGAAACTGGCCGCGGCCTTGGCCGGGCCCGAAGGCCGCTACCGCCTGAGCCTGGTCCTGGGGGAGGGCGGGATCCTCCTGGAACTCGCATCCCCCTGATTGTTGGAATTCAGGCTAAAGGCTGAAGGCTGAAGGAACAGCCGCTTTATCACGCCAAGGCGCAAAGGCGCCAAGATTGAACTACGAATTACGCGAATTCAGGCGACGGATTACTGATCACTGATTACGGATTACGTTTTTTTGCCGCCTTATGCCGAAACACGACCACGATTACGACCACGGCTACGGCAACGATAAAGAAAGAAGGGTGGACAAGCTGCTGATATGGAATCTGCTGCTGAGTTTCCTGGTCGGGGGGCTCTGGATCGCGGGGGCCGCCCGGGTGGCGGAGCTCTGCGGGCCCCGGCTGGGGGGATTCCTGGCCGGGCTCCCCTCCACCTCGGTGGCGGCTTTTCTCTTCATCGGGATTTCCGACGGGACTCCCCGAGTGGCCGAGGCCGCCGCTTTATTCCCCCTGCCTTTTTCGGTTAATGCGCTTTTTCTGGGCGCCTTCGTTCTTGCT
>CAZIEA010000329.1:0-1527 GCA_964538495.1 uncultured bacterium | reverse complement strand
CGAGCTTGGTCCCCTGGTGAATGAGCTGGTAGAAGGC
Source organism: uncultured bacterium (assembly GCA_964538495.1). Classification (GTDB taxonomy): domain Bacteria; phylum Auribacterota; class Erginobacteria; order Erginobacterales; family DAOSXE01; genus CAZIEA01. The sequence continues at coordinate 1,490 of CAZIEA010000329.1, read as the reverse complement.
GTGCTGGCCGTTGGTGCCCGGCTCTCCCCAGACGATGGGACCGGTCTGGTAGTCCACGGCCTTGCCCTCCCGGTCCGCCGACTTCCCGTTCGATTCCATGTCGAGCTGCTGCAGGTAGGCGCTGAAGCGGGAAAGGTACTGGTCGTAGGGCAGCACCGCGTAACTCTGGGCGCCGAGGAAATTGTTGTACCAGATCCCCAAGAGGGCCAGGATCGTCGGGAGGTTGGCTTCCGGGGGGGTTTCCCGAAAGTGGCTGTCCATCCGGCGGAAACCCGCCAGGAGGCGGCGGAAATTCTCCGGCCCCACCGCGATCATCAGGGAAAGCCCGATCGCCGAGCAGAGGGAATAGCGCCCCCCCACCCAGTCCCAGAACCCGAACATGTTTTCGGGATCGATTCCGAACCCGGAAACCCCCTCGGCGTTGGTGGAAACCGCAACGAAGTGTTTGGCCACCGCGGACGGGTCTTGCAGACTCCCCGTCAGCCACCCCCGGGCGCTCAGGGCGTTGGCAAGGGTTTCCTGGGTGGTGAAAGTCTTGGAGCAGACGATGAAAAGGGTCTCGGCCGGGTCCAGGCCCTTGAGGGTCTCGGCCAGATGGGTCCCATCCACGTTGGAAACGAAGAAACAACAAAGGCCGGGAAGGGCGTAATGGGCCAGGGCCTGGGTCGCCATGGCCGGGCCCAGGTCGCTGCCGCCGATGCCGATGTTTATTACATTGCGAAACTTCCTGCCGGTATGACCCCGCCGACGCCCCTCCCGGACTTCCCGGGCAAAAACCTCCATCCGGTCGAGGACCTCGTGCACGCCGGAGACCACCTCGGAGCCTTCCGCGAAAATTTTCTCCTCCCGGGGGGCTCGGAGAGCGACGTGGAGCACCGCGCGGCCCTCGGTCCGGTTGATCTTCTCCCCGGAAAACATCGCCGCGATCCCGCCCTCGATGTCCGCGTCCGCCGCCAAATCCAGCAGCAACTTCATGGTCTCGGGCACGATCAGGTTCTTGCTGTAGTCCAGGAAAAGGTCTCCCGCCGCCAGGGAAAACCTTGGCGCCCGGCCGGGATCGGCCGCGAAAGCCTCCCGGAGGCTGAAGGAGCGCATTTTTTTTGCGTGCTCCGCCAGGGCCCGCCAGGGGGCCGACTTTGTCAGCTTGCTCATGATCGCTTCCTTTCGTTCAAGGTTCAGGTTCCAGCATAGAGCAGAAGGCATAGAGCATAGAGTCGCAAAAAACCAGGATACAGGAAACAGGAGTCAGGATTCAGGAGCGCCCGTAAAAAGTAATCCGTAATCCGTAATCAGTAATCCGTCACCTTGATTTGCGCGGATTCGCGAGATTCGCGGTTCAATCGGTGCGGCGGTTCCTTCAGTCTTCAGCCTGTCTTTTCGGCGCCAAACCTCACACCCCACACCTCACACCAAGTACGAGTACGATAATCTGTGTAATCTGTGGACAGATTAGTTCTTGGCGTCTTTGCGCCTTTGCGTGAGGAAAGTGG
>CAZIEA010000328.1:0-1546 GCA_964538495.1 uncultured bacterium | reverse complement strand
GGTTGAAGGCTGAAGACTGAAGGCTGAAGGAACTGCCGCCGCATTCACATGTAGGCATGTAGGACATGTAGAAGGGTTCAGGGTTCAGGCGCGAAAATCGGGGTCGGTATCGCTATCGGGATCGGGCGCGCAAAGCATCACGCCAAGACGCAAAGACGCCAAGAAAACTGATTCGTCCACAGATTTCACAGATTTTTACCTTCATGTTCTTCATGATCTTCATGGTGAGAAAAATAATTCTCTGTAGCCTCTGGTTTCCCTCTGTGATCTCTGTGGTAAGGAAGTTTAACCGCTAATCTCGCGAATCCCCACGAATCAAGGCGACGGATTACGGATCACTGATCACGGATTACTGGTTTTCCTGAACCCTGAACCCTGAACCCTGAACCCTGAACCCTGAACCCATTGTAACCACCCCCAAGGAGAAAAGAGATGGACCTGAGCCAGATACGCCGGCGGATCGATAAGATCGACCGCGAAATCGTGGGCCTGCTCGAGGAGCGGATGGAGCTGGCCGTGCGCTCGGTGAAGTTCAAGGACAAGGTGGACGACCCCGAGCGGGAACGCGAAGTCATGGCCAAGCTCGAAGCCCTCAACTGCGACCTGGTCCAGGCCAAATTCCGCCAGGCGCTGCTCCGGACCATCATGGAGGAAGGGAAAAGGCTCCAGGCCAGCCACGGCGACCTGGTGGGATTCCAGGGCGAGCACGGGGCTTACGGGGAGGTGGCCAGCCGTTCTCTCGCCCCCGGGGGAGTCTACATTCCCTGCCCGGAATTCCCCGATGTTTTCGCCGGGGTGGAGGAGGGATACTTCGATCTCGGCGTGGTTCCGGTGGAAAATTCTCTCGAGGGTTCCGTCACCCAGCCCAACGAACTCCTGATCGATACCCGCCTTAAGGTCGTGGGCGAGGTCAGCGTCCCCATCGACCACTGCCTGGTCGCCCCGGAGGGGTCGGATTACCGCCAGATCCGGATGGTCTATTCCCATCCCCAGGCCCTGGCCCAGTGCCGGGGTTTCCTTTCCCGCAACAAGCTCGAGCCGCGCCCCTACTACGATACCGCCGGCGCGGCCAAGATGATCGCCCGGGATCGTCCCTACGGGGCGGCTGCCATCGCCAGCGCCCTGGCCGCCGAGCTCTACGACCTGAGCGTGATCAAGCGGGGAATCGCCGACTCCAGCCTCAATTCCACCCGGTTCGTGATGATTTCCCAGCAAGCCCACCCGGAAGCCGGCAACAAGTGCTCCCTGGTTTTCGCCACCCGGCACGAGGCCGGAAGGCTTTTCGCCATCCTCAAGTACTTTGCCGACAGCGGGATCAACCTGACTCGGATCGCTTCCTCTCCCCGCCGCCAGGACCCCGGCAACTACAATTTCTTCTGCGACTTCGAGGGCTCCGACCGGGAGCCCAAGGTCAAGGAGATCCTGGAGAAGATCGAAAAGGAAGCGGTGCATTTCAACTTCCTGGGCTGCTACCCAGCCGCCTGAAAAAACCAGGCTGAAGGCTGAAGGAACTGCCGCGCTATTCACATGTAGACATGTAGGTCAT
>CAZIEA010000327.1:0-1556 GCA_964538495.1 uncultured bacterium | reverse complement strand
CTCCTGCGCCGGACGGTGGAGTGCGCGTTGGCGGCGCTGAAAATCGAAGAACCGTTTCCAGCCTTCCTGCTCTCGGCCTGGGAAGTTCCGGGCCGGGCCCTGGCCCTGCGGGAGATGCACTTCCCCCCGGACTACCCGGCCCTGGAAGCGGCCCGCCGCCGCCTGGTCCTGGAGGAATTTCTTTTTCTCCAGGTCGGGTTGCTCTACCGGAAACAGCTCCTGGCCCGGGTCCGGCGGGCCCCGGAACTCCGTTTTGCCGGAGAGGATTTCACGGCCTGGTTCGAGGGGAAGGTGCCTTTCCGCCTGACCGGAGCCCAGCGCCGGGCGCTCGGAGAGATCCTGGCCGACCTGGCTTCTCCGGCGCCCATGCGCCGCCTGCTCCTGGGGGAGGTCGGCTCGGGCAAGACCCTGGTGGCGGCGGCGGCCGCCGCCCTGGCCATCCGCGCCGGCCGGCAGGTTGCGGTCATGGCCCCGACCGAGGTCCTGGCCCGCCAGTTGGACCGGACTCTGGGAGGGCTGATCCGGGATTTGGGCGGGAAGACGCTTTTTCTCGGGGGCGAGGCCGCTTCCCGCCCCGAGGGGCCGGGTCCGGAAGAAGCCGACCTGGCGATAGGAACCCAGGCCCTGCTGGGAGCGGGGGTGGATTTTCCCCGCTTGGGATTGGTTGTGATCGACGAGCAGCACCGCTTCGGCGTCAACCAGAAAACCGGCTTGGCCCGGAAAGGGGACCAGCCCCATGTTCTGGTGATGACGGCTACCCCCATCCCCCGGACCTTGGCTTACACGGTTTACGGAGACCTGGATTTCTCCGTTCTGGACGAACTTCCCCCCGGCCGCCCCGGGATCAAGACCTGGTGGATCGGGCCGGAAAAGCTGCCGGGGGCCTACCGGTTTATCCGGGAGGAAGTCGTCCGGGGACGGCAGGCTTACGTTGTCTACCCCATGGTGGAAGGAAGCGGGCAGGGGGGGGTGAAATCCGTTTCCGAGATGCATCCCGTCCTCTCCCGGGGGGTTTTCCGGGGTCTGAAGACGGCCCTTCTGCACGGGAAACTGTCTTCGGGGGAAAAGGCCGAAGTGATGGCCCGATTCGCCGCCGGGGAGCTCGACATCCTTATTGCCACCACGGCGCTGGAACTCGGGGTGGATGTCGCCAACGCCACGGTGATCCTGATCGAGGGCGCCGAGCGATTCGGCCTGGCCCAGCTCCACCAGCTCCGGGGCCGGGTCGGGCGGGGGCCTCACCCTTCCTTCTGCATTCTCCAGGGTGCCCCCGCCACTCCCGCCGCCCGCTCCCGGCTCCTGGCCGCCGCCAGGATTGACGACGGTTTTTTCCTGGCCCGGCGGGACATGGAGATCCGGGGCCCGGGCCAGTTTTACGGAATCCGCCAGCACGGTCTTCCCGAACTCAGGCTCGGGGACCTGCTCGGGGATATTGCTCTGCTGGAGTCGGCCCGGCGGGAAGCCCGCCGGATCGTCGCCTCCGACCCCGGGTTGCAACGGTCCGAACACCGGGCTTTTCGGTCCCGGATCCCTCCCTCCTCCCTCGACTCCGGCCT
>CAZIEA010000326.1:0-1563 GCA_964538495.1 uncultured bacterium | reverse complement strand
GTCAGGAAGCCCCTGCCCGCGCCGGCCACGCGGCCGCCCAAGCCGGCCGGGTCGAACGGAACAAAATCGATCCCCGCCAGCAGGAATTTGCGCGCGCCCAGGTAAAAGACGACCGTCAGAATCAGGGGAGCAAGCGAACGCAAGGCGGCTTTCCGGTTTCCGGAGCCGGCCGCCAGCAGGATCAGCAGCGGCAGCGCCGGGAAAACCAGGGGGCTCTCTTTCCAGAGCAGGGCCGCGCCCAGGGCCGCCGCGGAAAGCCAGTTTCGGAAGCAGCCGGGAAATTCTCGGGCGGCTTGCCAGAGGTCCAAAGCCAGAAGCATGAAGAAAGCCGCCCCCAGCCCACCCAGTCCGGAGATATAGGCCACTTCCTCGACCTGGAGGGGATGCAGGATGAAAAAAACTGCGGCGGCCGCACCCGCGGGGCGGGAATTCAGAATCCGCCCCGCGATCCGCGCCAGCAGACAGCCGTTCAGGGCATGCAGCAAGCAATTGAGAAGGCGGAAGGGGAGCGGGCCGAAAGTCGCCAGGAGCTTATAAACGCTGAAAGCCAAGGGGCGGTAATACTGCCGGGCCCGGGTCCCCGGCGCCTGAAAAAATCCTGCGCGCCAGATTTCCCCCCAGCCCATCCGGGCGGCGGAACCCTCCGCGGCGATATGTAAAAGATCATCCCCAAGAAACAGCCCGCTCAGGGAAGGCGCGTAGATCAGCAGGGACAGAGCCAGAAACAATCCGGGCAGGAAAAACCGGGACCGGCCCGGGGCCGCATTTTCACATGTAGGCATGTAGAACATGTAGAAAGTTATACAGGCAGGTGGTGAAATAGCGCTTCAAGTCCTCAAGAATTACCCACTCAAGGTGGAAGAAAACTTATAATTGTAACCCGGGATCATGCCGATGACACGGACGGATAAATGGGTCTCTTGGATCTTGACGGCGGCGGCCGTCTTCAGCCTCTGGACCGCGCTTCTGGAGATGAAGGACCGGAGCGCGGTCGATTTCTACCAGTATCGGGCGGCCGGGGAGATGATTTCCCGGAGCGCCGGGGACGTTCTCTACGCCCCGGGAAGCGAGCGGCTGCGGGAATGGAGACGGCGGCTCCGCCTCGAAGCCCAAACCCGGAATCCGGCCGGAAAAGAACTGGCGGCGGCTTCCTTCCGCCCGGAGCTGGAATTCTACTCCAGCCCCCTGCTCTTTGCGGTTTTTTCCCCCTTTTCCCGCCTGGGCTTCGCGCTGGCTCTCGGGCTCTATCGGATCCTGATCGCCGGAGCTTTGGCGGCCTTTTTCCTCCTGGCCGGCCCCCCCCTGGGCTGGAAAGGCTGGAAAATTCCGGCCGCCGCGGGGCTGGTCGCGGTCCTTTTCACCCCCTGGCGGATCGACCTTTTGGTCGGCAACGTCAACACCCTGCAATTGGCCGGGATCGGGCTGACCATCCGGCTCCTGTTGGGGGCGGCGGACAGGTGGTATCCCTTGCCGGCAGGAGCGGTCCTGGGATTGCTCATCCTCTTCAAGCCCGCTCTGGCGCCCGCCCTCCCTCTTTGCGCCCTGGCCCTGCTTTCCCGGCCC
>CAZIEA010000325.1:0-1579 GCA_964538495.1 uncultured bacterium | reverse complement strand
GGTGGTGGAAGGGGTGGCCGGACAGGGCGGGGACGAGGCCGACCCCTGGCGGGGGCTCAAAGGGGCCCGGAAAATCCCCGGGGCCGAGGAGGCCCTCGGGCGCGCCGTTCTGGCCCTGACCCCGTTGCCGCGCCGCGTCAATTTCCGCCGGGAAGAGTTCAGTTTCGCCGGTTCCTGGACTGCCGTGCGCCGCCGCCTTTTCGTCTCCCTGGGCCTGGTGATAGGCTTGTTAGTTCTGCTGACCGTGACCCTGGAAGTCCTGATGCGGCGCCAAGAGCGGATCCTCGACGACTTGGGGACGAGGATCGGGGAAATTCTGGCGAGCAGCTTCTCCGGGGAAGCCAAACCAGGGGCCGAACTGGCGGCGATGGAGGGGGGGCTCAAGAAGATGAAGGAGGACTTTGATTACTACCGGGGATTTTCCAGCCTTTCCGGGCTGGACATCATCCGGGAATTGAGCCGGATTATTCCCGAGGGCGTCAAGGTCCAGGTGGTGGAGCTCTCCGTGAACAAGGATCGCCTGCGCTTGCGCGGCCGCACCGATTCTTATAACAGCGCCGACCAGATCAAGAAGGCGATCCAGGATTCGCCGCTTTTCCAGGGCCAGGAGATCAAGGAATCCCCGGCTCGGACCCGCCTGGAGGCGGGAAAAATGGTGACGGTGGAGTTCATTTATACCATCCCGGTCCCGATTCCGGAGTAGAAAATGGCCTTAAAGGAAAGAGAGAAAAGGACGCTTTTTATCGGGGGGATGGCCTTTGTGCTCATTTTTCTGGGCTGGCTTCTCATCTTCAGGGAGAGCTCGCCCTGGAACCGCTGGCTCGATTTCAAGGAAACGATCAGCGCCCGCGAAAATGTTCTGGACCGGATGGGACGTCTCCAGCGGCGGTATGTTCGACTTCGGGCCGAGACCGAGAGAGTGCAGCGCCGGATGGCGATCGGGGATGGGGAGACGGAACTGAGCCGGGGTTTGGTGGAGAAGCTGGTGAAGGAAAAATCTCCCTCCGCCAGCGTGAAGCAAATGGTGCCCGATCGCCAAGTGGTGCATGGGGTTTATCAGGAGGTCAAGATCAAGGTCGAACTTACCGATCTTCCCCTGCCCGAGTTGATTGCCTTGCTCTATGCCCTGGAATACGAGGGGGGGCCTCAGGTGATTCAGGAACTCACGGTGAACTTGAACCGAAAGAACAACGACCTCCTCGACGCCGAGATCACGGTGGCCGCCGCCTCCCCCCTGAATAAGGGGGAGAAGGAGCCCGAAAAGTGAGGCGCCTGCTGCTGGCGGTGGTGGGGGGAGCTCCCCTGCTCGCCTCGGCGGTTTTTGCCGCCTCGCCTTCCCCGACCGCTTCACCGGCGCCGCGGCGTCAGGTTGCCCCGGATTCCGGAGGGATTCGGGCGGGGGAGCGGATTACGGTGACGGTCGAAGAACCGGGCCGAGAGCCCGTGACCGGGTATGTTTACCCGGAGCAGGCTTACCGGCCCGAGCACCAGAGCCTGGACTATTCGCTTCTTTCCGACGGTTACCGCGAGATGTATTTTAAGCTTTTCGGGGTCTATCCCCGCACCCCTATCCCCACCC
>CAZIEA010000324.1:0-1625 GCA_964538495.1 uncultured bacterium | reverse complement strand
GTTTTATAGTCCGGCGGGGTCGGGCTCAAGGTGGGCGGGGCGCTTGGGGTCGGGGCCAGGGGGGAAGCGGGGGGCAGGACGGTGACGTCGTCCAGAGCCATGTTCCCGGCTACCTTGGTGTAGGTGAATTGGAGCTGGCTGGTCAAGGGGTTGAGCGCCAGCAGGCTGATCGTGGTCCCGGTGGTGGGGATGGGCTGGATATCGGTCAGGGTGGACCAGCCGCCGGCGTATTCCTCCACCAGGAGAGAGGAATCTCCCGTGGTTGATACCCGGAACCAAAAGGAGAGGCGCCCGGGTCCGGCGAAGGTAGCGGTCGTGACCTGTTCCCCGGTGTTATCGAGCTTGACCGAGGGGCTGGCCGCGCCCACGTAGGCAGAGGAAGTGTAGACGTCGGCGTTGCCGTTGCAGCCGGTGAAAACCCAGCCCGCCGGGCGCACCCCCAGGTTGAAGTCGTTAAAGCCCTCTTGAATTATGGGCGCTCCGGTCAGGACCGGAACCGCGATCAGGGTGAAGATCAAGGCCGCCGCCAAGCTGCGCGTTTTTTTCATGTTGCCCACTCTCCCGGAGTTAGAGCATAACGATAAGCTTACAATTAGTTTAGCGGTTGCCGGCCGGGGCGTCAACAGAGTTTCTCCCGCGCGGCGCAAAACTTTATCGGCGTCGTCCTTGAAGCCTTCGGCCCGCTGGCTTAAAATAACTTTTTTCAAAGCTCCTTGAGGGGGGCACGAACTTTCCAGGCAAGGAGAAGATGATGAGCTGCGACCGACTCGATGCGACCTGCGTGAACACGATCCGGTTTCTGGCGGTAGACGGGGTCCAGCAGGCCGACTCCGGCCATCCCGGGATGCCGATGGGGGCGGCGGCCATGGCCTATGTGCTCTGGGACCGGTTCCTCAAGCACGACCCGGCCCGGCCCGGCTGGTTCGACCGCGATCGGTTCGTTCTCTCGGCCGGGCACGGCTCCATGCTTCTCTACTCCCTGCTGCACCTTTACGGCTACGGGCTCGCGCTTGACGAGCTCAAGGCCTTCCGGCAGTGGGGGAGCCGCACTCCCGGGCATCCCGAATTCGGGCTCACCCCGGGGGTGGAAGCGACCACCGGCCCGCTCGGGCAGGGGCTGGCCCACGCCGTGGGGATGGCGATCGCCGAGGCCCACCTGGGGGCGCGCTTCAATCGCCCGGGCTACGAAATCGTGGATCATTACACCTACGTGATCGCGGGCGACGGGGACCTGATGGAAGGAGTGACGGCCGAGGCTTCCTCCCTGGCCGGGCACCTCAAGCTGGGCAAGCTGATCGTGCTTTTCGATGACAACCGCATCTCCCTGGCCGGGACGACTTCGCTTTCCTTCACCGAGGATGTCGCCGGGCGCTATCGGGCCTACGGCTGGCAGACCCTGGAAGTGGCCGCCGGCAACAATCTCGGCGAAATCGCCGCCGCCCTCGAGCAAGCCCGGGCCGAAAAGGACCGGCCCAGCCTGATCGCGGTCCGGACTCGGATCGGGTTCGGCTCCCCGGCCAAGGAGGACACTTTCGGGGCCCATGGGTCCCCGTTGGGCCCCGCCGAGGTGGCGGCGTCCAAGCGCAACCTGGGCTGGCCCGAGACTCCCGCTTTCTTTATCCCCA
>CAZIEA010000323.1:0-1625 GCA_964538495.1 uncultured bacterium | reverse complement strand
GCACATCGGGGAAGCGGCCGCCCCCGTCGTCCGGACCGGGGACAGGGTGAAGGCCGGGGACCTGATCGCCGATCTCCCCCGGGGAAGGATGGGCGCCCGGATTCACGCCTCCATCGGGGGCCGGGTCGCCGAAATCGACGCAGAAGCCGTAATCATCGAAGCCTGAAGCCGGAGATAAGCGATGGAACCAGCGATCGGATTCGTGGAATTCAACAGCGTGGCGGCGGGGATATTCGCCACCGACGCCATGGCAAAAAAATCCGAGGTCGAGGTCCTGGACTCGCGCTCGGTCTGCCCGGGCAAGTACATCGTCCTGGTCGGGGGCCTGACCGGGCCGGTGGATGAGTCCATGCAGGCCGGGCTGGAGGCCGGGGCGGACGCGGTCACCGACCACCTTTTCCTCCCCCGCGTCCATGAGACGGTAATCCCGGCCATCCTGGCCGCCACCGAAGTCGAAGAGCTCAAGGCGCTGGGGGTGATCGAGACCTTCACCATCCCCTCCTGCATCCTGGCCGCCGACGCCGCGGTCAAGGAGTCGGGGGTCAAGCTCCTGGTCATCCGCCTGGCTAACGGCCTGGGGGGGAAAAGTTTCGTCACCTTCACCGGGGAAATCCCCGATGTCGAGGCCGCCATGGCCAAGGGCGAAGGCAAGGCCCGCGAACTCGGAACTTTGGTCCGGACCTCGACCATTCCCAACCCCCACCCGGACCTGAAAAACTTCATCCTCTGAGCCATGCCTTCGGAATACGAAGCTCGCAAGGAGATCGTCGAGTACGGGCGCCGGGCCTATGCCCGTAACCTGGTGGCCGCTTCCGACGGCAACATCAGTCTCCGCCTCTCGCCCGATGCCGTCCTGATCACCCCCACCGGTTCCTACCTCGGTTTTCTCAAGGCTTCGGAACTCGTCCTCATCGACCTCGCGGGCAAGACCCTCTCCGGGTCCCGCCGCCCGACCTCGGAATACCGGCTGCACCTGGAGGTTTACCGGCGCCGGCCCGAGGTCGGGGCCGTGGTCCACGCCCATCCCCCGCTCTGCACCGCTTTCTCGGTCGCGGGGGCAAGCCTGGAAAACTATGTCCTCCCCGAGGTCGCCTTCACCATCGGAGCCATCCCCACCACCGCCTATTCCACCCCCACCACCGAGGAGCCCGTCCGGGCGATCGGGGATTATATCGCCAACTGCGACGCCATGATCCTGGACCGGCACGGGGCCCTGACCGTGGGCGCCACCCTGTCCGAAGCCTACGGAAAAATGGAAAAACTCGAGCACACGGCCCAGGTAGTGCTCGCCGCCCATTCCCTGGGCCGGGTCAAGACCCTCGACGACGCCCAACTGGAGCGCCTGATGCGGGCCCGGAGCGACCTGGGCCTGGGGGGGAAAATCTACCGCTGCGTTTACCGGCCCGGGGATTCCGCCCCCGAACTGGTCCCGGGGGAAACCGCCCCTTCGGTCGAGCTCCTGACCCGGGAAATCTTGCGCGCCTTAAAATCAGGCTGAAGGCTGAAGGAACCGCCGCCGCATTCACATGTAGGCATGTAGGACATGTAGAAAATCTGCTTTTCTCACGCCAAGACGCAAAATTTGGGTTTGTTTTTCTGGCCCTATGCCCTATGCCCTATGCTCT
>CAZIEA010000322.1:0-1629 GCA_964538495.1 uncultured bacterium | reverse complement strand
TCAGGGTTCAGGGTTCAGGGTTCAGGGTTCAGGGTTCAGGGTTCAGGGTTCAGGACGCGCAATTTTTGCACCTGATTGACTCTGATTTCTCTGATTATCCCTCTCTCCACAGCATTTGTTTTCCTATATGTCCTACATGGCCTACATGGTTGATAAGGCGGCGAGTCCTTCAGCCTTCAGCCTGCTTTTCCAGCGCCAAACCTCATACCCCACACCCCACACCGAGTACGAGTACGATAATCTGTGAATGGCATTTGATTTTCTACATGCCCTACATGTCTACATGTGAATAAGGCGGCGGGGCCTTCGGCCTTCAGCCTGACGGGAAATCCGTGTAACCTGTGCCTGAAAAAAGTAAGTATACACCATGGTGAGGACAAGCGGAATGAAGGCGGAAAGAATCGGGGCGGCAAGAGAAAAAATTCTCTCTCTCTCCTCCCCCTGCCGCCTTTGCCCCCGCGAGTGCGGGGTCCGGCGGGACCGGGGGGAAACCGGGTTCTGCCGCACCGGGACCGAGCCCCTGATCGCTTCCATCTGTCTCCATCGGGGGGAGGAACCGGTTCTTTCGGGCCGCCGGGGGATCGGCAATGTCTTTTTCGCCCACTGCACCCTGCAGTGCCGCTATTGCCAGAATTACCAGATCAGCGCCAACCGGGACGCCGACCAAACCCGGCCGACAAGTCCGCAACGGGCCGCCGCGGACATCGTCCCCCTCCTCCGGAACGGAGAGGGGAACCTGGGTCTGGTCTCCCCCGCCCACCAACTCCCCCAGGTTCTGGAAATCCTGGAAATACTATGGCGCGGCGGGTTTTCTCCGACCCTGGTTTATAACACCTCCGGCTACGAGCGGGTCGAGGTTCTGCGGACGTTGGAAGGAGTAATCGATGTCTATCTCCCCGACTTGAAATATCTCGACCAGGAAACGGCCGAGGCTTGGTCGGGGGCCGGGGACTACCCGGCCCGGGCCCGGGAAACGCTGCGGGAAATGTTTCGCCAGAAAGGCCCGGATCTGGAAATCGATCCGGGCGGAATCGCCCGCGCCGGCCTGATCGTCCGACACCTGGTCCTGCCCGGGCAGGTCGCCGACAGTCTCCGCTGCCTGAATTTCCTGGCCGAAGAGTTCTCCAACCGCCTTTACCTCTCGCTGATGGCACAGTACACCCCGACTCCGGCCGTCGCCGGAGATCCCCTCCTGGGCAGAAAACTTTTCTCCTCCGAATACGACCGCGTCATAGCCGGGATGGAAAGCCTGGGGTTTTCCCGGGGCTGGGTGCAGCAACTGGAGAGCGCCGGGCACTATCTCCCCGACTTCAGCCGGGAGGAAGCCTTTGGCTGAGCCGCCTTGCCTCCGGCCGGAACTGCTGCTAAAGTTATTTTTTCAGGTTTTCTTCTACTCGGCTTTTCTACATGGTGAATATGGGCGTCCGGCTGCCTTTTTCCCCATGAAGAGCGCAAAGGAAAAAATCCGTATAACGACAGGGAGAATCCCGGATGTGGGGAAAAAAGCCTAAGCCCCCGGCGATCCCAGGGGACCGGGCGGTGATCGCACCGACGCTGCTCGACGACCGGGAGGGTCAAAACGTCCTGGAACAAATCCGGGGCTTGGGCGCCGCGGGCGCGAAGATCATC
>CAZIEA010000321.1:0-1676 GCA_964538495.1 uncultured bacterium | reverse complement strand
CCCTGGCGGTCCTGGGGATGGCGGCTGAAGCCGCCGGCGATTTCGCCCGTGCCGCGGCCGCTTACCGCGGGGTCCTGGCGGCGGATCCGGCGCGGAGCCGGGAGCGCTTTGCCCTGGGCTGCCTGCTTTTCTACCGTTTTTCCGATCTTCCGGCGGCCGCCGCCGAACTCGCCCTGGTCCTGGCGGACGAGCCCGCCCACGCTCCGGCCCGGGCGCTCCTGGCCGAGATTCTCCTGCGGGAGGGCAAGCCGGAGGAAGCCGAGATCGAGGCCCGGCGGGCCCTGGCGGACGATCCGGCCTCCTACAATGCCTTGGTTATACTGGGGCGGATCTCCTTGGGGCGCGACGACCTTGCCGCCGGGGAATTCTTCCAGAGGGCTTATGCCCTCGACCCGGCCCCGGCCGGGGCCGAGTACGGGCTGGGGGTCCTGGCCCTCCAGGCCGCCAAGCCGGTCGAGGCGGAGGTCCGCCTACGCCGAGCCCTGCGCCGGGAGCCGGGGATGTTCGAGGCCGCTTATCATCTGGGGGTGGCCCTGGACCGGCAGGGGAAAAGGCTGGAGGCCCGAAAAGTTTTCCTCGGGCTGGTCGAGTCCCGGCCCGACTATTTCCCCGCCCACCTGGCCCTGGGCAAGAGCTTTCTCCAGGCCTCCGATCCGGCTTCGGCCCTGCCGTATTTTCTCAACGCCGCCGCCCTGAACAAAGACGACTGGGAGGCGCGTTTCTACGCCGGGAAGGCTTTTCTCGCCCTGGAAAAGTATCGCCAAGCCCTGGAAGAGTTCGCCGGGAGCGCTGCGCGCGCCCCCCTCAATCCCGCCGTCGGCAACGAGACCGGGCTGGCCTACTGGAAGCTGGGGGAGACGGCCAAGGCCGAGGAGGCCTTCCGCAAAGCGCTCGCGCTCGACCCCGATTACATCCGGGCCCGGATCAACCTCTCGGTCCTGTCCGCCGGGCTCCGGCGTTTTCCTTCCGCCGCCGAGGAATACCGGCAGGCCCTGATCATCCGCCCCGGGGAAATCCGCTGGGGCTACCCGGAGGAGCCCGGGGAACTCCTGCGCGAGATCTCCGAGGGGCTTTCCCGGCACCTGGCCACCGGGGTGGACTACATCAGTCTCTACGAGCTGGCCGGCAACCTGGCCCATGGGGAAGGGGTCCGGGAACTGGTCCCGCTTCTGGAGAAGCTTTCCGCCGCCCAGCCCCGCCAGCCCGGCTATCCCTTCCTGCTCGGGCTCTGCGCCCAGGACGCGGGCGATCTTTCCCGGGCCGAGAGTTATTTCAACCGCGCGCTCCAGCTCGACCTCGACTTCGCCCCCGCCCACTTTTCCCTGGGGAGGCTCCTGCTCCTGCAGGACCGGCCGCGGGAAGCGCGCTCGCACCTGGAAGCCTTCCTGACCCTGGCCCCGCCCGGCCCCGGCGCCGACGCCGCGGCCGAGCTCCTTAATTCCCTCCCTTCCGAGTGATTCGCGGGGGAACAGGAAACAGGAGACAGGAGACAGGAGACAGGATTCAGGATACAGGAGGCGCGAATTTTGCACCTGATTGACTCTGATTTCTCTGATTACCTCTTTTTCCACAGATTGGTTTTCTTGGCGTCTTGGCGTCTCTGCGTCTTTGCGTGATATGGCGGCCTTTCCTTCAGCCTGGCTTTCTACATGCCCTACATGTCTACATGTGAATGC
>CAZIEA010000320.1:0-1698 GCA_964538495.1 uncultured bacterium | reverse complement strand
GATTTCACAGATTAAACAGATTCATTTTTTTGCGCATTCTGGATTCTGAATTCTGTATTCTGGATTCCTATTCTTGACCCTCACGCCCCACACCCCGATTACGATCACGACAACGAGTTTCGACTACGATTATGGCAACGATAACGACAACAAACTAATCTGTGGACCAAACTCTGAAGATGAGAAAAGAACGAAAAATCACCGCCCTGCGCATAGACCCCTTTCCGCAATCGCGCAAGGTTTATGCCGCGGGGAGCCGGCCCGATCTCCGGGTGCCGATGCGCGAAGTCTGCCTGCACGAGACCCCCGCCCACCTGGATCAGAACGGCAAAATCGTGGTTCCGGCCCGGTCCCATCCCCCCATCCGGCTTTACGACACCACCGGCCCCCACACCGACCCGGAACGGGCGGTCGACCTCCGCGCCGGGCTCCCGCCGCTGAGGACGCCCTGGATCGCGGAGCGCGCCGACACCGTCCCGGCCTCCGAGACCGCCCCGGTTCCGCCGGGGGCGCGATTTTGCCGCCGGCCGCGGCGGGCGGCCAGCGAGAAGCGGATCACCCAGATGGCTTACGCCCGCAACGGGATCGTCACTCCGGAGATGGAATTTGCCGCCATCCGGGAAAACTGCGGCCTTCCTTCCGGCGCGCCGGGCGGGATCACCCCGGAGTTCGTGCGGCAAGAGGTGGCGGCGGGGCGCGCCATCATCCCCGCCAATGTCAATCATCCCGAAGTCGAGCCGATGGCGATCGGGAAGAATTTTCTGGTCAAGGTCAACGCCAACATCGGCAACTCCCCGGTCTCCTCGTCCTTGGCGGCCGAGGTGGAAAAAATGCTGTGGGCGATCCGCTGGGGGGCGGATACGGTCATGGACCTCTCCACCGGCCCCGGGATCGCTTCCGTCCGGGAATGGATCGTGCGCAACTCCCCGGTCCCGGTGGGGACGGTTCCGATCTATGAGGCTTTCGAGCGCGCCCTCGGCCGGCCCGAGGACCTGACCTGGGAGATTTACCGCGACACCCTGATCGAGCACGCCGAGCAGGGCGTGGATTACGTGACCATCCACGCCGGGCTGCGCCGGGAGCACGTGCCCCTGGCGGCCCGCCGCCTGGCCGGGATCGTTTCCCGCGGGGGGGCGATCATGGCCAACTGGTGCCTGGCCCATGAGCGGGAGAGTTTTCTCTTCACCCGCTTCGAGGAAATCTGCGCCATCCTGTCCCGCTACGACATGGCGGTCTCGCTCGGGGATGGCCTCAGACCCGGTTCGGTCGCCGACGCCAACGACGCGGCCCAGTTCGCCGAACTGGAAACCCTGGGGAAACTGCTTAGAATCGCCTGGAAACACGACGTGCAAACCATGATCGAGGGGCCGGGGCACGTGCCCCTGCACCTGATCCGGGAGAACATGGAGAGGCAGTCGAGTCTTTGCGCCGGGGCGCCTTTTTATACCCTGGGTCCGGTGGTCACCGACATCGCCCCGGGTTACGATCACATGACCTCGATGATCGGGGGCGCCCTGATTGCCAGCTACGGCTGCGCCATGCTCTGCTACGTTACCCCCAAGGAACACCTCGGGCTGCCGGATCGGGCGGATGTCCGGGAAGGAATGACGGCATCCCGGATCGCGGCCCACGCCGCCGACCTGGCCAAGGGGCATCCCGACGCCTCCGCCCGCGACGAGGCCGTTTCCCGGGCCCGGG
>CAZIEA010000319.1:0-1710 GCA_964538495.1 uncultured bacterium | reverse complement strand
GGGCGGGGGCGATCGTGGGCGGGGCCAATTACGGACAGGGATCAAGCCGCGAGCACGCCGCCCTGGCCCCCCGCCATCTGGGGGTGCGGGTGGTGATCGCGAAAAGTTTCGCCCGCATCCACAAGTCCAACCTGATCAACTTCGGGATCCTGCCCCTGACCCTGCCGCCGCCCGCGGAGGGATTTTCCCCGGCCCGCGGAGACATCCTCCGCTTCGCTTCCCTGCGCCGGCAGGTCCGGGAGCAAGAAGAGGTCTGCTTCCGCCTGGGGGAGAGGGAGTTTCGCTCCCCCCTGGAACTGACCCCGCGGGAACGGGAACTGATCCTGGCCGGGGGCATGCTCAACCTGCTCCGGGGGCGGTCCTAACCCGCCCGGGACCGGGATGGCGGGAAAGGCTCTACAGTCGCCCTTGATTCCGGATCCTGTCCTTCCGGACTGGGAGGAAATTTTTCCGGGGATATCCGGTTCCCGGGAGTTCCAGAGCTTTCGCAAGATCTGGGAGGCCGGGAAAGGCGGGGAATGCGGCGGTTGCGACTCCTCCGCGGCGGCTTTTTTGCTCGGGCTTGCCCACCGCCGCGCCCCCCGGCCCTGGGTGGCGGTTCTTCCCTCCGAGCGCCGGGCCCGGGAGTTCCGGGATCGGATCGAGACCTTCCTGCCCGCCACGGCGGTATTTTTCCCGGCTTTCGAGGTTCTCTCCGACGACGAGTATCCTCCCGCTCCCGAGATCTCGGGGCAGAGGCTCGGCGTTTTGGCCCGGCTCTCCGCCGGGGAGAGCTTTCCGGTGATCGCCGAGCTTTCCGCCCTGCTTCAGCCGGTCCCCCTCCGGGAGGAGTTGGTTTCTTCCAGCCTGGCGGCGGCGTCGGGGAAGCCCCTGACTCCCGAAGGCCTGGCCCGCTGGCTGGCCGAGGCCGGATACCTGCCTTCCACTCCGGTGGCGGGGAGAGGGGAATTCGCCCGCCGGGGCGGGATCGTGGACGTCTTCCCCGGGGATTCGCCCCTGCCGGTGCGCCTGGAATTCGACGGGGACGCGATTGCCTCGGTCCGGACCTTCGACCCTTCCAGCCAGCGTTCGCTGGAAAAGATTTCGGGAACGGTGTTTTACCCCCTGGGGGAGAAAAGCCGGGGCCGGGGGTCTTTTCTGGATTATCTCCCGCCCGGGACGGTCCTGATCTGGCCCGAGGAAATTCCGCCCGCCGCCTCCGCCGGGATTGTCGGGCGACCCGGAACTCCCCCCTCGCTTCGTTTCAGCCCCTTTCGCCATGAAGAAGTGCCGGGAGCGGAGGCGGCCGATTTTACTTTTCTGGGGCTTGAGCGTTTTGCCTACCGGAGCGGAGAAGGGGGCGGGAAGTTCCCTCTCCTGACCGCCGTGGCCAAGTGGGTCGGGGAGGGCGTCAGGGTCGTTTTGGTCGTGAAGAACCCGGGCGAGGACGCCCGGCTGCGGGAGATCCTCGCCGAGCACGGGCTTGCTCCCGGCGACAATCCCCGGCTCGTCCCCGGCGACCTGGACAGCGGTTTTTTCTGGGAAGAAGCGCAAGCGGTCCTGGTCCCGGATTGCCAGATTTTTTCCCGTTACCGCTACCTGGGAACCCGCCGTCCGAGCGGGGAATCCGAGCGCGTCCGCCGCCCCTCGGACCTCAAGCCCGGGGATTACGTGGTCCACCTCGAACACGGGATCGGACGTTACCTGGGCCTGGCCGAGGTGGAGGAGGAC
>CAZIEA010000318.1:0-1710 GCA_964538495.1 uncultured bacterium | reverse complement strand
GCGAGGACGATCCCGATTACCAGGATCCGAGCAAGCCGGTGGGCCCCTTCTACACCGAGGAAGAGGCGAAAAAGATCAAGGCCGAGCGGCCCGATTACGTGATCAAGGAAGTCAAGCCCGCCAGCGTGGCCAAGCGCTTCCGCCGCGTGGTCGCTTCGCCCGACCCGATCCGCAATCTCGAGTACATCGCCATCCGCCGGATGGTGGACGCCGGGATCGTGGTGATTGCCTCCGGGGGAGGGGGGGTGCCCGTGGTTTACGAGCCCGACGGCTCTCTGCGGGGAACGGCGGCCGTGATCGACAAGGACAAGGCCGGGGAGCGCCTGGCCGAGGTGGTGGGAGCGGACAGCTTCCTTATTCTCACCGACGTGGATCACGCCAAGGTCAACTTCGGCAAGCCTACCGAGCGCAATGTCGGCTGCGTCACCTACTCGGAGATGAAGAAGCTGCTGGCGGAAGGCCACTTCAAGGCCGGGAGCATGGGGCCCAAGGTCCTGGCTTACCTGCGCTTCATCGAATGGGGCGGGCGCGAGGCCATCATCACCAGCCTCGACCAGGCGATCGCGGCCCTGATCGGGAAAACCGGGACCCGGGTCATCCCCGATCCGGTCTGCTGAGGGCGTCGAATTCACCGCTCAGGCCCCGCGGGGTTCCGCCCCGCGGGGCCTTTGCCCGCAAGAGAGGAGATCTTATGAGTCAGGTGACCGGTTTGAGCTGCGTTTCCTGCGGGAAGATTCACCCGCCGGAGGGCATGACTTATGTCTGCGCCGCGTGCGGGGGAAACCTGGACGTGGTTTACGATTACGCTTCGATCGCCCGGAAACTTACCCGGGCCGCCCTGGCCGCCGAGGATGATTTTTCCGCCTGGCGCTACTGGGACCTGCTCCCGCTCGAGGACCGCTCCCACATCATGCCCCTGCAGATCGGCTGGACTCCGCTCTACCGGACGGAGCGCCTGGGCAGAAGCCTGGGCCTGAAAAAGGTCTTTCTCAAGGACGACGGGCGCAATCCCAGCGCCTCCTTCAAGGACCGGGCCAGCTCGGTCGCGATCGCCAAGGCCCTGGAACTGGGCTTCGAAGTCATCGCCGGGGCCTCTACCGGGAACGCCGCTTCCTCCACCGCCAATCTTTCGGCCAGTTTGGGCCTGAGTCCCACCATCTTTGTGCCCGAAGCCGCCCCCAAGGCCAAAATCGCCCAGCTGCTGGTTTTCGGGGCCCGGGTTTTCGCCGTGCGCGGGACTTACGACGAGGCCTTCGACCTCTGCACCAAGGCCTGCGCCGAATACGGCTGGTATAACCGCAACACCGGGCTCAATCCCTACACCCGGGAGGGGAAAAAGACGGTTTCCTTCGAAATCTGCGAGCAGCTCGGCTGGAAGGTCCCGGACACGGTCCTGGTCCCGGTCGGGGACGGCAACATCATCAGCGGGGTCTGGAAGGGCTTCCGGGACCTGGTCCGGGTCGGCCTGACCGACCGGACTCCGCGCCTGATCGCGGTCCAGTCCGAAAAAAGCAGCGCGATCGTGGACGCCGTCAACGGCGACGGCCGGATCCGACCGGTCTCGGCCACCACCGTGGCCGACAGCATTTCGGTGGACCTGCCCCGGGACGGGGTGGCCGGGGTCAGGGCGGTCCGGGAATCGGGCGGGAGCGGGATTCTGGTCAGTGACGAGGAGATCCTCCGGGCCATCGTCACCCTGGCCCGGGGGGC
>CAZIEA010000317.1:0-1729 GCA_964538495.1 uncultured bacterium | reverse complement strand
TCACGGGAGGGGAGTTCCGGGGGCGGAAAATCCCCGCTCCCCCCGGGACCCGGGTCCGGCCCACCGGTTCCCGGGCCCGGGAGGCGATCTTCAATATCCTGCGCCCGCTGCTTCCGGGGGCCCGGGTGCTTGACCTTTTCGCCGGATCCGGGATTCTGGGCTTCGAGGCCTTGAGCCGCGGCGCCGGCTCGGCGACTTTCGTGGACTCCCTGCCCGCTTCCGTCCGGGAGATTTCCGGCTCCGCGGAGCGGCTGGGGGCGTCCGGCCGGGTCAGAGTCCTTCGCGCTTCCTGGCCGGCCGCCCTGAGCCTCCTGGAAGGCGAAATTTACGATCTTGTCCTGGCGGATCCGCCTTACCGCTTCTTTAACCCCGGCGCGCGGGAGGGAGAAAAGCTCTTGGCCTCTCTCTGGAGCTGTGCTATCGTTTCGGCCGAAGCTTGGCTGGCGGTCGAATACCCCGCCGGGGCGGTGTTGCCTGCGCCCACCGGGGGGTGGCTGCCGGCGGACCGCCGTTCCTACGGAAGGGAAGGAGTGGCGTTTTTTTGCCGGGGGGGAGTTTCCCATGAAAAAAACGGCGATTTACGCCGGGACCTTTGATCCGGTAACCCTGGGCCATCTCGATCTGATCCAGCGCGCCTCCCGGCTTTTTCCCCGCCTGATCGTGGCGATTGCCCGCAATCTGGAAAAAACCCCATTTCTCGATCTCCCTACCCGGCTGGAGCTTATCCGTTCCAGCACCGCCCGCCTAAAAAATGTCGAAGTCGATGCCTTTTCCGGACTTCTGGTGGATTACGCCGCCACCCGCTCCGCCGGGATCCTGGTCCGGGGGCTCCGGGCGGTTTCGGATTTTGAATACGAGTTCCAGATGGCCTTGACCAATCGCAAGCTTTCCCCCGGCCTGGAAACCATCTTCCTGATGCCGGCCGAGGCTTATACCTACCTGAGTTCGCGGATGGTGCGGGAAGTGGCTCTCCTGGGAGGAGACGCCTCGCCTTTCGTGCCCGAGGCGGTGGCCAGGGTTCTCAGGGAGAGGGCGGCGCAGGGCGATGGGCGGGTCCGGGAATAAGCTGGTTCTGGCGGTTCGCGACATTCCCCCCGGCGGTTTGCGCCTGGAGGGAGAAACAGAGGCGGGAGCCTGGGGCCCGGCGCCGGACGGGGCGAAGTTCATTTCTCCGGTTCATTATTCCTTTCTGGCCCAGTCGGCGGGGGGAATGGTCCTGATCAGGGGGGCGGTCCGGGCCGAAATCGCCCTGGCCTGTTCCCGGTGCCTTCGGCCCGTCATCCGGCCGCTGCGGATCGGAGATTTTTTCGCCGAGCAGCCCATTCTCTCTCCCCACGACACAATCGACTTGACTCCGGCACTTCGGGATTATATGTTTCTGGCTTTACCGGGGAAGCCGTTGTGCTCTTCCTCCTGCCGGGGTTTCTGTCCCGGCTGCGGCGCGGACCTCAATTCGGAAAAATGCCGCTGCCGCCCGGAAGAGGGCGGGGATTCCCCCTTTGCCGCGCTCGGGAGATTGGGAAAAGCCTGAGCAAACCAGGCCCGGGATTTCCCCGGGACTAACCGGAAATTTTAGGAAGGAAATCATGGCCGTCCCCAAGAGAAGGCATAGCAAGAGCAGGCGGGATAAGCGCCGCGGCGGGCAGGGAGGGATCAGCCTCCCGCACGCCGCCCTTTGCCCGCAGTGCCATAACCCCAGGGAATCGCACCGGGTCTGCCCGCACTGCGG
>CAZIEA010000316.1:0-1738 GCA_964538495.1 uncultured bacterium | reverse complement strand
GCTGGGGGTCTTGACGGCGCGCCGCAACGAAGTCTGGCGGGACGAAGGGACGCTTTTTGCCGACGCGCTCCTCTCCAGCCCGGCGGCGCCGCTTCTCTGGAACAACCTCGGCGTTTTTCACAGCCGCGCTCTCCGGCACGGGGAGGCGGTGGAATGCCTCAGTCGCGCCCTCTCCCTTTCCGGCCGGGGGCCACGGCAACTGGTCAACCTGGCGGCGGCGCTGAGGTCGGCCGGCCGGTTCGAGGAATCCATGGAACTCCTGGACGGCGGCGGTCCGGCACAACCGGGGCAAGACGCTCTTAGCGATGGGGAACGCCCGGGCCGCCGCCGCGGAGTTCGAGGCGGCGCTGAAACTGCGCCCGGGCCGGATCGAAGTCATGGCCGACTTGGCCGAAGCCTGCAAAAGCGCCCGGGATTACGCCCGGGCGGAGCGGATTTACCTGGCCGCGCTCGCGCTCCATCCGGCGGGGGCGGCGCTCTGGAGCAACCTCGGGGTGGTCCGCAAGCTCGCGGGCGACCCCGGGGGCGCCCGGGAGGCCTTCGAAAATTCGCTCCGGCTCGAGCCGGATTCGTCCGCGGCCCGGGGGAACCTCGGCGTCCTCCTGGCCCGGATGGGGCTCTATCCCGAGGCGCTTAAAGAGCTTCAAGCCGCCCGTTCGCTCGATCCCGGCAACCTCGACGCCGCCAACGCCCTGGGCGTTCTCTTCGCGCAAACCGCCAAGGAGGCGGAGGCGGAAGAGCTGTTTCTCGAGCTCGCCCGCGCCCGGCCCGAAAGCCCGGAAGCGTTTGTCAACCTGGGCATCCTGAAGCGCCGGCAGGGCCGGAAGGAGGAGGCCGGGGCCTGGTTCGCCCGGGCCCGGAGCCTGGCCCCGGCGGATCCCCGGGTCGTGGCTTTCTTTTCCGGTCCCCGCGAGTGAAACCGGGCAAAAAAGTTGCCGCCGCCGGGAAGTTCTGCTAACTTTTCTTCATAACGTCCGCGCTAAGTTCAGGGAGGTTGCGTGATGAGGATCCTTTTCCGGCTCTGGCCGTTCCCCTGTCTTTTTCTTGCCCTGGCCGCCTCCGCCCCTGGCGATACCGGCGGTCCCGACGCCTTCGGCTACTACTGGTACGACAGCAACCTCCCCGCTCCCCAGGAGCCTTACTCCTGGATCGAGATCGCCCCGCCCCAGGGCGGTTCGGGCGCCGAGCTGACCGACCTGACCGGCCAGGACGACGCCTGCGAAAGCGCTCCGATCGGCTTCAGTTTCGACTTTTACGGCAACACCTACACCGAGGCGGTGGTCTCCTCCAACGGCTTTATCACCTTCGACTCCGCCGGCTGCGCCGCCTTCGAAAACGTCTGCATCCCCGACCCGAACAACCCCAACGACGCCGTCTTCGCCTTCTGGGACGACCTGTACCCCGGCGGCAACAACCCCGAAGCCAAGGTTTACTACCAGACCCAGGGCGCCGAGCCCGGCCGGGAGTTCATCGTCGAGTTTTACCGGGTGCCCCACATCAGCGACGTGAGTTCCCGTTTCACCTTCCAGGTCATCCTCTACGAGGGTTCCAACGAGATCAAGGTCCAGTTCAACACCATGAGCGACGGCTCCGGGAGCTACGCCGACGGCCGGAGCGCGACCCTGGGCATCGAACAACTCGGCGGCGGGGACGCCCTCCAGTACTGGTGCCCTCCGGGCACCCCCGTTCCGGGCCCCGTCTTTGACGCCCTGGCCCTCCGTTACACTCTTGCCACCCC
>CAZIEA010000315.1:0-1769 GCA_964538495.1 uncultured bacterium | reverse complement strand
CCGCAACCTCTCGGCCGGAGACGGAAGCCTTTCCTGCTCCGTCTCCGCCCGGGGGGCGCTGGCCGTCGCCGGCGCAGGCCCCTGGCGTTGGGAAGGCGAACTGGCCGAAGGCGGTGAAATCTCCCTGGTCGTCCCGCTCCAGGCCGGAGAAATCCCGGGAGAGGCCTCCCTCGCCTTCACCGCCGCCCTCGGGGAAGAAACCGCGGCCAGAACCTTTGCCCTCCCGGTCCGGCCGGCCTCCCCCCGGCTGAGCCTGATCGAATCGGCCCGGGTCGCGCCGGGAGAAACCTTCACCCTCGCTCCCCGCCCGGACCACTATCCCGGAACCGCCCGGATGCGCCTGGCCTGCTCCGGGCTGCCCCGGACCCTGCTGACGGCGGGTCTCGATTTCCTGCTCGAATACCCTTACGGCTGCCTGGAACAGACCACCTCGGCCGCCTTCCCTCTCATCCAGCTCGGGAATCTCCTGCCGGGAGACCTCCCCGAGGGGGCGGGCCGGGGGATGGTGGAGGCGGGCATCCGCCGAGTCCTGGGGATGCAGTTGGCGGACGGGGGATTCGCCTACTGGCCCTCGGCAACCGATGTCACCGACTGGGGGAGCCTGTATGCTCTTCACTTCCTCCTGGAGGCCGTCCGGAACGGCTACGAGGTCAAGCGCGAGCGCCTCGATGCCGCCCTGGGCTGGTGCCGCCGGCTGCTGCGGCGGCGGGAGGAGTCCGCCTCCGTGGACGAGGCCTGGCGCGCGCGCCGTTTTCTGGACGCCTATGCCTGCTTCAACCTCGCCCTGGCCGGAACCCCCGAGGAAGGCGCGACCCGGCGGCTATTCGAACTCCGGAAAAATCTCACTCCCGGGACCGCGGTCACGGTGGCCGCCGCCATGGCCATGGCCCGGATCGAACCGGGCGAGATCCCGGCCCTGCTGGAAGAAGTCGAGGCCGCCATCGACAACGCGGTCTCCCCCCCCGGCTGGGGCTGGCTCGACACCCCGCTCCGCAACCGGGCCATGCTGGTGCTCGCCCTGCTCGAAATCGACCCGGATTCTCCCGCTCTCCCCCGCCAGGCCGAGGCCATTTACCGCGAACAAAAAAACGGGCGCTGGGCGACCACGCTGGAGAACTCCGTGGCCCTGCTGGCCCTGGGCCGCTATCACCGATCCCTGAGCGGGGCGGACCAATCCTACTCGGCGAGCTTGATCGCCGCCGGAGAGCGGGAGACAGCCTTCAACTCCGAAACTTCATTCGTCCGCTCCTGGGGAGAGGACTCCCCCGCCGCCTTAAGCGTGCGCAACGACGGACCGGGGAATCTCTACCTGACCGGCCGTTTCGATTATATCCCGGCCTCCGGAACCGTCCCCGAGGCCGACCGGGGAATTTCCGTCCGGCGCGCCTGGCTCCACCCCGACAAGTCTCCCCTGGAAGGGGCCCGACTGCAGCGAGGGGATTTCCTGGTGGTCTCCGTCACGCTCGACACCCTGGGCGCCCGGCTTGACAACCTGGTCGTGGAGGATCTCCTTCCCGGAGGACTGGAGATCGAGAACCCCGACCTCTCCACCAGCCGAACATTCCCTTCCGGACTTTTTCAGTCCGACCTGCCCGTCGCGCGGGTGGAAATGAAGGATGACCGGCTGATCCTGTTCACCGGTCCGTTCTCCGGCCGCAAGACCTTTTACTACGGGGCCAGGGCCCTCTGCCCCGGCGAATACCTCGTCCCGGCGGTCCGGGCCGAGGCGATGTACGATCCGCTCCTCCGCAGCGCCCACGATTCCGGGC
>CAZIEA010000314.1:0-1830 GCA_964538495.1 uncultured bacterium | reverse complement strand
GGGTGGCGGACCGGGCCAGGGGAACCGGCAGCCAGGCCGTCCAGAGCAGGACGAGGGCAAGCCGAACCCACGTGCGGTTTGTCCTCTTCATCGCGCTGCCTCCCTAACAACCAGGGTTCGTTCCGGTCCCGTCCGACCACCGGCAGATCGACTTCTCCTCGACCTTCTCCCCGCTCTTGTTGAACCAGAAATCGAACCAAGAGAAGCCGTGGCGGGCGAGCATCGCCCCGGACTCAGGCAGGTCGGGCAGTCCCCAGGGGTAGACGACCGGGGTGATGCCCTCGGCGGCGGCGGTGGCGAGCAGGCGGTCGGCAAAGATCCAAGAGGCCATCACTTCGTCGGGGGTAGTGAAGAGCAGCCGGTTGTTCTGGATGATCTCGTAAAAAAGCCGCTGATAGCCCTCCCGGGGACACTCCACAAAACTCTCCTCCCGGAAGAAAAAATGCCCGACTTCCTTGATTCCCATGGTCAGTCCCGGGACCTTGTGCTTGAAGAAAAACATGATCCAGGCATCGGGCTGGATGGTGACCACGATCTTGTTGCCGGGCAGAATCTCCCCGCTGAAGGGAGACCTTCGGGGCTTGAATTGGATCACGATCCGGGCGTGCTTCTTGGCTAGGGCCTTCCCGGTCCGGACGAAGATCGGTACCCCCTCGAGCGGTCCCTGGGCGACGTGGAGGCGAAGGGCGACATATGTCGGGGTGTCGGATCCGGGAGCGACATGTTTTTGTTTAAGATAGCCTTCGTATTGTCCAAGGACGAGATTTCCCCGCAAGGGCAGGGAAAAGCGGATGTTCTTGATAGCCTGAAGCTTGTTCTTCAGGATGGCATCGGGACGGTTCTCCTGCGGCCTCTCCATGGTCAGAAAAGCGATGATCTGGAGAATATGACTCTGGAGCATATCCCGGACCGCCCCCACCCCGTCGTAATACCGGCCTCGGTCCCCGATCCCTCCCTCCTCGGAAATCGTGATCTGGATATCCTGGACATACTCGGAGCGCAGGCTGGCATCGTAGGTATCGTTGAGAAAGCGCAGAAAAATCAGGTTCTGGATGGCTTCCTTGCCCAAGTAATGATCGATCAGGAAAACCTGGGATTCGTCGATCAGCCCATAGATGGAATCGATCATCATCCCGGCCGATACCAAGTCGTTCCCCAGCGGCTTCTCGATTACCGCCCGGCGGAAAGGGCCGCCCGGGGCTTCCTGCATCAAGCCGCCGGCGGCGAGTTCGCGGGCAATGCTCTCGTAGATTCCGGGAGGGGTGGCAAAATAAAAGATCAGGTCGGTCCGGTCCAGGCCTTTCTCCCGGAGAAACTCCCCCAACCCCCGGAGACCGCCCCGGCTCCCGGCGTCGCCCCGGAAGTAGGCCACGCGCTCCCGCAAAAGGCCGGTCCGGAGTTCGGAGGCCACGGAATCGTAGTATTCCGCGTCGGTGCTTTCGCCCCGCCCCACCGCCACAATCCGCAAACCCTCCCCCACCACCCGATCTTCCACCAGGCTTTCCAGGGCGGGAAGAAGCTTGATCTGGGTCAGGTTCCCGGTCGAACCGAAGATGACCACGGTTACTTTCTTGCCCGGCTTCTTGTTCATGGCTTGCCCCCCGGCTGAAGATTAGGCGGCTATCCGCTCGGGCCCCGCCCCGGGCCGGAAAATACTATAGACAGTAAATCCGAAACCGTAAACAGCCGCCTGTGGAACCGGCATGGGGCATATAGGGTTCAGGGCTCAGGGTTCAGGGGCGCATCGGGGTCGGGATCGGAATCGGGATCGGGCGAAATCAGGCTGAAGGCTGAAGGAACCGCCGCCGCATTCACATGTAGGCATGTAGG
>CAZIEA010000313.1:0-1834 GCA_964538495.1 uncultured bacterium | reverse complement strand
CGGCGGGGGGAATCGCGGCCATCTTCAACGCCCCTTTCGCCGGGATCATGTTTTCCCTGGAAGTCATCCTGCACGAGTTCCGAAGCCTGAGCTTCATCTACGTGGCGATCTCGGCCGTGATCGCTTCCCTGGTCAGCCGGGCCCTGTCCGGAAACCAGCCGGTCTTCCAGGTCCCGCACGTTTTGGAACTGAAGTCCGCCTTCGAGATATTCCTCTTTCTGGGGTTGGGGGCGGGAATGGCTTTTATCGCCAAGCTCTTCCTCACAACCCTGGAAACAGCGGAAAATTGCTACCAGAAATTCAAGTTCCCGGAATACCTCAAGGCCTCCACCGGGGGACTGGCGGTCGGGTTGCTGGCTTTTCTGTTCACTCCCCTGATTCCCAACCCCGCCCTTTCCTCGCCCCTTTCCGTCCTGGGGGTGGGATACCACGGGATCGAACTGGTCGTGGGGAGGGATTTCTACCTGGCTCAAGCGGCCGCCCCCCTGGCTCTTTCCCTGGCCCTGGTCGTCCTGCTCAAAGTCGCCGCCACCGCTCTCACCCTCGGCTCGGGGGGATCGGGCGGAATTTTCGCCCCCTCCCTTTTCCTCGGGGCCATGGCCGGGGGGTTATACGGGATCGCCGCCGAAGCCCTCTTCGGGGCCACCTCCGGCCCGGCCTGCTACGCCCTGGTCGGGATGGGCGCCTGTTTTGCCGGGATCATCCAGGCCCCCATCACTACCATTTTCATCATTTTCGAAATCACCAACAGCTACGAGGTGATCCTCCCCATCATCGCGGCCAGCGTGGCCAGTTCCCTGGTCACGCATTGGATCAATCCCGGAACTCATTACGTCGCCAATCTGAAAAAGCGCGGGGTCAGCTTCCAGAGCCGGAAAAAACCCGATCTCCTGGAGACCATATTGATCCGGGAAGTCATGATCCGGGACGTGCAAACCATCCCCGCCGAGACCAAACTGGGCGAACTCAGGAGTCAACTCGGCAAAACCCTCCACACTTCGCTCCCGGTGGTCGATTCCGCCGGGAGATTGCTCGGCACCCTGGCCTCCAAGCAGATGCACCAAGCTTTCCTCAGCCCGGATTTCAACCCCCAGACCGCGGCGGCCGAGATCATGGTCCCCGACCCCGCCGTCGCTTACCCCCACGAACAGGTCAGCGCGGTCTTCCGCCGGATGCAGTTGGCCGAACAGGGCTTCGCCCCGGTGCTCGCCTCCGAAACCGACCGGCGGGTGGTGGGCCTGGTCACCTACAGCAACATCTTCAGCGCCTACGAGAAGGCCATCCTGGATTGAGCGCCGGGGCGGAATTCCCTGTTGACACCCGCGCCGATTTTTCCTTTAATCCGTTACTACCAATAGTAACAGTATAACCGGCCCGCGGGCCGCACCGGAAAGGAGACGTTTCATGTCCGTCAAAATCCTGCTCTCCGAGGACGAAATCCCCCGGCAATGGTATAACCTGGCCGCCGACCTCCCCACCCCCTTGCAGCCGCCCCTGGGGCCGGACGGGAAGCCGATCACCCCGGAGATGCTGGCCCCGGTCTTCCCCATGAACCTGATCGAGCAGGAAGTCTCCCAGGAGCGCTGGATCGACATCCCCGAGGAGATTCTCGAGATCCTTTGCCGCTGGCGCCCTTCCCCCCTGCACCGGGCCCTGGCCCTGGAGGCGGCAATCGGGACCCCGGCCAGGATTTACTACAAGAACGAAAGCGTTTCCCCGGCCGGAAGCCACAAGCCCAATACCGCCGTCGCCCAGGCCTGGTACAACAAGCAGTTCGGGATCAAGCGCCTGACCACCGAGACCGGGGCCGGCCAGTGAGGCAGCGCCCTGGCTT
>CAZIEA010000312.1:0-1834 GCA_964538495.1 uncultured bacterium | reverse complement strand
GCTCTGATGTTATGGAGCTCCAGTGAATACAGGCCCGCCTGGCGGGCCCGGCCCTGGCCGGGGCGATCGGAGCCCTGGCCCTGCTGGGGTCGATGTGGCTCTTCACCGGGGGAGCGGGCGGGGCGAAACCCCGCCTGGGCTTTCCTTATCCGGCGGACCTGCGCCTGTTTCTGGCGATCCTGATCCCCTTCTGGGCCGCCCTGGCCGCCGGAAGGCGGGAGCGGGAGAACGGGCTGGCTTGGGCCCTGGGGGCGGCGGCGGCCGGCGCGTGCCTCCTGCTCAAGCTCCCGGCCGGCAACCAATACAAGTTTTTCTTCCCCCTGGCGCTGCAGTTGGCGATTCTCGCCGGAGAGCGCCTAGGCGGAGGCCGAGCCCGCGCCCGGGCCGCCGGACTGATAGTTCTGCTCTGCCTCCCCACCACCGTCCTGGGCTTGGCCGCCTACGGGCGCGACGGAGGCTCGCGCCGGCCCCCGGAGGATCTGGGGCGGCTGGCTGATTCGGCCCGCAATCTCCTCGCCCCGAACGCGATCGTGGCCTCCGGCCGCCTGGAATGGGCCGTCCCGGTCCTGCTCGACCGGGACGCCTACCTGGCCCGGGAGGATTTTCTCCGCAACCTCACGGTTTACCGCCAAGAACTCGGGCGCAGAAAAGCACAAATCCGGCAAGCTCTCGATCCTATCCGGCGGGCGGAGGTCCTGGAAAAAATCTCGCGCCAGACGGGCCGGCCGGTTTACTGGCTGGGCGAAACCCCGGAAGCAGGGCCGGGGATGGAGGCCGTCATCTCCGAGGGGCCCTTCCGCCTCACCCGCCCCCGCCTCGGGTTCAAGGCAAGCTCAGAGCCTTGAACTTGAGTTCCTTGATCGGCCGGAAATGTTTGGCATTTCCGGAACAGAGCACGAGGCCATATTCGGTTGCGGTCGCGGCCACAAGGGCGTCCGCCGCCCTCAGCCCGTGGGAGAGGGAATACTCCTCAATATAGACGGCAGCCCGGTGTCCGATGTTCTCGGTCAGAGGGAGGGTTTGAAATCCGAAATCCCGGATAAAGTCCGCCACCCTCCGGTGCTGCCGCTGGTCTTTGGCTCCCTGCAGCAGTTCCATATAGGTCAGGACGGAGAGCAGGCGTTCCTTTTCCTGGTCCACAACCCGGGCCGCCTTCTCGTTCCCGCGCTGAATCCAGATAAAAACGTCGGTATCAAACAGCACCGTAACGCCCCCCCCGGAGTTCCTCCATCCGCGCGGACACCGAATCTGACCCGGGGCACATGTTGAAAAAGGGATGTTCGCGCACTTTCCCGGCCGTGGGCCCGCCCGCGGGCAAAATCGTTCCCTTGACTTTCCCGTGGTAGAGGACGCTCACTTCCTCATTACGTTCCAGCGCCTTGAGAATGTCCCTCATGCAATGTCTGAGATCAACCACGCTCGCTTTCATGGGCTTCCTCCAATATGTACACTCGCACTATACACTTTCCCCGTCCAAGTCCCCAAACAAAAAAAACTCTCTTCCGCTATATGTGGGTAATGCTTGCGACCTTGAAGAGCCATTTCACCACAGAGGGCATAGAAAAGGGTTCAGGGTTCAGGCCACGCATTTCTTTGCACCTGACTAACTCTGATTTCTCTGCTTGCCTCTTTTTCCACAGATTTCACAGATTTACACAGATTATTTCGATTACGATTACGACCACGACAACGATAACGAATTGAAAACTACATGTCCTACATGGCCTACATGGTTGAAAAGGCGGCAGTTCCTTCAGCCTTCAGCCTTCAGTCTTCAGTCTTCAGCCTGCCTTTCTCACCATGAAGAGCATGAAGGCCCGTAATCCGTGATCAG
>CAZIEA010000311.1:0-1841 GCA_964538495.1 uncultured bacterium | reverse complement strand
GACGCCCGGGTGCGGCAGGCGGCCAAGAACGAGGGCGTGGAGATCAGGCTTTACAACATCATTTACGAAGCGGCCGACGAGATCCGCAAGTCCCTGGAAGGACTTCTGGAACCGGTGGTGGAGGAGAAAATCACGGGCCGGGCGCTGGTACAGGAAGTTTTCAAGATCTCCAAGGTCGGACGGATCGCCGGGTGCCGGTTGGAAGAGGGGAAGCTGCGCAAGGGCTCCCGGGTGAGGGTCCGGCGTTCCGGAGAGGAAATCGCCCTGGACACCGTGACCACCCTCAAACGCTTCAAGGACGACGCCGTCGAGGTCGTCTCCGGGCAGGAGTGCGGGATCGGGTTGGGAAACTTCCACGATTTCGAGCCGGGGGATATCATAGAAGCCTTCGAAACGATCAGGACCCCGCGGAAACTTTGAGCCCGGCTTTGCCCGTTCGAAAGGGGTCCCCGGCATGAACAGCCGCCGCCAGCAGCGGGTAGCCAGCCATATCCGCCGGATTCTCTCGGAGGTCATCGGCGCCGGGGCGCGCGATCCCCGGATCGGCTTCGTCAGCGTGATGGGGGTGGAAGTCAGCCCGGACCTCAAGTCCGCCCGGGTTCATGTCAGCGTTCTCGGGGACGAGCGGGAAAAAGAAAAGACCCTGCGGGGGCTGGAAAGCGCCCGTGGTTTCATACAGCGCGAGCTGGCCGCCCAGGGAGGCTTGCGTTTCACCCCGCATTTGAGTTTTCATCTCGACGACACCATTGACCACACCCTGAATCTGAACGCCCTCCTGGCCAGGCTCCGGGAGGAGGGGCAGTTGCCCGAGGCCGGCGATGAAGATTCCCCGGAAGCTGATTTCCCTGATCGGGGCTAACGACGCTTTCCTGGTTGTTTCCCACCTGCGGCCGGATGGGGACGCCGTCGGGAGCAGCCTGGCCCTGGGCTTGGTCCTGGAGAAGCTGGGAAAGCGCGTCGCGGTCTTCAACCAGGACCGGGTTCCGGATAATTTCGCCTTTCTTCCCGGGGCTGGGAAGGTCCTTTCCTCTCCGCCCCTGCCTTTTCGTCCGACGGCGGCATTTCTGCTGGATTCGCCGTCCCTGCCCCGCCTGGGCCGGGCCGCGGCCCTGATCGAGGGAGGTATCCCCACCGCCGGCATCGATCATCATGTCTCCAACCTCCGTTATGCCGATCTCAATTGGGTCGACCCGACCGCGCCCTGCACCGGCGAGATGGTTCTGCGCCTGGCCGGGAAGCTGGGGGTGAAAATCGACCGGGATCTGGCCGAGTGCGTTTATGTCTCGATCCTTACGGACATGGGTAAGTTCCAATTCATGACCACTCCGGAGCAGGGAGAAAAAATTTTCCGCCTGGCCGCGCGCTTGACTTCCCACGGCCTGGTCCCCTACGAAATTTACAAACGGGTTTTCAATGTTTACTCCCGCAACAAGCTTGCCCTGATGGCCGCGGCCCTGGCTAACCTGCGCTATTCCCTGGGCGGGCAGGTGGCTTACATCTCCCTGGATCGGCGGGAGACGAAGCGCCTGCGTTATTTCGACGACACCAACGACGGCCTGATCGCTCTTCCCCGGGACCTGGCTTCCACCCGGGTGGCTCTGCTTTTCGCCGAAGACGATGACAGGGTCAAGGTTTCCCTGCGCTCCAAGGAACCTTCCCGGATCGATGTCAATCGGGTTGCCCGCCGCTTCGGGGGGGGCGGGCACCCGGCGGCGGCCGGCTGCACCTTGCCCGGTTCGTTGGCGGGGGTTCAGCGGAAGGTATTGCGGGCGGTCCGGGACGAAGTGGCCGCCGCCGGGGACTGAGAGGGCCCGCCGCCTCATTCACATGTAGACATGTAG
>CAZIEA010000310.1:0-1848 GCA_964538495.1 uncultured bacterium | reverse complement strand
TTTTCTGGGTTGAGCCATGGTGTTCCTCCTTCAGGGAGCGGGTGCGCTGGGCGTAGATGCCGCAAAGGGCGATCGAGTCCAACCTGACGTCCACGGTGTCGGAACGGGAGAGAATGATAAAGGGGACGGGGAACCCGACGGTGATCCCGGCCAGGGAGGCCTGGCCATATTTAGCCATGGCGGCAATGGTCTTGTAGAGGATGTTGGCGGAGTCGATCCCCGGGCAGACCAGAATATCGGCTTGGCCCGCGACCTCCTCGGCATGGGGAAGATCGGGCATCCCCTTGATCGCCACCGAATCCGGGTCCACGGCCAGGTCGAAACTGAGCGGTCCGCAAACCGCCGCGGACGGCCAGGAGCGGGAAGCGAGCTCCAACCCCAGCCGGGTGGAAGGGAGCGAGGAAATCTGCTTCTCGTTGGCCGAAAGAACGGCCACCCGGGGGCGCTTCAATCCCATCACCACCCTGGCGACGTCAAGGGCGTTGTTAATCAGGTCCGAGAGGCGCCCGAAGTTGCAGACGGTGGTGAACCCGGCGTCGGTCAGGAGCAGCGGCCGCCCCCCCGCGATGGGAGCGGCGTCGAAGACCGTGGCCAGGCTCACCGTGGAGCGAACGGCCAGAGGCCGCATGTGGCGGTTGATCACCGGGGTGGAAATGTTGCCTTTGAGCACCACGTCGATTCCCCCGGCCTGGAGGGCGAACACCGTGGCGGCGGCCGCTTCCTCGTCGGTGGGGGCGTGGATGATGTCGCCGGGAGGAATGTCGATCTCGACCTCGGCGAGGCCCTTCTCGATCAAGCCCCGGTCCCCCACCAGTACGACCCGGTCGATGAAGCCGTGGTCGCGCCCGGACTCGACCAGGCGCAGGTCTTCGACCCGGTCCCCTCCGGGGATGATGACGGTGGAGGGCGGAAGCCCGCCGGCCAGTTCGATCAGGTCGGAAACCGACTCCAGCACCGGGATGACCGGTTTGCCCCCCATTGAGATTCCCCCTTCCCCGCGGCTCGCGACGCGGGGCCCCTACTTTTTCATCAGCGCCCGGAGGGCGGCCAGCACCTTCTCGTTACCCCCGGCGGGCGGCTTCCATTCCACCTGGACGGCCTGGAACCCCGCGTCCTTGAGCGCGTCCTTGAAGGATTCCAGCCCGACGTTGACGGCCTTGAGTTCCTGCTGAAAAAGCCCGTTCAGGATCACTTGACACCTCCCCGAAGCTTGATGATCTCCACGGTCAAGGCGCTGGCGGCGGCGTTGGAAGGCATGACGATGACCCCCGCGGCCTTGAGCTCGCCCTCGACCTTCTTCTTGTTCTGGGGGTCGCCCTCGGTCCCGGTGATGGAGCAGATCACGCTCAGGTGGCGCCCGGCGGAGGAGGCAATTTCCTTGGCCTTTTTCACCGCCGGGGCAAGTTCCTCCCCGGGGGCGAGGTTGGAGCCGTAGCCGAGCACGACGTCCAGCAGGATCACCGCGGTCTCGGGATCGGAGGCCTCCTGAACGATGCGCTTCTGGCGCAGCATGAAGTCGATCATGGGATGGGGACGGCCCACGGTAAACTCGTCCTCTCCCAAGTCCACCACCGTGTTCTCGCGGCTCTTCCAGATGTCGTCGAGCTTGAAGGCGGGATCTATCGGGGCCGGGCTGTAAACGCCCCCAATGGCGTTCTTGAACATGAGCTGGGTCTCGTCGCAGAGGGTCCCCCCGCTGAAGAGCCCGCGCAGGTAGCGCTGGGACGGCTTCATTTTGGCCGCCTCGGCGGCGGCCAGCGCGGCGATTTCCCGGGCGCGTTCGGCCAACACCGTCTTGATGAACCCTTCCGGGTCCTCGCCCCGGGAAAGCGCCACCGCGATCAGCCC
>CAZIEA010000309.1:0-1877 GCA_964538495.1 uncultured bacterium | reverse complement strand
GGCGACTATGACGGGTACGGCGCGGCCGACCCGGCCGTCTTCCGCCCCAGCCTGGGCAAGTGGCTGGTCCGCGGCCTGACCGCGGTCTACTACGGGACCTCCACCGACGAGCCGGTGGAGGCCGACTACGACGGGGACGGGAGCGCCGACGCGGCCGTCTTCCGCCCCTCCCTGGGCAAGTGGCTGATCCGGGGCGTTACCAGCGTCTTCTACGGGGTCGGCACCGACGACTCCATCCCGGCCGACTTTAACGGGGACGGGACCGCCGACATCGCCATCTACCGTTCCAGCCTGGGCAAGTGGATGGCCCGCAACATCACCTCGGCCTTCTACGGGCTCGCCACCGACGTCCCGGTCCCGGGCGACTTCACCGGGGACGGCACCGCCGACCTGGGAATCTTCCGCCCGGCCAAGGGCAAGTGGCTGATCAAGGACGCCTCCAGCGTCTACTGGGGCGCCCAGAGCGACCTCCAGGCGGTCTACTGAACCCAGTGAGCAGTGAACCGTAAACCGTCGAAAAACCAGGATTCAGGAGTCAGGAGTCAAAAAACCCGTAATCCGTGATCAGTGATCCGTAATCCGTGTAATGGGGTATGGGGCATGGGGTGTGAGTCCCTTCAGCCTTCAGCCTTCAGCCTGTTTTTCTCACCATGAAGATCATGAAGAGCATGAAGGTAAAAATCTGTGAAATCGGTGGACAAATCGGTTCCTGGCGTCTTGGCGTGATGATCGCCCGGGCTTCGCCCATGAAGGATACGTTCGCGGGGATTCGCGAGATTCGCGGTTAATCCGTGAACAAGCGCAAAAACCGCCCGGCCGCAAGGCCGGGCGGAACTGCCCCCGGAGGACTCGAACCTCCAACTTCCTGATCCAGAGTCAGGCGTTCTGCCAATTGAACTAGAGGGCAAGGCACCAGGTTATATACAACAGGAATCCGCCGCTGACAACGGCGAATTCGTGATCTCCACCCCCTCCCGGAGCAGGAGGGAATCGATCCGGGAGAGGGAGGCGGATTTGCGGGCGCTCCATTCCGGGGCCAGGAGCCCGGCCTCGGGGCGGCAGTCCCCGAGCAGGCGGTGGACCAGGGGCCCGGGGCCGAGGGAGCGCAGGAACAACCCCAGCAGGGAGGCGTATTCCTCCAGCTCCAGGGCCCGGGCTTCCCCCCGCCGCCAGAGCTCTGCCATGGGCGTGCCCCGGACGATCATCAACTGGTGGAGCTTGACCCCGTCCGGCTTCAGCAGGCGCAGCCCCCGGGCGGTCGAAGCCGTCGTTGCCGCCGTTTCCCCCGGGAGGCCCAGGATCAGGTGGGCGACCCAGGGAATCCCGGCCGCCCGGAGCCGCGCGCCGGCGGCGCGGGTTTCGGCGGCGGTGTGACCGCGGTTGAGAGATTTCAGGATCTCCTCATCCAGGGTCTGGACCCCGAGCTCGACCGTGAGAAAAGTCCGGCGGGAAAGCTCTTCCAGGTAGGCGCACACGTCCGGAGGCAGGCAATCGGGCCGGGTTCCCACCGCCAGGCCCACAATGCCCTTTCTCCGGAGCACCGGCTCGAAAAGCTCCCGCAAGCGCGCTACCGGGGCATAGGTTCCGGAGTAAGGCTGAAAGTAGGCGATGAAGAGGCGGGATTCGCCGCCAGCGCGGGAGAGGCCGGCCTCGAGCTGCTCCGGGACCGCCAGCGCGGTCCCGGCCACCGGACTGAAGGCGGGATTGGAGCAGTAAACACAGCCCCCCTCCCCCCGGGTCCCGTCCCGGTTGGGGCAGGTGAAGCCCCCGTCCAGGGGGATCTTGCGGACCGGGAAGCCGAATTTCTCCTTCAGCCAGGCGCTGTAGCGGCGGAACCTGACTACCTTCCGGGCCGGCATCGGGTTCAGGGTTCAGGG
>CAZIEA010000308.1:0-1924 GCA_964538495.1 uncultured bacterium | reverse complement strand
TCAGGGTTCAGGGTTCAGGGTTCAGGGTTCAGGGTTCAGGGTTCAGGGTTCAGGGCTCAGGGTTCAGGGTTCAGGCCACGGATTTCACGGATTTAAATTGGATGCGGAAATTTTCCTACATGTTCTACATGTCTACATGTGAACCAGCGCGCCTTCAGGCGCCCAGGGCCTGCGCCAGGAGGGAAACCAGGCCCAGGGCCCAGCAATACCAGCCGAAGCGGTAAAATCCCCGGCCCGCCACTACTTTAAGCAGGATCCGGATGGCGGCGTAGCCGCTCAAGGCGGCGGCGGCGGATCCGGCCAGAACCAGGGAGAAGCTCATCGGGCCGGATGACCCGAGCAGCTCGGGAAGTTTGACCGCCGCCGCTCCCAGGATAACGGGAACGGAGAGCAGAAACGAGAATTCGGCAGCCGCGAGCCGCCGCAGCCCCGCGAACATCCCGGCCGAAATGGTCAGGCCGGAGCGGGAAATCCCCGGGACGATAGCCAGGGCCTGGGCGGCGCCGATCAGCAGCGCGCGCTTCCAGTCGAGCTCGCTCTTCTTTTCCGGGGCCCGGCGGGAGAGAAGCAGAATCGTTCCGGTGACCAGAAGCATGGCCGCCACCAGCGCGGGGGAGGAAAAAGCCGCTTCCAGAGCGCTCTCGAAAAGCGCCCCGGCCGCGGCGGCGGGGATGGTGGCCAAGACCAGGAGCCAGAGCAGGCGAGTGTCGGCCCCGCTATAGCGAACCCGGCCTTTGACCAGCCTGATCCGACCCCGGAAAGCCGCCCGAACCAGCTTGAGCAATTGCCGCCGGTAGACCGCCAGAACCGCGATGAGGCTCCCGAGATGGAGGGCAAGGTCGAAGGCCAGGGTATTTTCCTCCACCCCGAGAAAATGAGCGCCCAGAACCAGATGGCCGGAACTGGAAACCGGGAGAAACTCGGTCAGGCCCTGGAGTATCCCCAGGGCAACGGCTGCAAACGGGCTCACCGGTCATGCCTCTTCGGGGGGGCCGTCAGTACTGGATCAAGGCGCGAACGATCTCGCCGGGAAGCTTGGCGCGGCCTTTCAGGAAGGCCAGTTCGATCAGGACGGAGATCCCCTCTATTTTCGCCCCCAGGCCTTGAAGGAGACCCACGGCGGCCGCCAGGGTCCCCCCGGTGGCCAGAAGGTCGTCCACGACCACGACCCGGTCGCCCGGGCCCGCGGCGTCCTCGTGAATCTCCACGGTGGCGGTGCCGTATTCGAGGGCATAATCGGCCGAAACCGTGACGTGGGGAAGCTTGCCTTTCTTCCGGATAGGGACAAAGCCCGTCCCGAGACGATAAGCCATGGCCGAGGCGAAAATAAAGCCCCGGGCGTCGATTCCGACGACGAGGCCGGGAGGATTTTCCCGGTAGGGCTCGCACATCAAATCCACCGCGGCCCGAAAAAGTTCCGGAGACTTCAGAACCGGGGTGATGTCCTTGAAGATGATCCCCTTCGCGGGGAAATCGGGAATGTCGCGCACGGCGGCCTTGATCAGGTCCAACTTCATCGTTTTCTCCTTTCGGTTCTTGGCCGGCGGTTTTCCGCCTAATAGGGAAATCCTTCGATCCCCTTCTGCTTGAGTTCTTCCTTCAGCTTGTGCAGGGAGGCGTTGACGATCTGGCGGACGCGCTCGCGGCTGATCGAGAGTTTCCGCCCGATTTCCTCGAGCGTCTGTTTGGGTTCCCCCTCCAGGCCGAAGCGCAGGTTGAGAATCCCCCGTTCCCGGGGATCGAGCGCCTGCAAGATCTTCTGGACATTCTCCTTGAGCAGGACGGCCTCGAGTTCATCCACCGGGCTGCGGCTGGACGGATCGGGCAGAATGTCGGCCAGGTCGCCGCTGCCTTCCCCGTCGACCTCGGCGTCCAACGAGCCGGCGCGCTGGCCCAGGGCCAGCAGGTACTCGACCTGTTCCGG
>CAZIEA010000307.1:0-1927 GCA_964538495.1 uncultured bacterium | reverse complement strand
ACTCGGCGCAGGAAAACGCCGTGCATCCCCCGGCGCACGGCTTCGGAAGCCGCCAGCGCGCCCAGGGTCTTCCCCGCGATTTCCTTGTTGATCAGGACCACGTCCAGGCTCTCGACCGGAACCTCCAGCAGCTCGCGGTCATCGACCTCCGGCCCCAGGTCGGAAACCCCGAACCGGACCAGCGACCCGTGGCGGCCGGCCAGGGCGACGATGTCGCCGAGTCGAAGCACGGTCTCGGGGGCGACTTGGAGGATTTTCCCCGCGCGCTGGATTCTTTCCACGTAAGCCGGGGACTCCTGCCGCCGGAACATGTCCTCGACCTCAGCAGCGGTCTTGCCTTCCAGGGCGCGGTTTTCCAGACGGTAGCAGCGGGCCGTGAATACCCGGTAGGCGGTCAACCCTTCCAAACCCTCTCCCCCCGCCAGGGTTTTCTCGTAGTCCCGGCAGGCCGAGGGAAGATCGACCCGGAGCAGTTTCGGGCCCAGGGAGGCCAGGATCCAGGCCGTTCCCGCCGTCCCGAAAATATAGGTAACCGCGTAGGCGACCGGGATATGCCCGACCATGGCCCGGGCCTGGTCGGGGGGAAGCCCCAGGTTATTAATGGTGTCGGTTCCCACCCCGATCACCGCCGATATGGTCTGCGCCCCCGCGAAAAGGCCGGCCGCGGTGCCGGGGTCGAATCCGGCCAGCCGAGCCGCCAGCCAGGTCACTGAGAGGCAGATGACGCAGATGATCACGGCGAAAAAGACCTGGGGCAGGCCGTCGCTTTTCAGACCCCGAAAAAACTGGGGGCCGACGCTGTAACCGACCGCGAAAAGAAAGAGCAGGAAAAAGACCGCCTTCAGATCGGGCGAGACCTGGATTCCCAACTGCCCGACCAGAACCCCCATCAAGAGAGTCCCGGTCACGGCCCCCAGGCTGAATGTCCCGAACTTCAGGTTCCCCAGCCAGTAGCCCAGACCCAGCGTCAAAAATACCGCCAGTTCGGGATGGGCTCTGAGCGTCTCCAGAAGCCAGTGCATCTTTCCTCCCTCGTTATTTCCGGGTTAAGACTTGGAACCGGAATATACAGGATACAGGATACAGAAGTCAGGATACAGGAGTCAGGAAAACCAACGTAATCCGTGATCAGTGATCCGTCGGGACCCAGGAAACAGGAGACAGGAGTCAGAAAACAGGATTCAGGAGTCAGGAGAACCAACGTAATCCGTGATCAGTAATCCGTCACCTTGATTTGTGTAGATTCGCGAGATTCGCGGTTAATCCGTAGGCGAATCGGTTTTCTTGGCGTCTTGGCGTCTTGGCGTCTTGGCGTGAGAAAAGCAGGTTTTCTACATGTCCTACATGTCTACATGTGAATGAGGCGGCAGTTCCTTCAGCCTTCAGCCTGTAGTTAATGTGAATTGCGGGCGACGGCCGCCAGAACCTCTAAAATATCGGGAAAAGTCCCGGAAGCGGCGGCGCGGGCGGCCTCTCCCATCCTCTTGAGCCGGGCGGGATCGGCCAGCATTTTTTCCACGGCGGCAGCCAGCCGAGCCGGGGCCTCTTCGCCCTCGGAGCAAACCTCGGCCGCCCCCACGCTCTCCAGGTAGCGGGCGTTCTTCTCCTGATGGGCGTCGGCGGCCCAGGGATAGGGGACCAGGATCGCGCCCCGGCCCCAGTGGACGATCTCGGCGACGCTGGCGGCCCCGGCACGGGCCACCACCAGATCCGACAACGAGTAAAGCCAGCCCATCCGTTCGGCAAAGGGAAAAACCCGGGCGCGGAACCCCGCTTCCCGGTAAGTCTCCTCCACTCCCTCCTCCAGGCCCGCGCCGCAAACATGGATGAACTGGAGTTTGTCCTCGAGTCCCCACCATGCCCCTAGACACTTTTGGACCAAGAGATTGACGGCCCGGGCCCCATGGCTCCCGCCCATCACCAGCAC
>CAZIEA010000306.1:0-1941 GCA_964538495.1 uncultured bacterium | reverse complement strand
CAGCCGAGCAGGGAAAACCCCGGCGCCCCCGGAACCGGCTCGGCCGCGAAAATCGTCCCGGACGGAACCGTCAGGCAGGGCCGGCCGGGAGGATTTTTTCCCAGAATGCTTGTCTCCGCCGCGCCGGGGAATTTCAGCCGGTGGATCTGGAGGGGAACTCCTTCATAGTGGTGCCAGGTCTCGTCGGAGGCGAGGGAATGGAAAGCGCTGAAATCCCCGGCCTCGAGCAGATAGTAGATGGCGGTGGAAAAAACCCGGGCTCCGCAGCGTCCGGAAGAGCGATAAATCTCCCGGTAATACCCGCCCTCGGGATGGGGGATAAGCCCCAGGCCCCGGATCCACTCCTGCGCCCCGTTTCGTTTGTCTCCGGCCGTTTCCAAGTTCGCCCCTTTCTTTTTTATTGTATGCTACACCTTGTTCATGCTTTTCAAGGCGGAAAATCCTTAATGAGAACCGCGGTCGGAATGGGGGCGGCGTTGATTCTGGGCCTGGCGGCGGCCTGTTCCCGGCCCACGGCATCCCCCGAGGAGGAAACCCGAGAAATGACCCCGGAGAAAAACCTGCGCACGGCCACCTTTGCCGGAGGCTGCTTCTGGTGCATGGAATCCCCGTTTACCTCCCTGCCCGGAGTATCCGAGGTAGTGAGCGGCTATACCGGCGGAAGAACCGAGAACCCGACCTATGAGGAGGTCTGCTCCGGGAAGACCGGGCACGCCGAGGCGGTCCGGGTCCGCTACGACCCCGAAAAGATCGGCTACGAACGGTTGCTCGAGGTTTTCTGGCGGCAGATCGACCCCACCGACCCGGGCGGGGCCTTCGCCGACCGCGGCTCCCAATACCGTTCCGCCGTCTTTTACCACGACCAGGAGCAGAAACGCCTGGCCGAAGATTCCAAGCGGCGCCTGGAAGCGAGCGGGCTTTTCGCCAAGCCGATCGCCACCGAGATTGAAGAGGCCGGAAAATTCTGGCCGGCCGAGGAATACCACCAGGGCTATTCCTGCAAGAACCCCCTGCGCTATCGGATGTACCGGGAGGGGTCGGGGCGCGAGGGCGCCCTGGAGAGGATATGGGGGGAGATCCCCACTCCGCCGCCGGCAGGGAAAGCGGAAACCCTGAGGGAAAAACTCACCCCTCTTCAGTACCGGGTAACCCAGGAATGCGGCACCGAAATGCCTTTCGCCAACGAATACTGGGACAATAAAAGAGAAGGCATCTACGTCGATGTCGTCTCCGGGGAACCGCTTTTCAGCTCCGCCGACAAGTTCGATTCCGGCTCCGGCTGGCCCAGTTTCACCCGCCCGCTCCGGGAAGAATCGCTCCGGGAAAAACCCGACTCATCCCTGGGCCTGCCGCGCACCGAGGTGCGCAGCGAGAAGGCCGATTCCCACCTGGGCCATGTTTTCCCGGACGGCCCCGCCCCCACCGGGCTGCGCTACTGCATCAACTCCGCCTCTTTGCGCTTCATCCCCCGCCAAGAGATGGAGGCGGCGGGCTACGGCGAGTACCTCGCCCTCTTCGACTAGGGTTCAGGAAACCACGTAATCCGTAATCAGTGATCCGTAATCCGTCGCCTTGATTTGTGTGGATTCGCGGGATTCGCGGTTCAACTTCC
Source organism: uncultured bacterium (assembly GCA_964538495.1). GTDB lineage: Bacteria > Auribacterota > Erginobacteria > Erginobacterales > DAOSXE01 > CAZIEA01. The sequence continues at coordinate 329 of CAZIEA010000306.1, read as the reverse complement.
TTACCACAGAGATCACAGAGAAAAACCAGAGGTCACAGAGAATTATTTTTTCTGACCAAGAACATGAAGAAAAAATCTGTGAAATCTGTGGACAGATCGGTCCTCTGCGTCTTTGCGTCTTGGCGCCTTGGCGTGAGAAAAGTGGGTTTTCTACATGTCCTACATGTCTACATGTGAATGAGGCGGCAGTTCCTTCAGCCTTCAGCCTGCAGTTCAGCCCGCTTTTCTCACCATGAAGGACATGAAGAGCATGAAGGGAAAATCCGTGAAATCCGTGGACAGATCGGTCCTCTGCGTCTTTGCGTCTTGGCGCCTTGGCGTGAGAAAAG
>CAZIEA010000305.1:0-1968 GCA_964538495.1 uncultured bacterium | reverse complement strand
AGCCGCTTCACAGAAGCGGCGATACGACAAGTCACGAGGCGAAGCCGAGGGACGATACTACAAGTTCCGAGCGCAGCGAGGAACGATACGACAAGTCATTCCGCAGGAATGACGATACGACAGTCTCATCCGATACCGATTCGCGCCTGAACCCTGAACCCTGAACCCTGAACCCTGAACCCTGGGTGACTCTATGCTCTATGCCCTATGCTCTATGCCAAAACATGCCTACATGTGAATAGCGCCCCTGCGCTCCGAGGTCAGTCGGCCTTAGCCGCGGCCGGGGAGGTTTCCTCGCCCATGATCCCGAGGGAGTCGATGACCGCTTTGATCTTGGCGGCCGGGATCAGGGCCTTGAGCCCGACGCCGCCCTTGCGGGCGTAGATCTGGAAGGGGATGGAAAGGTCGAGCGCGGCGATTTTCTCCATGACCCCGGCGATTCCCTCGGGGGCGGAGTCGGGCTTCCAGGCCGCGAGGAAGTTGCCGTAGTCGATTACCCCCAGGCCCCAGGACTCACGCTGCGGGTCGAGCTTGAGACCCGCTTCTTTGCCCTCCAGGCGGTCGATTACCTGATTGATGACGGCTTCGCCGGGGGCGCCGTAGCAGGAGATGCCGACGTTGCCGCGCACGGCGTATTCCAGGGTGAACCCGGAGAGCATGGCGCTCATCCCGGGCAGGTTCTTGGCGGCCTCCGGCAGCTCTTCGGTCTGTTTCGCCTTGAAGGCCACGGTGTAGATGTCGGTTCCCAGATACTGGCGCGGGGTTTCCAGCTTGCTGAAGTCGGCCTCCAGGGAGAAGTTCGGGGCCAGCAGCAGGGTGCCGGAGACGGCCTGGAGGGAGGCGCGGGTGGTATCCAGGAAGACCTTGGGATCCTTGACCCTGGCCGCGGAGATGAACCGGAAGGAACCTTTCGGCCCGAAAGTGACGGAGGCGGCGGTTTCGTTGCCGGTGTTTTTAATGGCGTCCAGCATCGGTTGCCGGTTGGCGTCCATGATCTTGAGCGCGGACAGCAAGGCGTCGCCGACGGATTTGTCGTTCTCGCGCTTGGAGATCCCCTGGAGGGTTTGGCACCAGAGGTCCCAGGCGGTATTGGCCCACTGGGCCAGTTTCTCGGGATTCCGGATCCCCAGGTCCATGGCCATGTAGGGCTTGGGGTCCAGGCAGGAGACCAGCTCGCGCGGGGTGTTTTTCTGGGCCCGGATGAAGGCTTCCAGTCCGCTCCCGGCTTCCGCGGTCAGGCCCTTGACCACCTCGACCCCGCTCTTGCCCGGGGTGAAGCCGAAGGAGAGGATCTCGATGACATCGGCGAAACGGACCCAGGGCTTGATCAGGGCCGCCGCCGAGGGGTCGGCTTCCGCGGCCTTCAGCGCCTCGGCCATCAGGTTGGAAAAATCGGCGTTCAGGGCCAGGGCAGTCCCGAACCCGGGGTCGAAGTCCCGGAGGGGAGTCCCGGCGGTGAGCTTAAGCTCGTCCAGGTCGGAAGAGAGCCAGGCAAAGCCGTCGGCAGGGGCGAGGAAGATCTCGGAGACCTTTTCCACGAAGAAGCGTTCGTATTCCTCCTGCTCGTCTACCCCGGAGGCGGCGTAAGCTTCCTGGTCGAAGATTTTTTCGGTTTTGCGGAAGACCAGGATCTTGCCCCCCTCGAGTTCCTGGCATTCTCCCAGGGCTTCCTTGATCTTCTGCAGGTACATTCCGCCCGGGGTGGAAAACCCGAGGCTGTAGGCGGGGGCGCCGCCGCCGGAGAGATTCCCCAGGGCGAAGACCAAAGGCGCGTTCAGGTCGATCCCGGAAAGCCCGGGGCTGTGAAAGGCCTCGGCCCCAAGCAGGATGGGGAGGATGCGGACGGTGGCCGAGGGGACCCCGATCACGTCCAGGAGCTCGGCGGTTCCGTTGATGAGCTCGTTGAGGTTGGGGGTCCAGGCGTAGACGGTCACGCCCGCGGGGGGCGCGGCCGGCAGCGCCGAGACC
>CAZIEA010000304.1:0-1978 GCA_964538495.1 uncultured bacterium | reverse complement strand
ATTCCCCGGCCGCCCCCAGCAAGCCGCCCTTGATCGACTCCGGCAACCCGGGGGGAAGGCCGGCGGCGGGAGAAATCTCTTTCCCATATTTTCCCAACTTGAGGTAGGCGAGAAAATCGGGGTTCAGGGTGGTTCCGGTCAAGTCCCCGAAGCGCTCCCGGACCGGGGCAGCGGCCCAAACCACCTCCCCGACCGGATCGAGCAAAACCAGACCTAGCCCGACGGCGGCCAGGGCCGAATCCAGACGAGCGATGACGCTCTCGAGCTGCTCGCGCCGGAGACGCTCCCCCTGGAGGCGCTCCTTGATTTCCTGTTCGAAAATCCCGGCCAGGCGCTCGGCGGTCTCCTCTTCGGCCCCGCCCTCCCGGGAAGAGGCCAGAGCCCGGGCAATCTTCTCGCGCACCGGCCGGGTAGCCTTCTTGCGGCGCGGCCTTTTGGGAACGGGAGGCTTCTTTTGCTTGACCCCGCCCAGGAGAAGCTCGAGGTCCTCTTCCCCGATCCCCTTCTCCCGGGCCAGGGAGCGAAGTTTTTCGACGACGGCGGTTTCGCGGGAGCCGTCCACCGCCTGCCTCAGAAGTTGTTCCGTCCGCTTCAACCCCTTTTCGTCCTTGAGAAATTCCCGGGCAATCCGATCGGCCTGGTGGGTGTCGATAAAGGCGGTGACGGCGTTGGTGATCTCCTCGATGAAGCGGGCCGCCGCCCGAGAGGTCTTGAGCCCGGCCGAGCGGGTCTTGAGTTCCCGCTCGAGCTGGAGCAGGCAACCGGCGAGATTTTCCGCTTCTTCCCCGGCCTCCTCCCGGTCGCGCTCGGCCAGCCGCAGGCCCAGGGTCTGAACGCTCCGGAGCAGCGTTTCCATGGCTTCCTGCTGGCGCTGCTGGTCGTCCATGGTCTCGAGGTTGTCATAGTATTTCATCAGGCCCACGATCTGGGAGGCGGCCCGAGCCGGATCGGTCCTGATCTCCTCCAGCAGCCAGTCCCGGTCCACCTGCTGCTTCATCAGGGCTTCCCAGAGATGCCCCAGCAGTTCCTGCTTCGCTTCCGTCTCGGTTCCCGCCTCCCCGGAAGCCTGGAGAGAGACGCTGACCACCTTTTGGTCTTCCTCGATCCGGACATAGCGGGCTTGGTTGATCCGGATGCGCTCGACACCGAGTTCCCGGAGCAAGGAAGAGGCACCGCCGTGTTCCTCGAGCTTCTCCCGGGGCAAGGTCATCATCTTGAAAAAAATCGCGATTTCCTTGAGGGTCAGATCCCGGCGGAAGGAGATACCACGGACCCGGAGATTGCGGAAGTCCTGCGCCAGACGTTCAACCATGGGGTTGCGTTCCTCGATCGGGAGCCCTTCAAAGAGAATGGTGTTTTTGAAAATGTCCAGAGAGACTTCTTGGCGGTCGGCAAAAATTTCCTCCAGGTATTCCCAGGATTTTTTGAGGTTCTCCTGGGTGACGGAGTGCTCGAAACTGTAGAGGCCGAGATTGGCCTTGGTCACGCAGAGTCTTCGGACCAGTTCCCCGATCCGCGCGACTTCCAGCGGGACCTCCCTCTTCCCTTCCGGCCTCGGTTCCGGCGACTCCCCGTTCATACCCTGCTCCTCAAACTTCTTATCCACGGATTAACTTCAGTACTGAAGGAACTACCGCTTCATCACGCCAGGCCGCCCAGAAAACCGATTCGTCCACAGATTTCACAGATTTTCTTCATATTTCTTCATGATCTTCATGGTGAAAAAAAACAGGCTGAAGGCTGAAGACTGAAGGCTGAAGGAACTGCCGCTTTGGACATGTAGAGCATGTGGTTTAATTCGCTATCGTTATCGTTGTCGTAATCGTAATCGGAGTGTGGGTCGGTCGTAGCGCAGGGCTTCAGCCCTGCCATCGCGGCATTACGCCAAGGCGCCAAGACGCCAAAAAATCAATTTCCAAAGCTGCGTATTCTGGATTCTGAATTCTGGATTCCCAATATTTCAGGCGCCGGATTACGG
>CAZIEA010000303.1:0-1987 GCA_964538495.1 uncultured bacterium | reverse complement strand
TTTCAGCATAGAGCATAGGGCATAGAGCATAGAGCTAATAAACAAACCCGAATTTTGCGTCTGGGCGTCTCTGCGTCTTTGTGTGAGAAAAGCAGAAGTTCTACATGTCTACATGTGAATAGCGCCGCGGGTCCTTCAGGCGAAAACCAGGGTCCGGTTGCGGTAAACCAGGATCCGGTGCTGGAGATGGAGCCAGACCGCCCGGGACAACACCATTTTTTCCAGGTCCCGCCCCTTGCGGATCAAGTCCGGGACCTGGTCCTTGTAGTTGAGCCGGGCGACGTCCTGTTCGATGATCGGCCCCTGGTCCAGCTCGGCGCTTACGTAGTGGCTGCTGGCCCCGATGATCTTGACCCCGCGTTGGTAGGCCGAGTGGTAGGGCTTGGCCCCGGGAAAGGCGGGGAGGAAAGAATGGTGGATGTTGATGATGCGGTTGGAATAGGCGGCCGTGAAGGCGCCGGAGAGGATCTGCATGTAGCGGGCCAGGACGACCAGGTCCACCCGGTTCTGTCTCAGGAGTTCGAGCTCCTTTTGCTCCTGGGAGGCCTTGTTATCCGGCTTGATCGGGAAGTGGTGAAAAGGGATGCTGAAGCCGGCGGCCACCGGTTCCAGGTCCGGATGGTTGCTCACTATCAGCGGGATTTCCACCTTCCACTCGCCGGATTGAGCGCGCCCCAGGAGGTCGTGCAGGCAGTGGGGGAGACGGGAAACGAAGATCGCCATCCGCGCGGTTTCCGCGGAAAAGTGGAGTTCCCGGTTCATCCCCAGCGGACCGGCCACATCGGAATCGAAAGCTTTTCCAATTTCTTCGGGAGAGAGGGTAAAGCCCTCGAGTTCCCACTCCACCCGCATGAAGAAGGTCCGGGATTCCGCGTCCACCACCTCATCCAGGCGGATGATGTTGCCGTTGTGCTTCTGGATGAATCCGGTCACCGCCAGCACCAGTCCTCTGCGATCCGGGCAGTGGATAAGCAGGATTGCCGTTCCTGTCTCTTTATTCATGACGATAGCCCCTCCGCTCTGTGCTCGAAATGCTTTCTCGGCGTCTGGGCGTGATCTGGCGGCCTTTACTTTAGCCTTCAGCCTGCTTTTCTCACCATGAAGAGCATGAAGGACATGAAGGAAAAATCTGTGAGAATCTCTGTAATCTGTGGAAAAAGAATTGGCGCGGATTCGCGGTTTCCTTCAGCCTAACTTCCTTACCACAGAGAATTATTCATGAGCGAATTAAACTACATGTTCTACATGTCTACATGTGAATCAGGCGGCAGTTCCTTCAGCCTTCAGCCTGGGCTTCAAGGGTCCGGGAGATGTAGGCGATGATCTCCGCCTGCGCGGCGGGAGATGAAGGGTCCACGGGGGGGCCGAAAGAGAAAAGGACCTCGCGCTCCGGGCGGATCTTTCCGAACTCCTTGAAAACCTTGCCCACCCCCCAGGCGTCGGTCTTGACGGCCAGGGGCACGGCGGGAACGCCGGCGCGGCGGGCCAGTTTCACCCCCAGGGAGTTGAATCCCGCCGGGTCGAAGCGCTCCATCCGGTGGGCCTGGGGGAAGATCGCCACCGAGATCCCCCGGGCAATTCGCTCGGCTCCCTGTTCCAGGACGGCTGCCAGGTCCCGGCGCGGGTCGGTCCTCTCCACCGGGATCGCTTCCAGAAAACCGAGAACGGTTCCCAGCCAGGGGAGTTTGAGCAGGCTTTTTTTGATCACGAAAGTGACGGGTCGGAAGCTGCCCACCACCCAGGGCAGGACCAGGGTTTCCAGGGAACTCATGTGATTGGCGACTAGGACGCAGGGCCCGGGGAGGTCGCGGAGCACGGCGGCGTTTTCGACCCGGGCTTTCCCTCCGCAAGCCTCGAGGGCCGCGAGCGCCAGATAGCTGGGAGCGGCCAGGAGCCGCGGCGTCGCCCGGCCGGATTCGATCTCCCCGGCGGCGAGGCGGAGGCTGGAGATCATCTTTGGGTAGAACACGGCCCCGGGGAAAAGCCT
>CAZIEA010000302.1:0-1989 GCA_964538495.1 uncultured bacterium | reverse complement strand
GCTGGGGTTCCTGTTGCGCGCCCCGGTTTTTACGGTGCGCTCAATCCAGGTCGCCGACAACCGGGACTACAGCGCCGGCGAAATTATCGGGATTTCCGCCCTCGTCCCGGGCGAGAATATTTTTCTGATCGGTCTGCGGGAGGCCCGGCGCCGTCTTCTGGCGGAAAACAACATCCGCGATGCTTTCATCCACCGGGTCTACCCCGATATCGTCCATATCCGCATTTTCGAACGCGAACCCCGGGCCAGATTGCGTTACGGGCGGGGCGACGTGCTTGAGGAAACCATCGATGAACACGGAGTGATCCTGGGCGGGAAGAAGAAACGTCCCGGAGATATTCTGCCCGTGGTTTACGGATTGGCGGCGGAGGGGGGCGAGGTCGTTCCCCCGGAAGGCCGCCTGGAGATGGAGCGTTTCTTCGAGGCCCTGGACAGCTCCGGGATCGAGGCAATGTTCCGGGTGGAGTCGATCCGGCTGGGGGATCCCCACAAGCTGGTCCTGACCGCCAACCGGGGCATGGAGGTCGCGATGAGCCGGGACAACTACCCCGCTCAGATCGAGCGCTTGCGCACCTTGCTCTCCAGGATCAGCTCCAGCGGGGGGAAGTCCCCCGTCTCGGTGGATTTACGGCCTCAAGCCCGGGTGCCGGTCAGGTTCGAACCGTGAAGGCGGCCTGGAAATTGCGGTCAAGCCGCTCCCTGGAAACCGCTTATGTCCTCGGGCTCGATATCGGGACTTCCCGGGTCAGGGCTCTTCTGGCCGAGCGAAACGAATTCGGCCGCGGGCGGGTGCTCGGGGTTGGCCACCGCTCCTGCCGCGGGCTGCGCCGGGGCGAGCTGGTGGATATCGAGGAAACCGTGCACTCGATCAAGCCGGCCGTGGAAGAGGCCGAGGTCATGGCCGGGGTCGAGGTGGCCGAGGCCTGGCTCGGACTTTCCGGAGGGCAGGTGGCCAGCATCAACGCCCGGGCTTCGGTCATGGTCAACAACCCCAACCGCGGCGTGAGCGAGGAGGACAAGCGGCGGGTGCTGAACAAGGTCAGGTCGGAAAAGCTTTCCGAGGGTTGCAGCCTTCTGCACGCTCTTGCTCAGGATTACGATCTCGATTCCCGCAAGGGCGTCCTCGATCCCCTGAAAATGACCACCCGCAAACTTTGGGTCAACGCCCACTTAATCGAGGCCTCCGACTCGCTTCTGGCCGACTTGACCAGGTGCGTTCGTTTGGCCGGATTGGATGTCCGGGGATTTACCCTGCAGTCCCTGGCCGCCTCCCGGGCCGTTCTTTACGCCGAGGAGATGGAATCCGGGGTGCTCCTGATCGATATCGGGGGAGGGACCAGCGATTATGCCGTATTCCGCCACGGGATTCTCCGCCACACCGGGGTGCTCGGGGTCGGGGGGGATCATCTCAGCAACGATATCTCGATCGGTCTGCGCATCCAGATCGCCCAGGCCGAGGCCGTCAAGATCGGCTACGCCACCGCCGCCGAACCCGATCCCGCCAAAGACGACGCCTGCCCGCTGTCCCCCGCCCCCGGCGAACCGGCTACCCGGGTTTCCCGCCGCCGGATGTATGCGATCACCCGCCTCCGGATGGAGGAGATCTTCGGCCTGATCCGGGACGACTTGGAAAAGGAGGGGGTGTTTTCCGGCTTGTCTTCCGGGGCGGTCCTGACCGGCGGCGGGGCGATGCTCTCCGGGATCGAGGAGCCGGCCGCCTCGATCCTCGACCTCAAGGTCAGGGTGGGAACCCCTTGGGGGCTGGACGGGCTGGAAGGGGTGGCCGACGAGGTCGACTTTTCCACCGTGGCCGGCCTGGTCAAGTATGGGATCGAACAGGAAGCCCTTTCCGGGCGTTCCCGCCGCCCGCGCGGGCCCTGGGGCCGTTTCCTGGCCAAGTACTTTTAATCAGGCTGAAGACTGAAGGCTGAAGAAACCGCCGCCGCATTCACATGTAGACATGTAGGGCATGTAGAAGTCAAATTCGAA
>CAZIEA010000301.1:0-2084 GCA_964538495.1 uncultured bacterium | reverse complement strand
CTGGGGGAGGACGCCCGAGAGGCCTGGCAAGACGCCCTGGAGGCGGCGGGAGACCTCGCCACCCCCCCGGAGATGCCGGCGCCGGAGTTCCCCGAACTGGTCCGGGAGCATCCCGACGTCCTCAAGCAGGAGGCCTCCCTGGAGTCGGCCGATTACGATCTCAAGATCGCCCGCGCCGGATTTTTCCCTTCCATCAGCGGCAGCGGCTCCATCGGCCGCAGCGGCGACGACTGGCCCCCCGGGAAGGAAAGCTGGGGCGTGGGGGTGAGCTTGAGCCTGCCCATCTTCACCGGGGGCAGCCGCCTGGCCAACATTGCGGGCGCCACCGCCGCCCTGGAGGAAAGCCGCCAGAACACCCGCAAGACTTCTCAGGACACCCTTTACTCGCTGGAGCAAGCCTGGAAAAACTTCGAGGACGCCCGAGAGGAGGTCCGAATCCAGGACCTTTACCTGGCCGCCGACACCGAGCGCGCCCGGATCTCGGAAGCCCAATACGCCATCGGGCTGCTTTCCTTCGACAACTGGATCATCATCGAGGACAACTTGGTCCGGACCAAGAAAAGCCACCTGACCTCCCGGGCCAGTTCCCGCCGCACCCTGGCCCGCTGGCTCTACGCCCGCGCCCTTACCCTTGAGGACGATCTTCGCGTTTCTAGCGATAGTGACATATTAAACTAATTTAAACTATATGTTTGTTTGGGGTAATACCTAAAACCAAGGAGACAGGAAACAGGAGTCAGGATTCGCAAACTTTTGCACCTGATTAACTCTGATTTCTCTGATTACTTCTCCGCTATTTTTTAGTTTAACTTCCTTAACCACAGAGCGCACAGAGAAAAATCTTCAGGTCACAGAGAATTATTTTTCTCACCGATTCGCGCCTGAACCCCGAACCCTGATCCCTTCTACATGCCCTACATGTCTACATGTGAATGCGGCGGCCTTTCCTTCAGCCTTTAGCCTGGTTTTCTCACCATGAAGACCATGAAGAGCATGAAGAAAAAATCTGTGAAAATCTGTGAAATCTGTGGACAAAATTAACCTGCGTAATCTGCGGAATCTTAGTTTCAATTAGCGGTGATTGGCAAGATTCGCGGTTCCATCTCGATTTTAATTCGTGGATAGTTTGAAGGAGGATTGATGAAGAAACTCTGGCTGATCCTGCCGGTCCTGGCGGCGGGGGCGGGAGCTTGGTATTTCCTCTCCCGCCCGGACGCCGACGCGGCCAAGGAAACCGTCTCCACCATCTACCCCGAGAGGGGCGACCTGCGGCGCGCGATCTCGGCCACCGGGACGGTTCAGCCCCAGAACCGCCTCGAGATCAAGCCCGCCATCGCCGGGCGGATCGACGAGGTCCTGGTCCGGGAGGGAGACACGGTCACCCGCGGCCAGCGCCTGGCCCTGATGAGCTCCACCGACCGGGCGGCGCTGTTGGACGCGGCCCTCATGCGCGACGCGGCCACCCTGGCCCACTGGGAGGAGGTCTACAAGCCCAGCCCCCTGCTCTCCCCCATCGAGGGAACGGTGATCAGCCGGGCGGTGGAGCCCGGCCAGACCGTCACCACTTCCAATGCCGTCCTGGTGCTTTCCGACCGCCTGATCGTCAAGGCCCAGGTGGACGAGACCGACATCGGCTCGGTCCGGGACGGGCAGGAAGCCTACATAACGCTGGATGCCTACCCGGACAAACGCATCCGGGGCCGGATCGACCACATTGCCTACGAATCCATCACCGTCAGCAACGTCACTATCTACGAGGTGGACATCCTCCCCCAGCGGGTCCCCGAACACTTCCGGGCCGGGATGAGCGCCAATGTCGAGATCGTGGTCGCCGAGGTGGCAAACGCCCTCACCCTCCCCTCCGCCGCCGTCCGCCCCGGGCGCGGGGGCAAGGGCTACGTCACCGTCCCCGGGCCGGGGGGCGAGAAACAGCGACAGGAAGTCGAACTCGGGATCGAGGCCGAAGGCAAGGTCCAGATAATTTCCGGGTTGGACGAGAAGCAACCGGTGCTGGCCACGGTCAGCTCCGAGCCCCGCTCCTCCCGCCGGGATTCCCCCGCGGCGGGAACCAACCCTCTGATGCC
>CAZIEA010000300.1:1309-2085 GCA_964538495.1 uncultured bacterium | reverse complement strand
GGTTTCGAATTTCGAGTTTCTGATTTCGAATTTGACCCTCTACATGCCCTACATGCCTACATGTGAATGCGTCGGTTCCTTCAGCCTGCCTTTTTTCACCATGAAGAGCATGAAGGAAAAATCTGTGTAATCTGTGGACAGAACTAATCTGCGGGCGCGGCGATAATACAAGCCCCGAGGCCAGGCCGAGGGGCGATACGGCAAGTTCCGAGGGAGAGCCGAGGAACGATACTGCAAGTCCCGAGCAAGGCGAGGGACGATACTACAAGCCTCGAACGGAGTGAGGGCGATCCGGCAGATTTACCTCAGTCGAGGTCGAGCGCTACGTCCAGCCGCGGGGCGCTGTGGGTAATCCAGCCCAGCGAGATCAAATCCACCCCGGTGGCGGCCACCGCGGCCAGGTCCTCCAGCCCGATCCCGCGGCCACGGCCGCGGCGATGGAGGAACAGGCCTGCAGGTGGTTGTCCTTGATCAGGATCCCGTCGTCGAGTCCGAAGCGATGGTTGGATGCCCCCCCGCAGCGGACCGCGTACTTTTCCAGGGCCCTCAGGCCCGGAGTGGTCTTGCGCGTGTCGACGATCCGGGCCTTGGCGCCGGCGACCCGGGCCACGGCTTCGGCGGCGGCGGTAGCAATCCCGCTCAGGTGCCCGAGCAGGTTGAGGGCGGTCCTCTCCCCGGCCAGGATCGCCCGGGCGTTCCCCTCCAACTCGGCCAGGGCCTCCCCGGCGCCGGCGTCTTCCCCGTCGCGCCGGAGTGGGCGGGTCTCGACCCCGCCC
>CAZIEA010000300.1:0-1299 GCA_964538495.1 uncultured bacterium | reverse complement strand
AGGAAACGGAAACCCCGCAGGGCGAAGGGCAACCCCGCGATCCGACCGGCGCGCCGGGCGACGATTCTCCCGGAGGCCCGGGCCTCGGGGCCGATCACGGCGGCGCTGGTCAGGTCGCCGGCGCGGCCCAGATCTTCCTCCAGGGCGCGCCGGATCAAATCGTCAACGACGACATCGGGGGGAGGATTAATCATTATTCTCCTCGCTTGAGATCCCGCCGTTTCAGGCGGATGGCGGGAACGGGTTCCGGCTGCAGCAGGGTATGGGTGGCCCATTCCGGGCGGGGCTCGGGATAGTCGGAACGGAAGTGTCCGCCCCGGCTCTCGCAGCGCCGGAGCGCGGAAGCCGTCACGCAGCGGGCCACGAACAAGAGCGTCCGGCCCCGGACGTCGAGAGCCAGCTCTTCCTCCAGTTCGTCGAAGCGCGCCAAGGCGGCCCGGAGGCCGGGCCCGTCCCGGACCACCCCGACCTTTTCCCACATCGTCTCGCGCAGGGTCCGGATCGCGGATTGCGGTTTCCGGTCCGCCGCCTCCAAGGCCTCGGCGGGAACCTCCAGGGGGCCGGAGGGCGGGCGCGGACGGTCCTCCTTGATCGCCCGGGCCACCCGGGCCCCGAAAACCAACCCCTCCAGCAGCGAATTGCTGGCCAGGCGGTTGGCCCCGTGCAGCCCGGTGGCGGCGGCCTCCCCGCAGGCGTAGAGCCCGCTCAGGGAAGCGCGTCCATCGGCGTCCACCAGCACCCCGCCCATGTGGAAGTGAGCGACGGGGGAAACGGGCAGGGGATCGCGGCGAGGATCGAAGCCGGCGGCGGCGGCGGCGGCGAAAACCGTGGGAAAGCGCGCGGGAAAAGCGCCCTCGATCCCGGTGGCGTCGAGAAACACCTCGCCCCCGGCGGCGAGCCGCCGCCAGATGGCCCGGGCCACGACGTCCCGGGGAGCAAGTTCCCCGTCAGGATGCTCGGCTTCCATGAAGCGGTTCCCTTCCCGGTCCACCAGAGAGGCCCCCGCCCCCCGGAGCGCCTCGGTGATGAGCGGCATCGGATCCAGGCGGCTCCGGAGCGCGGTGGGGTGGAACTGCACGAACTCGGGATCGGCAATCGTGACCCCGGCCCGGCCCGCCAGGGCCAGGCCGTCCCCCATCACCTCGGGGGGGTCGGTGGTCCGGGCATAGAGAAAGCCCAGGCCCCCGGTGGCGATGACCACGGCGGGAGCGAGCACGGCCAGGAGTTCCCCCTCCCCGGTCAAAGCCAGGACCCCGGCCGCCCGGGAGCCGCACCGGATCAGGTCCAGGGCGGTGGCGT
>CAZIEA010000299.1:1663-2097 GCA_964538495.1 uncultured bacterium | reverse complement strand
AGCACCGGCAGGAGGTAGCGCAGGAAGGAGGAATGCACGGTCATTTCCCCCTGCTCGTGGCCGAAGGTGCCGAAGTTGGAGAAGAAAACGATCGCCATGGCCGCCAGCAGGAGAAAAAAGTTCCGGAAGCCGCAGCGGCCGGGGGCGGGGCGGGGGGCGGCCAGGCCCCCCAGGGCCAGCGGGAGCAGGGGGAAGCCCACCGCCAGGGAGAGGGGAAGATTCCTGAGGTGTCCGAGCCAGATGGCGGGGTGGAAGCGGAGGTATTCCAGGATTCTCCCGATGCTCAAGGGCGGGGCGGCCCCGAGGATCCTGGCGGGCTCGGTGTCGGCCACGGTGTAGCCCAGGGAGAAGAAGCTCCCGTAAGCCAGGCGGTTGAAAAGCAGCAGCCCCGCTCCCGCCGCCGCGGCGATTGCGAGCGAAAGGAGCAACCCGCG
>CAZIEA010000299.1:0-1653 GCA_964538495.1 uncultured bacterium | reverse complement strand
AGTTGGTCGGGCGCGTCCAGAGCAGGGCGCCAGCGGCGGCCCCCAGGGCGATGACGGCGCCGAGGCCCCCCCGGTCCCGGGCGCGCAGGAGCAGGCAGAGAGCGGCCAGGAAGAGGGCGAGGTTGAAGACACAGGGGTTGTAGAGGTAGGCGCGATGGGCCAGGATCGGGTTGACGGCCAGGATGGCCGCCGCGAACAGAGGCACCCGCCGCCCGGGGTAGAAGCTTTTGGCCGCCAGGTAGAGAAGGCCGACGGCCGCGATCGCGCTCAGGGGGTTGATCAACCAGCCCCAGCCTTCCGGGGCCAGCCGTCGGAAAGCTCCCCAGGCGATGACAAAGCCGGGGAATTTGCGCGGATAGGCCTCCCCGGAGTGGGAGGCCGCTCCGCTGTAGACGAAGTAGCGGGGGACGAATCCGCTCCGGCCGAATTCGGCGTCTCCCGGGGGGAGATAGCCGATCCTTCCCGTGGCGGCCAGGTGGGCGGAGAAAAAATCAAAAAGCATATCGTCGGGGGAGTTGCGCTCGCCGCTCAAGGCATAGGGGAGGCAGTAATAAGCCAGGGCCGCCCCCAGGAGCAGTGCCAAGAGCGGCAGCTTTTCGCGTCGGGTTTTCACGGGTGTTTTCCCTCGGCGGGTTTGCCCATCCGGCCCAGGAGATAGTCCCGCACTCCCCCGGCCCAGGCCTTTAGGCTTCTCCGGAAGGGGGCGGGCGAAGTGATGACGGCGAAAAGCAGGGTCCAGGCGATGATGAAGAGGGACCTCGCCTCCCCTAGGGGGAAGGGGAGGGGGAACCTGAGGTTGATCAGGGAAAGCTGGTTGCGAGCCGAGAAGTAGATGATGGCTTCCGAGCCTTCCCCGCCCATGGAGGCGCTGACCTTGTGCAGGACCAGCGCCCGGGGGACGGCCAGGACCGAAAAGCCGCGCTCGCGGGCCCGCAGGCAAAGGTCGACGTCCTCGAAGCAGAGGAAATAGTCGTCGTCGAAGTAGCCTATCGTCTCCACCACTTTTCGGGAAATCAGGACGGCGGCCCCGGAAACCGCCTGGCATTCGAAGGGCGCGGGACCCGGGCCGGAGGTTTGCTTCCCGCAGTCCGGGGTCAGGATTCTCCCGGTCCAGCGGTTGACGGAGATTCCCTGGCTCCAGACCTTGTCGGGCGGCTCGTAATAATTGACCCGGGGGGCGATGATTCCGGCGGCGGGGAATTTTTCGGCGGCCTCCCACATGGTCTCGAGGAAGCCCTTGGTCACGGCGGTGTCATTGTTGAGCAGGAAGACCCAATCCGCCTTCCGGGCCAGGCCCCATTCCAGGCCCCGGTTGCAGCCCCCGGTGAAGCCGAGGTTGGCCCCCAGGCGGAGGATCTCGACGGCGGGGAATTTCTCCTCGATCCAGGCGGGGGAATCGTCGGCCGAGCCGTTGTCCACCACCAGGACGGGGAGGCCGAGATAGCCTCCGGCGGAAAGGGAATCCAGGCAGGCGATGGTGTTGTCGCCCCCGTTCCAGTTCAGGATCACGATGGCGGTTTTGGGCCGTGTTGTCATGTCCGGCTGAGTTTCCAGGGGATAAAAACTACCTTGGCCGGGTTCCGGATTCAAGCAAAAGCAGGCTGAAGGCTGAAGGAACCGCCGCCGCATTCACATGTAGACATGTAGGGCATG
>CAZIEA010000298.1:0-2098 GCA_964538495.1 uncultured bacterium | reverse complement strand
GACAGGAGACAGAATTCAGAATCCAGAATGCGCAAAAATGAATCTGTTTAATCTGTGTAAATCTGTGGACAGATTATTTCTTGGCGTCTTGGCGTGATAATGGCGCGCTCGATTCCGATAGCGATAGCGATACCGATAGCGAACGCTACATGATCTACATACCCTACATGGTGAAAAAAGGTGAAGAAGTAATTAGAGAAATCAGAGTTAATCAGGTGCAAAAAATCCACGCGGGCTGAAACCCATGAAAATGCTCATCACCGATCTGGACGGGACCCTGGCCGGAAGCGACCGTGCGGTCAGCCCGGCCAACCGGGCATGCCTGGAGGAGCTGGGGCGAAAAGGCGTGCTCCGGGTGGTCGCCACCGGGCGCTCGCTCTACTCGGCCCTGCAGGTCCTGGAGCCGGAGTTCCCCATAGATTACCTGGCCTTCTCGGCCGGGGCCGGGATCATGGAGTGGGGAAAACGGCGGATCGTCGCGGCCCGCCACCTCGAGCCGGAACAAACCCGCTCCGCGGCCTCGGCCCTCTTGGAAGCGGAAGCGGATTTCATGATCCACCGCGAGATTCCCCGCAGCCACCATTTCTTTTATTACGGAGACGGGGCCGGCAACCCCGACTTCCTCCGCCGGCTCGAGATTTACCGGGAGTTCGCCGAGCCCGGCCCGCCGGAGACGCCCGAAATCGAGGCTTGCCAGCTCGTGGCCGTCCTCTCCCCGGAAATGACCGGGCTTTTCGCGAGCCTGGCAAAATCCCTCCCGGGGCTCAAGGTCATCCGCTCCACCTCCCCCCTGGACCGGGCCTCGACCTGGCTGGAAGTCTATCACCCCGAGGTGGCCAAGAGCGCGGCCGCCGAGTGGATCGCGGCCCGGCACGGGGTTAGGCGGGAGGAAACCGCCGGGGTGGGCAACGATTACAACGACCTCGATCTCCTGGAATGGGTAGGAAATCCCTTCGTGGTGGCCAACGCGCCCGAGGACCTGCGCAAGCGCTTCCCCGGGGTGGCTTCCAACGACGAAGGCGGCTTTCCCGATTCGGTCCGAATAGCCTTCGCTTGAGCGAATCAGGCTCCGGAAGCCGCGAAAGCCCCGGTGAAGCGGCGGAAGGCGGCCATAAGTTTCCGGGTCTCCGGACCGGGGGACCCGGCCCCCACCGATCTTCCGCCGATGTTCACCACCGGGACGATCTCCTTGTTGGTGGCAGTGATGAAAGCCTCCTCCGCTTCCGCCAGTTCCGGAAAGGGAAGGTCCCGCTCCTCCACCCGCAGAAAGCCCCGGGCCAGTTCCAGGACCAGTTCCCGGGTCACCCCCCGCAGGATCCCCCGCCCCGGAGTCACCAGGGTCCCGGAGACAACCGCGAAAAAATTAGCGGTCTCCCCTTCCCGGACCAGGCCCTCCCGGTCCACGATCAAAGGCTCCACCGCTCCCGCGCGATGCGCGGCGGCGATCCCGGAGACCGCCGCCAGGTAGTTGACGGTCTTGGCTTCCGGGAAAGACCGCTCCCGCCGGACCACGGTCATGGCCGCCCCGCGCTCGTACCACTCGGCGGGGTAGCTCTGGAGGGGGGAGGCGATCGCGACCAAGCGGGGATTCGGGGACGGGGTAAGGAAATCCGGGCTCGAGCCCCCGCTCGCGATCAGGCGCAGGTTGGCTTCCGGGAAGCCGGCGCGCGCCAGGAGCCGCCCGACCAGCGCGAGCAGCTCTCCCTCTTCCCAGGGGAAGGCCAGACCCACGGCCATGGCGGATTCGCGCAGACGGCGCAGGTGCTCCCGGGCCCGGAAGGGGCGGCCCCCGTAAGTGCGGAAAAAATCGAAGACCCCGAAACCGCGTTGGAACCCCAAGTCGTCCACCGGGACCCGGGCCCGGCTCAAGGGCACGATCTTTCCGTCGATGTAACAAACGCTGGGCATGGTCTTTCCCCGGTTTCTTCCGGGTGGTATTATAAGCATTCTTGAGTTTCAGGCCATAGCCTTCAGCCTAACTTCCTTACCACAGAGAGCACAGAGGGAAACCTTCAGGCCACAGAGAATTTTTTTCTTACCATGAAGGGCATGGACGTGTTTCAGCATAGAGCAGAGGGCATAGAGCATAGAGATAGGG
>CAZIEA010000297.1:0-2109 GCA_964538495.1 uncultured bacterium | reverse complement strand
AGAGAATCCCGGCCCAATCCCGGTCCGGCCCGGGGATTTCCCCCCGGTAACGCTTAGGCGGGCGGGACGGAAGCCGCAGGCGGCAAAGCGCGCCATCCCGGTAAAACAAGGCGAGCGGCCCCAGGGGGCTGGAAAGGATGATCGTTTTCCCTAAGGGCCGCGGCTTCATCCGGCGGGACCCTTCCCGTACGCCGCCATCCCCAGGCGCACCAATCCGGCCCCCAGAGGCCCCAGGAGAAACTGGCAATCCACCAGGACCTCCCAGAAAAGTCCCTCGAAGACGATGCGGCGGCGAAAAAGGAAAAAATAGGTCAGAATGTAGGCGGCCACCGGGTAAACCGCCAGGGCCGGATATCCGCCCCACCCCGTCGCGGCCAGGTAGAGAGTGGTAAAAATCAAGAGCAGCCCGAGCAGGGCCACGATCAGGATCTTGGTCCGGCCCCGACCCAAGAGCACCGGGATCGTTCCCCGCCCCAGAAGCCGGTCGCCCTGGAGGTCGCGCAGACCGAAAAGAATCGACCGGACCAGGGAAATAACCAGGACGAAAAACACGGCCAGGAATACCGCGCCCGGGGAGGAAATCTTCTCCGCCGTCACCAGGGGGAAAAGCACCGTGACCGCGACCCAGCCCAGGGAAGGCAGCAACTCCCGCAGGTGGGCGGAATCCTTGAAGCGTCGCCGGTGGGGCCGGCCGGGAATCAGGGGAAAAATATAAAAGCTCCCGGCGGCGAAAACCAGCCCGGCCAGAAGGACCGAGGGGAGCCCGAGGGAAGCAGCCACCGCCAAGGCGAGGACCCCTTCCCCGGAAGCCAGGGCCAGGAGCATTCCCCGGCGGCGGCGGTAAAGGGAGTAACGGTGGGGAGCGTTGATCATCAGGGCCTTCTGATCGGCGAAGACATTGAGAATGTAAATGGACTGGGTAGCGAAAAAAGCGAAAGCCAGGGCGGGGACATTGAGGGGGGCCCCGATCAGCGCCATCGTAAACAGGGAAAGGGAAGCGGCTCCCAGGGCGACCAGGGCGTTGATCTTGACCAGAATCCGGCCCAGGCGGAAGAACTGCCGCACGGGGGCCGGGGATTTTTCGTGGGCGCGCTCCTTCAACCGCTCCACCACCCCCTGGATCAGCCAGTTCGGCGTGGAAGCCCCGGCCGTCACCCCCACGGCCCGGTAGTTCTCCAATTCCTCCAAGGGGAGTTCCTCGGCCGTCTCGACCTGGTAGGCCGGGATTAAGCGCGCCCGGGCGAGGGCGGTAAGCCGGGCGGTGTTGGCGCTGTTGGCTCCGCCCACCACCACCAACGCTTCCGCGCGCTTCAGTATCTCCGCCAGTTCCTCCTGGCGCCGGAGGGTGGAGGCGCAGATGGTCCGGGCCACGACCAGGTCGGAGAACCTTTCCCGGGCCGCGACCGCCACCCGTTCATACTCGTCCCGCGGGCGGGTGGTCTGGGAAACCAGCAGCACCTTCTCCAGTTCCGGCAATTTTTCGAGCTCCGCCTCCGAGTCCACCACGTAACCCAGGCCCCCGGCAAAACCGAGCAGGCCCCGAACCTCGGTATGCCCGGCATCGCCGAAAATCACCGTGGCGTAGCCCGCCGCCGCATGGCGGCGGATGACCGCCTGAACCTTGACCACGTCGGGACAACTGGCGTCGCAAAGCCTGACCCCGGTCTCCTTGATCCGCTCGCGTTCGGCGGGGGAAATCCCGTGGGCGCTGATAAAAACGGTTTTTCCGGGACCAAGGTCGGAATAGCCGCGGGCGGAATCGACCCCGTGGGTTCGGAGCAGCTCCACTACCTGGGGATTGTGGATCAGCGGCCCCCAGGTCAGAACCTCTCCGGGGGCGGAGGCGGCGCGGCCGACCGCCAACTCCAGGGCGCGCTTCACCCCCATGCAGAACCCCGCTTCCCGGGACACCAGTATCTTCAAAGGAACCGCCGCCTCATTCACATGTAGACATGTTTTGGCATAGAGCATAGGGCATAGAGCATAGAGTTGCCCAGGGTTCAGGCGCGAATCGGGGTCGGTATCGGGATCGGGATCGGTATCGAGCGGAAGCAGGCTGAAGGAACCGCCGCCTCATTCACATGTAGACATGTAGAACTTCAAATTCGA
>CAZIEA010000296.1:0-2112 GCA_964538495.1 uncultured bacterium | reverse complement strand
ATCCGGCTGGAACGCCGGAAAATTTCCACGGCGGCGCCGGGATCCGCCCACCCCGCCTTCCCGGCGCAGGCGGTAAAAGCGATTCGAAGAGTGTCCCGGAGATATTTTTCCAATTCCCGGCACTGCCGGCGCAACTCGTCCTCCACGCGGACCGGGAGGACCAGGGCGGAGACCAGGATGCCGAGGCCGCCGCCCAAAAAAACCTGGAGCGCCCGGGCCAGGGCGATCTCGTGAGAGCTTTTTTGCAGAAAGCTGACGGCCAGAATGGCGAAAGCCCCCATGGAGGCGCAGGACGCGGCGTAGGAGACCGGGGTATAGTAGGCCCAGACTCCCAGGCAGACCAGGCAGGCGGCGATAATCGGCGCGGGCCGGCCCCCGGCCAGGGAAAGCAGAACCAGGGATCCCGCCACCGCCAGGGCCGTGCCCAGGAAAAGCCCCTTGAGCTTGCCCAGGTTCTCCCCCCAGGAGCCGGAGATCACCACCACCGCCATCAGCGCCCCCCAGTAAGGGCGGTCAAGCCCGAGCAGGGAGTTGATCCAGGTAACCAGAGCGACCGCGGCGGCGCCCTGGATCCCCATCCGGACGGCGGGCTTCAATCCGGACAGGCTCATCCTTCCCTCCCGGCCAGACGGACCGCCTCGGCCGAAAGCCCGCCCAGGACCACGGCCGCCTGGCGCATGGCGACGACGAAACGGCCAAGCTGGATGTCGGCGGGGCCGATGGGGCCGCTTTCGGCTTCCCAGGCTTCCTGGAGGTGGCGAGCCTTTTCCCGGAAAGGCGCGAGTTCCATGACTATCCTTCCCTCGATCACCAGGACGCGCCGGGCGGATTCCAGAACCGCTTCCAGCTCCCGCAGGGCCTCCCCGGCCTCGGGCGGAACCGCCCCGCCCGGCAGGGAGGAGCGGTGTTCGAGCGCGGCCTGGGCTATCCGCAACAGCTTGCCCAGGCGGGACTGGGCTTCGGCCAGTTCGGTCAGGAGACCCCAGGCCGGGTCCCGAGGCGAGAGAACCCGGGAAGCGATATTAAACCAGAGCAAGAGAGTGTCTCTCATCTCCCGGGCGGCTTTCCAGGAAACCACGGGCGCCGCTCCCGGAGCGCCCACGGCCAGGGAGCGCAGCTGGCGCACCGTGGAAGCAGCCTCGGCCAAGAAGCGGGCCAGGCAGTCCAGCAGCGCCCGGGTGAGCCGGATGGGGAGAACGTGAAAGCTGACGAAGAAGCTCGAGAGAAAAGCCAGGGTCAGGACCAGCCAGAAGCGGGGAAGACCGGAAGGGGATATGCCCAGACGGGGGACCAGGACAAAGACGATCAAGCCCAGGATCCCGGTCCCGGTCCAGGAAGGCCCCCAACGGCGGACGAAAAGAGCCAAAAAAGCCCCCGCCGGGAGCAACAGGTTGTAGGCCAGGGAACCCTCTTCCACCAGGGAAGCCGGAACCGCCAGCAGAACCGCCCAGAGAAAACTCCGCAGCATCCCCAACTGCCGGGCGCGGGCCGTATCCCCGGAAATGTTGGCGGCCAGCAAGACCGAGGCGACCAGGGCCGGGAGGACCAGGCCCAGATCGACGACAGGGGGGAATCCGCCTCGGGAAGGCGGGCCGAGAAAGACCGCAACCACCAGCGCGGGAATTGCCGTGAGCGCGGCGCAGAGCAGAATCCGGACCGAACGGCGCAGACGGATCAGCCCGGGATCGTATTCGAAAACCCGGAGCCGGGTTTCCCTAAGGTAAGGCTGGACCTTGATGCTCATAGCCTCTTTGGCCGCTTGAGAACTATGATTTCAGATTCCCGGCCCCGAGATCCACGGATTTCTCGGATTGAAACCGTGAATCCACGCGAACCGAAACTAAGATTACGCAGATTACCGCAGATTACCGCAGATTAAGGCTTGTCCACAGATTTCACAGATTATTGTACTCGTACTCGGTGTGAGGTGTGGGGTATGAGGTTTGGCGCTGAAAGACAGGCTGAAGGCTGAAGGCTGAAGGAACTGCCGCCGCATGCACATGTAGGCATGTAGGACATGTAGATAAATTCGAAATCCGAATGACGAAATTCGAAACCTCCAAGCGAAATTGGGAAATTCGAAATTCAAGTGTTTAAACTTGTGCGCATTCT
>CAZIEA010000295.1:0-2175 GCA_964538495.1 uncultured bacterium | reverse complement strand
GGATCGAGGTCCCCAACCCGGTCACCACCGTGGTCTGCCTGAAGGAAATGGTGGAGTCGGCGGAGTTCCGGAAGAAATCCCAGATCCTGCCGCTGGCCATCGGCATGGACCTTTCCGGCAAGCCCGTGATCACGGACCTGACCAAGATCCCGCATCTTCTGATCGCGGGCGCCACCGGCAGCGGCAAGACCGTCTGCATGAACAGCATCATCATGAGCCTGCTCTACGCCCGCACTCCCGACGAGCTCAAGATGATAATGGTCGACCCCAAGAAGGTGGAGATGGTGGCTTACAAAAAGCTTCCGCACCTGCTTTGCCCGGTGGTGACCGAGTCCCCCAAGACGGCCATGGTCCTGAACTGGCTGGTGGGGGAAATGGAGGGGCGCTACGAACTCTTTTCCCGGGTCCCGGTGCGCAACATCGAGTCCTACAACAACCGGCCCCGCTCCAAGGACGAGGAAGACCTGCCCGAGACCGTCCCCTACATCGTGCTCCTGATCGACGAGCTGGCCGACCTCATGATCACGGCCCCCCGCGAGATCGAGAGCGCCATCTCGCGCCTGGCCCATCTTTCCCGCGCGGTCGGGATACACATGATCCTGGCCACCCAGCGCCCCTCGGTGGACGTTATCACCGGGGTGATCAAGGCCAACTTCCCCGGCCGGATTTCCTTCAAGGTGGCGGCCAAGGTGGATTCCCGCACGGTCCTGGACGCCGGGGGGGCGGACAAGCTCCTGGGAAACGGGGATTTGCTTTTCGTCCCCCCCGGAACCAGCAGCATGGTCCGGGCCCAAGGGACCTATTGCAGCGACGCCGAGATTAACGCCGTGGTCAAATACGTGAAAAGCCAGCGGGAGCCGGAATTCAACCGGGAAGTCTTCACCCGCGCTTCCGAGGGAGCCGGGGAAGGGCCCGCCGGGGAGGGGGGGAGCAACGATCCGGTGGTGAAGGCCGCGATCGAGGTGATCCGGGAAACCGGACAGGCCTCGGTCTCGGTTCTTCAGCGCAAGCTCAAGATCGGGTATTCCCGGGCCGCCCGGGTGATGGACGTGCTGGAGGAGATGGGGATAGTGGGGCCGCACCAGGGGATGAAGGCCAGGGAGATCATGATCGAGACCATGGCCGATACGGCCGGGGAAAACCGGGAGGAGGATTGAGGTGGGAGACTCCGGTTTCAAGCTGAAAAAGACCCGGGAGGAGCAGGGCATCTCCATCCCCCGCCTCTCCGAACTGACCAAGATCAAACCCGAGTGCCTGCACGCCCTGGAGGAATGGCGGCTTTCCGATCTGCCATCCCCGGCTTATACCCGGGGTTTTATCAAGATCTACTGCCGCTATCTCCATCTCGATCCCGGCCCCATCCTGGACGATTACGCCCGGGAATTCGAGGCCTCCCAGCCCAAGATCGACATTTTTCAGCCCGCCCATGCCGACCGGATCCCGCTCCTGCCCCGGTTCAAGCTCCGGACGATCCTGGCCGTGGCGGGCGGGGCGCTGCTGGCGGCCGTCCTGGTCCTGGGCGGGATCCGCCTTTTGGCCGGCGTGAGCTTTACCGCCTCCGCGGACCGGGGGTTCCGGGTCCTTCCCGACCCTTACGCGCCCGAGACCCTGCTCCGGATACCTCTGCCCCCGGGCGCCCTGGGCACGGAGTCCCTGGTCCTGGAAATCCGGGGCAAAAACGATTCCTGGGTGGAAGTTTCCGTGGACGGGGCCCTCAAGTACTTTAATACCCTCCGGACCGGGGCGGTTTACCAAGCCGGGGCGGAAAAGTATTTTTCCCTCAAGCTCGCCTCGCCCCGGGACGTCGAAATCTTTCTCAACGGCCGCCAGGTCCGCCTGGAGCAGGCCGCCCCGGGCCCGGTCACCGTAAAACTCGATTTGGAGACGGTCGCGGCCCGATGATCAGGGTCGGCCTCCTCAGCCTCGGCTGTCCCAAGAACCTGGTGGATTCCGAGGCGATCCTGGCCGGATTCCGCGCCGCCGGTTTTTTCCTCACCGACGACCTGGGCCGGGCCGACGCGGTCGTGATCAACTCCTGCGCCTTTCTCCGCTCCGCCCGGAAGGAAGCCCGGGGCAGCATTGCTTCCCTGCGCGCGTCCGGCCGCCCGGGCCGGCTCCTGGTCCTGGCCGGCTGCCTGGTGCCCTGGCTGCGGGAGCGGGGAAAGGGCCGCCCCC
>CAZIEA010000294.1:0-2177 GCA_964538495.1 uncultured bacterium | reverse complement strand
ATTCTGGATTCTGAATTCTGGATTCCGGTTTGCGCCCTGAAACCGCGAATCTCGCCAATCCCTGCCAGTCCAAGCGACGGATTACGGATCACTGATCACGGATTACGCGGTTTCCTGACTCCTGACTCCTGTTTCCTGTTTCCTGTATCCTGGTTCTCCTGACCCCTGAACCCTTACCCTATGCTCTATGCCCTCTGCTCTATGCCGGAAAGGAAGTAATCAGAGAAATCAGAGTTAATCAGGTGCAAAAAATCCCCGCGGGCCGAGGGCTAGGGGACCAGGGCCCGGTAGGACAGCCAGCGCTCGCGGATCCGGCTGACATAGCCCGCCGTCTCCCGCCCGCGGACGTAGCCGTGGCGGGCCTGGGCGGCGTGCTCGGGTTTTTCCAGCAGGAGGATGGCCTTTTCGGCGTGGTCGAACCAGCGCCCGGGGTCCCAGCCTTTTTTTTCCGCCAGGCTGCGGGCGTCCCGGATGTGCCCGACTCCGGCGTTGTAGGCGGCCAGGGCGAACCAGGTGCGCTCCTCTTCGCTGAGGCCTTCGCCGAACTGGTCCCGGTTCCAGGCCAGGTATTTGACCCCGGCATGGAGATTGGTCCGGGGATCGTCCGCGGGGGCGAGGCCCACCTGTTCGGCCGCCCGCGCCGTCACCTGCATCAGCCCCTTGGCCCCGGCCCAGGAAACCGCCTTGGGATCGAAGCGGCTTTCCTGGTACATCTGGGCCGCGATCAGGATCCAGTCGAACCCGTAGCGGCCGGCGTATTCCCGCACCCAGGAATCGTAGGGAGAAATCTGTCCGGATTTCCCGGATTCCGCTTCCCCGCGCAACTGCCGGGCCCGGCTCCGATCCTTGAAGTACTTGCGGTAAAGCAGGTTGTAAAATTCTCCCCGGTAGGTATCGTGGATGAATTCGTCCACGGCTTTGAGCAGGTTGGTATCCTTTTCCCGCACGGCCCAGCAGTGGGGGATTTCCTCGCCCGGGAGCGCGCAGGCTTCCACCACTTCCACCCCCCAGGCCAGCTCCAGCGCGAGAATGTTGCTGTCGGCGACCGTGAGGTCGTAAGTCCCATCGGCCACGGCGGCGATGATTTCCTCGGTCGCCATCCCGGCCGGGACGGGAACGATCTTCAGGGCGATCCCCTCCCGGCGGAGTTTTTCCAGGCTCTCCCGGTAGGAGCTGTCCGGTCGGATCGCCAGGGAGCGCCCGGCCAGTTCGGAAACCTTCCGCGGGGCGGCTCCGGGCCGGGAAACTACGACCTCGCGCACCCGGGCATAAGGCGTCGAGAAAGCGATCCCCAGCCGCTTCCGGCTCTCGGTGGGGGTGAGGTTGGCGGCGATCAGGTCTCCGTTTCCCTCCAGGAGCCGCTTAATCAGCTCGGAAAATTCGCTGACGACCACCATCTCTATTTCCAGGCTCAGGGACTGGGCGAACTTCCGGGCCAGTTCGTATTCGAATCCCAGCAGTTCCCCCCGGTGGAGGAAGTAGGTGGCGCCGGTGTTGACCGTGAGGACCCGGAGGATGCCCCGCTTTTTGATCCCGGCCAGGTCTTCCCGGTAAGTTTGGCGGCCGGGGGCAAAAGAGGGTTTTTCCCGCAGGAATTCGTTGAGTTCCGCCAGCAGTTCCGGCCGGTCGGTGGCCACGGCCCAGGCGATCCCGGTCGGGTTGGAAACACGCACCCCCGGGGCGATGTCGTTGCGGTAAGCCAGGGCGGTTTCGAGCAGGTTGCTGTCCTCGATCGTGAGGTCGGCTTCGCCCCGGGCCACCAGGTTCAGGATCTCGTCCGAGCTCAGGTTTCCGGGCAGGATCTTCACCTTGACTCCGGGAAACTTGCTCTGGAGGTAGCGGGCGGTCTCCAGAAAAGCCGTGCCCTCCTGGACCGCGATGGTCCTCCCGGAGAGGTCCTTCAGCTCCCGAACCGGGGGTTCGGAAGCGCGGGAAACCACCGTTTCCGCGGACGCGGCAAAAGGCTCGGTGAAGGCCACCCTCCCCGCCCGGGATTCCAGGACGGTCAGGTTGGCCGCGATCAGGTCGCCTTTTCCGGCTTCCAGGGCCGGGATCAGGTCGGAGAAGTCCGCCACCGGGATAAATACGGCCTTGAGGTCCCGCGCTTCGGCGAATTTTTCCGCCAGCTCCCTTTCCCGATCCGGGCCGGGTCCGGACCTGGGCAAGCGGGTCTCCGG
>CAZIEA010000293.1:0-2222 GCA_964538495.1 uncultured bacterium | reverse complement strand
CCCACACCCCACACCCCATACCCCACTACACGGATTACGGATCACGGGTTACGGATTACGGTTTTTACGAATCCTGACTCCTGTTTCCTTCAGTTTTAAAAAGTTTCTCTGTGGCCTCTGTTGCCTCTGTGGGCTCTGTGGTTAAATGGTGCTTTAACGTTACCCAGACAAAGCGCGGGAGAACCTGAAAAGGGAGGATGCGAGGATGAGGGTGAAGTTGACGGTTGCGGTGCTGGCCGGCTGGCTGATCTTGTCGGGAGGCACGGCCCGGGGGGCCGTCTCGCCCTGGCAGTGGGTGAATCCGCTGCCCCAGGGGAACGCCTACAACGGCGCCTGCGCGGTCGGGAGCGAGATTTACGCCGTCGGGGAAGCCGGAACCGTGGTCCGCTTCGACGGGTCCTCCTGGAGCCTGATGACTTTCCCCTGGAAATCCCCCCTCCGAGGGGTCTGGGGCAGCTCCGCCTCCGACCTTTTCGTGGTCGGGGGGGACCCGGACCCCATCAGCGACGGGGGAATCTACCATTACGATGGCTCCTCCTGGTCCCTGACCGAGCTGGCCGGCTCCGACCTTTACTCGGTCTGGGGCGCGGCCCCGGACGAGGTTTTCGCCGGTGGCGACGGCGGCAAGATCCTCTTCTACGACGGCGGCGGCTGGACCGACCTCTCCCCCGGGATGGGAATCTTTTACACGTTCCGAGGAATCTGGGGAACCTCGGTCTCCGACGTCTTCGCCGTGGCCGGCCCTAACATCGTCCACTGGGATGGGGCGGCCTGGAGCCTTCTGACCCACCTTGGCCCCGGGGGAGACCTGCGCGGGATCTGGGGCAGTTCTTCCACCGACGTCTTCGCCGTCCGTCCCGGAGGGGCGCTTTACCACTACAACGGGAGCAACTGGACGGAGAGCACCTTCGGCGACGGCTCGGATCTCTACGACCTGGAATCGGTCTGGGGGACGGGCGCCGCCGACGTTTATGTGGCGGGCGGGTACATCGACGGGCGGGTTTACCGCTATGACGGGAGTTCCTGGAACGACCTGACCGTTCCCTTCGAGGGTTACCTTTACGCCCTGGCGGGGGCGGAAGGCCTAGTCCACGCCTTCGGCGAAAATGGGGCCATCCGCTCCTGGGACGGGAGTTCCTGGGAGCGGGTCAACCGCTATAACGACTATAGCCCATCCGGGAAGCTGACGGGCATCTGGGGCAGTTCCGCCTCCGACGTCTACGTCACCGGGGCTTGGGACCCCTGGGCGCTGTACGAGTACGGCTTCGGCAATGACAAGGTCGTCCTCCACTTCGACGGGAGTTCCTGGACCGGTTTCACCCTCCCCGAAATCTCCACCGCGGTCTGGGGGAGTGCCGCTGCCGACGTTTTCGTGGGCGGAGACAACGGCTCTATTTTCCACTTCGACGGCTCTTCCTGGAGCACGCTGACCCAGATCGGCTACGACGAGATCCTCTCGATCTGGGGGGCCGGTCCCGCCGATGTTTTTGCCTTGGGCCGGGGGCCGATCTGCCATTACGACGGGTCGGAATGGACCGTGATGACTAGAACGGAAGACTCCAGTTTCGCCTCCCTCTGGGGCGGTTCCGGGACCGATGTCTTCGCTGGCGCTTACCCGGGCCGGATCTTCCACTATGACGGGAGCGAATGGACTCTGATGACCGAGGTGGCCGGTCCGCCCTACCTGTCGTTGCAGCTTTGGGGTTCCGGCCCCGACAATGTTTACGCGGTCAGCGGCGATTGTATGTTCCGCTATGACGGGAATTTCTGGTCCGCGCTCGACCCCGGGGTTCAGTACGATAATTTCTCCGGGATCTGGGGGTCCGCCGCCGACGACATTTATGTCGTCAACGGAGCCACCGGTATCAGCGGCGAGGTCTGGGGCCGGGTCCATCATTACGACGGGTCCTCCTGGATCGACACCGGGATCCCCTGCGAGAACGGTCTGAGCGCCGTCTGGGGTTCCTCGAGTGCCGACGTTTATGTTTGCGGCGCCGGTGGCGCGCTCCTGCGCTACCGGGGGGGGGCATTCTTCACTCCTACTCCCACCCCGGCCAAAACCCCGACCCCGGCGCCCACCTTGATCCCGGTCAAGACCCGGACGCCGGCGCCTACCCTGGCCCCGGTCAAGACCAGGGCTCCGGTTCCCACTCTGGCTCCCGTCAAGACCCGGACTCCGGTCGCGCCCACCCCCGTCTCTTCCGGCCCGGCCGTGATCGGCG
>CAZIEA010000292.1:733-2225 GCA_964538495.1 uncultured bacterium | reverse complement strand
GGGGAAAACGACTGTTCCCCGGGCTCCGACCTGCTGGGGAAGGATCCCGGGGCCAAGGCGCCCCCGGGCGGGCCGATCGAACTTGTGGAAATTTCCGGCCCGGGGGCGGAAGAGCCGCCCCGGTCCTATGCCGGCCGCGCCGGGGAGGCGCCCGCCGGTCCGCTCCGGGAAGCCGCCGGCGAACCCCGGATCGTTCCCGACCCCGGCCCGGCCAGCTTCAGCTCGCTCTCGCCCCATCCCGCTCCCGGCGCCGGAGGCGCCGACTACGACTTTGGGGACGAGCCCGGCCCCGAGGAAGGGGAGGAGGCCGGAATCCTGGGGTTCCCCGCCGGGGCCAGGACCGGGGAATGCTGGCACGAGATTTTTCAGGATCTGGATTTCGCCGCCGGAGAGGGGGAAATTCGGGAAACGGTCTCCCGGCGCCTGGGGGCTTACGGGCTTCTCCCTCCGGACGATCCCACCCTGGCCGGAGCCCGGACGGAGGCGGTAGCCGGGATGGTGATGAAGGTTTTGCGCACCCCCCTGACCCCGGACGGGCCCGTCCTGAGCGGGGTCGCGCCCGGGGACCGGCTAAGCGAGCTGGAATTCAATTTTCCCCTCCGGAAGGGTCTGAGCACCGGGGGTCTGGCCCGGCTCCTCCGTCCGCACTGGGGACTCGAAGAGGCCAAGTCCGCTTTTTGCCGGGGTCTGGCGGCCCGGGATCGTCCGGTCTCCGGAGGGTTCATGACCGGGTTCATCGACCTGGCTTTCCGGCAGGGGGGGCGCTATTACCTCCTGGACTGGAAGTCAAACCGCCTGGGGGGGACCGCGGAAAGCTTTTCCCCGGAAGGGCTCTCCCGGGAAATGACCGAGCGGGGTTATTTCCTCCAGTACCTGATTTACGCCGCCGCCCTGCGCGAATTTCTGCGCGAGCGCGTTTCGGGCTACAACGCCGCCCGGGATTTCGGTGGAGTCTTTTACCTGTTTCTGCGGGGCGCGGATGGAACCCCGGGGCGGGGGGTCTACTTCGACCGCCCCTCGCCGGCCCTGCTCGACGACCTCGTGGGCTACCTGGTCCCCGACCGCTGAACACAGTTCGTCCACAGATTCCACAGATTATAAAATCAGGCTGAAGACTGAAGGAACTGCCGCACTATTCACATGTAGGCATGTAGAACCAGAACCTTGAAAACGGACTGGAAAGAAGGGGCCAAGTCGCTGCGCCCGCTGGATCGCTGCTTCGCGGATTTCATCGGCCGCCTAGCCGGGTGCTCCGATCCGCGGCTCTTTTGGGCGGCGGCGCTGGTGAGCCGGGCTTTGGGAGA
This sequence comes from uncultured bacterium, assembly GCA_964538495.1. Lineage (GTDB taxonomy): Bacteria > Auribacterota > Erginobacteria > Erginobacterales > DAOSXE01 > CAZIEA01. Next base: position 921 of record CAZIEA010000292.1, on the reverse strand, counting down.
AGGGAACATCTGCCTGAGCCTGGAGCGGGCGGCCGGGAAAACTTTCCCCGGCTGGAAAAGCCGCGGGGGGGAGACGCGGCTGCCGGACTTACCCGGCTGGCTGGAGTTTCTCGCCTCCGGGGCGGTTGCCGCCGCCGTGGGCGGCCCGGAGGGCGCCAGTCCCCTCGTCCTGGACGGGCGCGGGAAGC
>CAZIEA010000292.1:0-723 GCA_964538495.1 uncultured bacterium | reverse complement strand
TCCGGCGTTACTGGGATTACCAGAAAAAAACCGCCGACCGGCTCCGCCTCCTGGCCGGGCCGACGGACGATCCCGGCCTCCCTCCCGGCCTGGGGGAACTCCTGCGCGGATATTTCCCTTGCCCCCCGGAGCGAGGAGGCGACCGCCAGCGCCTGGCTGCTTTCGCCGCCCTGCGCCGCCGCCTGGCCGTGATCAGCGGCGGGCCGGGGACCGGGAAGACCTATACCCTGGCCCGGATCATCGCCTTGCTCGCGGCCGTCTCCGGACGGAAGAGGATCCTGCTGGCCGCCCCCACGGGAAAAGCGGCTTCCCGGGTCCAGCAGAGCGTCCGAGAGGCGCTGGACGATCCCGGGTTCCCTCCCGGGATCAAGGACTTGGTTCCCCGCGAGGCCTCGACCCTGCACCGGCTTCTGGGCTTTCGGCCGGGATCCTCCCGTTTTTATCGCGACCAAACCCGCCCGCTTGAGGCCGACGCGGTGATCGTGGACGAAGCCAGCATGATCGATCTGCCCCTGATGGCCAAGCTCCTGGATGCCGTCCCTCCCCGGGCCCGGCTCATCCTCCTGGGGGACATGGACCAGCTCTCCTCGGTGGAGCCCGGGTTCGTTCTCGGCGATATCTGCGCCGCCGCCGACGCGGACTGTTTTTCGCAATCTTTTCTCGCGGATTACCATGCCGCCACCGGGCTGGCCCTGGGCGATCGGGGCATTCTGACCGGCGGGG
>CAZIEA010000291.1:1919-2231 GCA_964538495.1 uncultured bacterium | reverse complement strand
TAGCAGACGGGAAAAAGCAAAAACACCGCCGCCCGGCGCCGGTCCGCCCGCCAGGCCAGAACCGCCCCGGAGAGGGCAAGCAAGGGGATGAGCGGGCCCCCGGTCCCGCCGGGGAAAGCCTCGGTCAGATACCAGAAGACCTTGGCTCCCGCCGGCAGGGGGGGATACTGCAAGTAACTCATCCCGGACTGGGCGGACCAGGCCGAGAGCGCGGTTTCCCAGTCCAGCAGGACATAAGGCGCCCCCAGGAAAAACCCGAGCAGGAAAATCCCCCCCAACCCCAGCAGGCCGGGGGCGAGCCGGAGCGGCGTT
>CAZIEA010000291.1:0-1893 GCA_964538495.1 uncultured bacterium | reverse complement strand
GGGATAGAGCAAAAAAGCCGCCAGGACCGGAAGAATGGCCGCGGCGGACGTATACTTGACGGCGGCCGCCAGCCCCGCCGCCGCCGCCGCCAGCCGGAGCCCTAAGAGGCCCCGCCGACGGCTCCGGAGGGCCAAGAATACCGCGACCAGAACCAGCAGCACCCCGAGCGAGTCGGTCCGGAACACCCGGCTCCAGCGGACCGACATGGGGAAAACGGCCAAAAGAAAAGCCCCCGCCAGCCCTCCCCGGACCCCGAAAAGTTCGCGCCCGAGGCAAAACGCCGCCAGGATGGAAAGAGCGGCGACGGCGGCGCTCAAGCCCCGCAGAATCAGCCAGCAGCGCGCGGGATCGTCCCGGCAGGCCCGGGAAAGCGCCGCGGCGTCGGGAAAACCCTCCCAGCGGCGGTAAATCTCCAGGGCCGCCGCCCCCAGATAGATCATGGGGTGGCCGGGATGGTTGAAGATGCCCGGGTTGAAATCCCCCCGCAAAACCCTCTCCAGGATGGCTTCCAGGTACTGCGGTTCGTCGGGGCTGTAGTTATAAGGCAAGTCCCGGGCTATTCCCGCGAAACGCAGAAATCCTCCCGCGGCCACGATGGCCGCCAGCAAAAGCGCCGTTGCCGTATTCCGACCTGGAAATCCGGGCATCAGAAGCTCATGGTTCAGGGTTCAGGAAACCGCGTAATCCGTAATCAGTGATCCGTAATCCGGGCAGTCGTAGCGCAGGGATTTAGCCCTGCCATCGTGAGCAGTAAGCAGTTAGCAGTAAGCAGTCGCTTGAATTGGCGTAGATTCGCGAGATTGGCGGTTTTCCTTCAGCCTTCAGCCTTCAGTCTTCAGCCTGGTTTTATAATCTGTGAAATCTGTGGACGAATCAGTCCTTGGCGTCTCTGCGTCTTTGCGTGATGCGGCAGTTCCTTCAGCCTTCAGTCTTCAGCCTGTAGTTCAGGGTTTCAGGCGGTAGATATCCACGATCTCCCAGCCCCGGCCGCTCAGGCTGGCAACGAGTTCGCAGTTTTCTTCGATCCGGCGGTAACGCTCCGGGGCCGAAGGCCAGCGGCCGGGGTTTTTCAGGATCATCCGCTTCTGGACCCGGCTCAGCACCAGCCAGCCGCAGCCCCGGGCGGCGTAATCCTCCAGCGGCCGGGAGACGATCCGGTTCCAGGAGAGGTCCCAAAGCCGATAGCGGCCGGTATCCATCTGGGTGAGGGGCGGAAGCGACGCCTCGTAAGCTATGGCTTCCCCCGGGGGAACGTTCTCTTCGATCCAGAGCCGGACCACGGTCCGGACATCCGGTTTTTCCAGCCACAGCAGGTCACCCGCCGCGACCCGGACCGGCTGCAGGAGCAGGAGGGCCGCGCCGGCGGCAAAAAACAGGCGGCCGGCTTTCCCGGCCGAAGCGGCCCCCCATTCCAGGGCCCGGGCGGCCAGGAGGGCGGCAAAAGGCAACAGGTAGAACATGTACCGAGGGAACCGGATGCTGCCGAAGCAGATGAACAGGAAATAGAGCAGCGGGAATGAGAAAATTACTGCCTCCCGTTTCCAATCCCGCCGGCGCGGGAGAAAAACTCCCAGCAAGGCGGCCAGGGGAACCAGCACGCCCCCGAAGGCAAAAGGCATCTCATCCCCCAGATACCAGCCAGCCTTGGAAAATGCCGGCAAGGCGGGATACCTAGCCGTGACGGCGGCCTCCTGGCCCGCGATGTCTGAACAGGCCGCGGGCCAGTCCAGGAAAAGATAAGGCGCCCCGGCAAACAAGCCGGCCGGGACCAGCAGGAGGGCGGCCAGGGGCAGAAGTCGTTTCCAGCCGGGGCGGGAACCCCGGAGAAAAAGCGCCGCCGCCGCCGGCAGGGCCGCGCCCAGGGCCACGTACTTGGAAGCCCCGCCCAGCCC
>CAZIEA010000290.1:362-2256 GCA_964538495.1 uncultured bacterium | reverse complement strand
CCGCCACCGGCTTGGCCAGCAGCGCCAAAATCCCGGCCAGGACGGAAACGGCGGACCAGAAATCCCTGCCCTCCCGGCGAAAGCGCAGCCAGGCCAGGAGGCTGAAGAGGCTGCCCAAGCCGCAAAGCAAGCCCTTGCGGTCGCTGATCCAGGCCACGGACTCCACCCGCAGGGGATGGAGCCCCCAGAGAAGCGCTCCCAGCGCCGCGGCGCCCCTCCCCCCGCCCTCTCCGGCCAAGAGCGAAGCCCGGCGGAGAAAAAAGTAAGCCAGGATGGTGTTGAGCCCGTGCAGGAGGATGTTCCCGAGATGATAGCCGGCCGGGTTCAGCCCCCAGAAACGGTAGTCCCAGGCGTAACTCCACCAGGCCAGGGGCTTGAAATCCCCGACCAGGAAATTGCCGAAGCTCCAGGGGAGGAAGCCCCACCCCGGGGCAATCAGCTCCGGGCGGGACACGACGTTCTGGGGGTCGTCCCAGTTGCTGAATTCGGCCCCGAGCAGGGGGGAAAAAACGGCCAGCGCCGCAATCAGCAGAAACAGTCCCGGCAGGAAGTCGCTATTTTTTCGCGCCGGTCGCATCGGCCGCTCCCGGGCGCGCGGCGGAAAAGACGATCGTCTCCGAGCCCGGGTCGAGGTCGGCGGAGACGGTTTGCCCTTCCCCGAACTCCCCCTCGAGGATGCGCAGGGCCAGGGGGTTCTCGATCAGCCGCTGGACGGCCCGCTTCAAGGGACGAGCGCCATAGGCGGGGTCGTAGCCGGTGCGGGCCAGAAATTCCCGGGCGCGGTCGCTCAAGTTGAGCGACATCTTCCTTTCCGCCAGCCGGGAGCGCAAAGCCTCGATCTGAAGGTCCACGATCTGCTTGATCTCCTCCACGGTCAGGGAGTTGAAAATGATGGTCTCGTCCACCCGATTGAGAAATTCCGGACGGAAACGCAGGCGCAGTTCCTCCATCACCCGCTCGCGCATCCGCTCCAGCTTGTCCGTCCCGGCGTATTCCTGGATGATCGGGGAACCGATATTGCTCGTCATGATCATCACGGTGTTCTTGAAGTTGACCACCCGGCCCTGTCCGTCGGTGAGCCTGCCGTCGTCAAGAACCGCCAGCAAGGTGTTGAAAACCTCGGGATGGGCCTTCTCGATCTCGTCCAGGAGGACCACGGTGTAGGGATGCCGGCGGACCGCCTCGGTCAACTGGCCTCCCTCCTCGTAACCGACGTAACCGGGAGGGGCCCCGATCAGGCGGGAAACCGTGTGTTTCTCCTGGTATTCCGACATGTCGAGCCGGACCATGGCCTTGTCGTCGTCGAACAGGTATTCGGCCAGGGCCTTGGCCAGCTCGGTCTTGCCCACCCCGGTGGGCCCGAGGAAGATGAAGGAACCCACGGGCCGGTTGGGATCGGACATCCCCACCCGCCCCCGCCGGATGGCGTTGGAAACCGCGCGCACCGCCTCGTCCTGGCCGATCACCCGCCGGTGCAGGCGATCTTCCATCGTGATCAGTTTCTCGGTTTCCCCTTCCAGAAGCCGGTGAACCGGGATCCCGGTCCAGGAAGCCACCACCTCGGCGATGTCGCTCTCGGTCACCTCTTCCTTGAGCAGTTGCTCCCGGCCCTGGAGCCCGGCGATTTGCGCCTGGGTCTCGGAGAGCTTTTTCTCCAGGGCGGGCTTGTCCCCGTAGCGGAGCTGGGCGGCCCGGTCCAGGTCCCCGGAGCGCTCCGCCCTCTCCGCCTCCATCTTGATCTCGTCCAGGCGCCCCAGCAGGCCCTTGATCTCGTCCAGGGCCTGCTTCTCGTTGAGCCAGCGGGCCTTGAGGGAGCGGCTCTTTTCCGCCAGGTCGCCTAGCTCGGCTTTCAGCTTTTTCAGGCGTTCGCGGCTTTCCGGGTCTTTTTCCTTTT
>CAZIEA010000290.1:0-324 GCA_964538495.1 uncultured bacterium | reverse complement strand
GAGCTGAAGCCGGCGCCGTTCCATGACGTCAAGTTCGACCGGCATGCTGTCGATCTCGATTTTGAGCCGGGAAGCGGCCTCGTCCACGAGGTCGATGGCCTTGTCCGGGAGAAACCGGTCGGCGATATAGCGGCTGGACAGCGTCGCCGCCGCCACCAGGGCCGGATCGGTGATCCTCACCCCGTGATGGGCCTCGTAGCGTTCCTTGAGCCCCCGCAGGATGGCGATGGTCGCCTCCACCGATGGCTCCGCCACCACGATGGGCTGGAACCGGCGTTCCAGGGCGGCGTCCTTCTCCACGTGCTTGCGGTATTCGTCCAGGGT
>CAZIEA010000289.1:0-2263 GCA_964538495.1 uncultured bacterium | reverse complement strand
GACCCGCTGAAGGTTCGGGGAGCAAGGGACAAGAATGGGAAAGGGCGGTCTCCCGCGAGGGAGGCCGCCCTTTTTCGGGTGGTTCCCGGGTGGCTTCATTCCCGCAAAAACCCGTTTTTCGGCTGAAGGCCGCCCAGGCTACTGTATCCGCAATCTATTGAATATCAATCCGTTCAGGGGGATTCTTATCTCGAATTTATAGCCGGGGCGCTGTCCACAACACCAGATTGACGTGAACACGACCCCGGCTCGGCGCAACCGATTGCCGGGAATGCAGATGCGGATGTAAAAGTAGCAAGGCAACGGCTAATATCGGAACCCCCGGGAGAGCCCGCCGGGGTTACCGGGTGCTGAAGGCGGCTCTGGAGACGGCCGAGATCGCCCGGGCGGGGGTTGCGGGGGAAGAAAAGGTGCCTTGACCCATCTCCTGGCCCGGGGGGTATAGTTTTCTATAACATAGGAACACATGCTCTGTTAAGCGGATTAGTGGTGCGGGATGCTGCGCCCGGTGCTGGAGAGTTCTTCAGGCCGGTTTTTTTTATTGTTTTTCAGGCCTCCGCCAGCTGCGCAGGAAGGTTGCCGGATAGAGGAGGGAGTTTCAACCGGCTGCGCCCGTTCCGGTAGGGTTACACCCCATAGCCAGGGCCCGGTTCCTGGCGCAACCTACTTAACAGTTGAGGAAAGCGCAAATCGATTATTTCCCCTTCGGGGGAAAAAGTCACAAAAACAAAAAGGGGAAGGCATGAAGATGAATCGTTTTATGGCCGGTGGGATCGGGCTTTTAGTTTTCTTTTCCGGCTCCATCCTGAAGGCGGCGGAAGGCGATTTAGAGTGGGCCCAAAAAGCCGGTGGCACGGGCTGGGATTATGGCCGCGCCGTCGCGTCAGCCGAAGACGGATTTAGGGTGGCAACGGGGTATTTCCAGCAAACCGCGACCTTCGGCGCGGGGGAAGCGAACGAGACCAGCCTGGTCTCGACGGGGAATTACGATGCCTACCTCGCCGGCTACAACCTGGACGGAACCCTGGCCTGGGCTAAAAGCGCCGGGGGCACCGGCGCTGATTACGGTTACGGCGTCGCCTCCTTCGGGGAAGGTTCCAGCGTCTATACGGGGACCTTCGTCTTGACCGCCACTTTCGGCGTCGGGGAGGCGAACGAGACCAGCCTGGTCTCGGCGGGAAGCAACGATATCTTTGTCGCCCGCCACCACCCGGACGGAACCCTGGCCTGGGCCAAACGCGCCGGGGGCACCGGCGCTGATCAGGGTCTCAGCATCTCCTCGTTCGAGGACGGCTCCCAGGTGGTCACGGGGTACTTCACCGGGACCGCGATCTTCGGCCTGGGCGAGGCCAACGAGACTACCCTGGTCACGGTGGGATTCGGCGCGGATATCTTCGTCGCCCGCTACAACGCCGACGGCACCCTGGCCTGGGCGAAGCGCGCCGGTGGATCGGGCGGCAGCTCTTACCCCGATCAGGGTTTAGGCATCGCGTCCTACGGGGACGGTTCCAGCGTGGTCACCGGTTTGTTCTATGGCACCGCAATCTTCGGACCCGGCGAAGCCAACGAGACCAGCCTGGTCTCGGCCGGGGGATACGATATCTTCGTCGCCCGCTACAACGCCGACGGCACCCTGGCCTGGGCCAAGCGCGCCGGCAGCGCCACCGCCAGCACCTTGACCCCCGACAGGGGTGCCGGCATCGCGTCCTACGGGGACGGTTCCAGTGTGGCCACGGGGATCTTCTACGGCACCGCGATCTTCGGACCCGGCGAGGCCAACCAGACCAGCCTGGTCTCGACGGGAGCCAGTAATATCTTCATTGCCCGCTATAACGCGGACGGGACGTTGGCCTGGGCTAAAAGCGCCGGGGCCGGCTCCAGCGGTTCAAACGGCCGCGGCGTCGGCTCTTTCGAAGACGATTCCTGCGTGATTACCGGGGATTTCGCCGGGGCCGCGACCTTCGGCGCGGGGGAAGCGACCGAGACCAGCCTGGTCTCGGCCGGCAGTTACGATGTCTTTATCGCCCGCTACAACCCGTCCGGCACCCTGGCCTGGGCCCGGCGCGCCGGGGGCGCCAGCAACGATGACTGTTACGGCGTTGCCGCCCATGGGACCGGGCACAGCGCGATCACGGGGCATTTCGAGGGGACCGCGGTTTTCGGCGCGGGCGAGTGGAATCAAACCACCCTGGTTACGGCGGGCGGCGGCGATATCTTCGTTGCCGCCTATTTCGGCATCACTCCCTCGCCGACCCCTTCGGCC
>CAZIEA010000288.1:0-2284 GCA_964538495.1 uncultured bacterium | reverse complement strand
CGGCGCGGCCGCCGAGATCGGCCACCAACTCTTCCACCTCGCCGCCGACCGGGCGGCCGGGATCCGGACCTTCGCCGTCCGGGCGGGAGCGGCCGCCGGCGAGCGCGTTTACCGGGCCGCTCTCGCCCTGGAGAGGCTGGCGCTCGGGGGAATGGTCATGGTCCTGCTGGCCGGGATCCCGCCTCTGAATCTCCTCCCCGTCGGGAGATTCCCGCCGGCCCTGCCGTTAGCCGCGGTTTACCTGCTCCTGCTCGTCCGGGCGGGGGGACTCGACGACCCTTACTACTTCCGGGGAAGGAGACCCGCGGCCAATCTTCTCCACGCCGTCTTCCCCCATCTTGTCGTCCCCTTCTACCTCTCGCTGCTGCTGGCCTGTTCCCGGCCGGCGAATCTCCTGCTCCCGGTGTTTTTCCTGGCCTGGGTTTCTCCCGGGGTGACCGGGGAGAAGATCCGCCAGATCGCCGAAGCGGCGAGGGCGGGGTCCCGGGGCGGTAATCGCCCGGCCGGGGAATGAACCGTTGTTCAACCGGGACCGTTTCAGCCGGTGTAACCGGAGGCCGAGCAGGGTATTGAGCCGCAGCGCCCGGGTTAAGCACTCCGGGTTGACCCGGGCATTGAGGAAGGGAAGCGTCCGGAAGACGAGGCCCCAGAAAGAAATCCAACGTCCCTCCGGGCTTCCCCGCCACAACCGGGGGTAGAGGGAGAGAGTAGCGGCGTCATAGCTTTTTATCTCCAGGGCCCGGCTTGCCGCCCGGGCGGCTAAACTTCCGGAGACTATGGCGTAGTGGATTCCCGCCCCGGTCACCGGGTCGGCCAGTCCGGCGGCATCCCCGGCGACCAGGCAGTTATCGCCGTGCATTCGGTGGGCACGCCGGTTGGGGATGATCCCGGCCCGGCGGCTGACGATCTGCCGGCCGGCGGTCAGGGGGTGCTCCCGGCAGAAACGGTCCAGGGCGATCTTCAGGCTGACACCCTCTATCCCCCGCCAGCGGGCCGCCCCTACGTTGAACAGATCACGCTTGGGAATGATCCAGAAACAACCGGAGGGAAAGTCGTCCGGCTCGACTTGGTAGCGGACCGCCTCCTCCCCGTGACCGGGGGCGGCTAATTCATAGACCAGGGCCTGGGTGGAAGGATCTCCCGGGGAAAACCCGATGCCGCGGTCTTGCCGGGCCCGGGTGGGAATCCCGTCGGCATAGATGACGATCTTCGCCCCGAGAACGGACTCTCCCCCGTCCCCCTGGTGCCGGACGGTCACCTCGCCGAACCCGGAGCGGATCACCCGGGAATTGCAAAGGAGCCGGGCCCCGGCCAGGACCGCCCGTTGGGCCAGGAAAGCGTCGAATTCCCGTCGCCGGAAGGAGAGGAAGAACGGTCGCGGAGATAACCACCTCTTTTCCCTGCCCCCAAAGGCGAAGACCACACGGTTCAGCTCCTTTTCGCAGATCGTGGCGGGGAGGGAGAGAGCATATTTCAGGTCGGTTAAAGCCAGGCCCCCGCAGGCTTTCCTCTGCCCGGGCACAGGCTCTTTTTCCAGCAGGAGGATCGACCAACCCGACCGGGCCAATTCATATGCGGCGGCCGAGCCGGCCGGCCCGGCGCCGACCACGATCACGTCCCAATCCTGTTTCATAATTCTTCGCCGGTCCCCCCCCCTGCCCGGCCGGGATTCCAACCCCGGTGGAAGGTGAGCTTGAAGTAACCCTCGATAAGGCCGCGGCTGAAGGCGGAGCCGGCGGCGAAATGCCCGTAAATGTGCCGGCGGCGGCGGGCGGAAACCCGGAAAAAGAGGGGGGCGACCCGGAGCTTGAACTGCAAAAGCGGGAAGCGGGAAACCCGGACGATGTAGCGCGCGGTCTCCCCGGCCAGGGCGGTCAGGTCTCTTTCCGAGATGTCGGCATATCCTGCTCCGGCCAGGGCCGACCGGATACCGGAAGGGGGGAGAAGACCGGGAATCCGAAACCCCCGGATTACTTCGCCGTACCGGGCGGCTTCGGGCGGCGCGAGACGTCCCTCCCTGACGCCGAAAGCCACCGCCGACCAAGCCCCGCCCGGACGGAGAATCCGCCGGACCTGTTTCAGGTAATCCGCCTTGTCCGCGGCGTAACAGACCGACTCCTGGTTAAAGACGTAGTCGAACGCCCCGGCGGGGAAGGCGAGGTGGTTCATATCCATCGCCAGGAACCGGCAGAGGTGGGCGACCGACCGCTTTTCGGCCAGGGCCCGGGCGATGGCGGCGTGTTCCGGAACCGGGGTGATCCCCGTCACCCGGCAGCCGTACTTC
>CAZIEA010000287.1:0-2291 GCA_964538495.1 uncultured bacterium | reverse complement strand
AGCCCGACGGAGGGACGGAAAACGGCGACGGCGCAGGTGCCGGCGCCGCCGTAGTCTTCGGGCACCGGCCGGTCGCCCCCCCGGCCGAAATGGAAGCGGGTCAAGCCCCGCAGCGCCCAGAGTCCCGTCGCCGGGCGGAAAATCCCGGCCGCGCCGGTGCCGTCGCCCCGGTAGTCGCCGGGAAGCGGAAAGTCGCCGGTAGCGCCGAAGTAAAAGCGGGTTACGCCTCTCACCGCCCAGAGGCCGGTCCGCCCCCGGAAGACGGCAATGTCGCTGGTCCCGTCGCCGTTGTAGTCGCCGTCCGGAATCAGATCGGCCGGAGCGCAGTAAGTGGCGGTCGAGGACATGGAATGGATCCGGACCGTCTCGTGGCCGCGGATGACGAACTCGCTCAGCCCCACCTTGTTCTCCGGATTGCCCCAGTCGTAGGTATAGCCCAGCCTGGTCCAGGGCCAGCCGGCGGTGCTCCCCCCGTCATAGATGGTGGCTTTCCGGTTATCGAACCAGGACTGGTAAGTCCAATCGATGGTGAAATAGGGGGAATCGGGGTAATCGAGTTCCGCCTCCCGGTCGCTGATCTCCGGGTCGGGGCTGGGGCGGAACATCTGGCCGGGGCGAACCCAGAACTCGATAAAGACGGTCAGGCCCCGGCCCGGGGGCATCCCGTAAAGCTGCTCCAGGCGCAGGGAGAGGTTTTCGTAAGCCGCGGGGTTTTCCTGGAGCCATTTTTTCAGTTCCCCCGACGGCGACACCCAGATCAGGTGGTCGGGGTGGACGGTGAAATCGTCCCCGGGTTTGTAGTTCTGCAGGTACCAGTCGTCCCCCCAGGCGGCCATCAGCACCCGGCGGTCCGGGCTTTCCCGGTCCCGCCAGATCAAGTCATCATTGTAAGGGGCGATCGGGACCAGTTCCCGGGAGATGGCGGAGGGGTCGCCCTCCCGCATGGCATCGAGCACGGCGGCCGTGTATTCGGCCCAGACATCCGCCCTCCCGCCGGCGGGGAACAGAACTCCGGCCAGCAATACCGACAGGGGAAACCACCGCCACTTACGACATCGTTTCACGTCGCGCCTCCTTGGGGTTTGGGTCCTCTTCAACTTTGCGGGGGTAATGCTTGAGACTCATGTTATTTCAGGGGAATTTTCTTTCCCTCCTGAGCGGAGCTTTCTTTTGGCCTGCAAGCTGTTTTCCCTACCATGAAGCACATGAAGAAAAATCTGCCCTGCCCTATTCTCCGGCCAGGCTCTCGAGCGCGGCGCGGGCCTCCGGGTAGTCCGGCCGGAGGGAGAGCGCCGTCTCCAGGTGCCGGCGGGAATCGCCGCGACGGCCCCTTTCGGCCAGCAGGAGGGCAAGGTTGTAGTGGGCCTCGGCGTTGTCCGGCTTGAGCGCGACCACCCGGCGATAATCGGCGAGCGCCGCCTCGGCGCGCCCCTGCCTCAGGAGCAGGCCGGCGCGGTTGTTATAGGCCTGCACGCATTCCGGGTCGGACGCGAGCGCCTGCCCGAAGAACTTCATCGCCTCGCCGGTCTCCCCGAGCCGGGCCCAGGCCACGCCCAGGTTGCTGAGGATTTCGGCCTGGCCGGGCCGGCAGCGGAGCGCCTCCTCGTACTCCCGGATGCTTTCGGGGTAGCGGCCCAGGGCAAAAAAGAGCGCCCCCAGGTTGTTGCGGGCCCGGAAATAATCCGGGTCGACGGCCAGGGCGGCCCGGTATTCTTCGAGCGCCTCTCCGGTCTTCCCGGCGTCGGAGAGGGCCAGGCCCAGATCGTAGTGCCACTTGGCCGCCGAGGGCCGGTAGCCGGTGAGGTCCAGGCCGCAGAGGAAGAAAAGAAGCCCCCAGGCGGAGGCCGCGGCCAGGGCCGCGGCCGTCCGGCGGGCGCAGGCGAGCTCCCCGATCCGGCAGATTCCGAGGGCGGCGAAAAGGAGAATCCCCGGAAGGGCCGGGACGCGATAGCGGCCCGCGGCGGCAAAGGGGAGGATCGAGAGGAAATAGAGCCCGACGAAGGCGAGGACCAGGATCCCGGCGCGGCGGGCTTCCGCCCCCTCCTTTCCCCGGCGGCGGACGGCGAAGAAGAAAAACGCGCCTCCAACCAGGGCCAGGGAGAGCACGGCCGGGAAGTTGAGGGGGATGAGGCGGAGAACCGCCGAGTTCAAGCGGACGAAATGCATCTCCCTGATGTTGGCCACCTCCCGGGGTCCCCAGAAGAGCGCGGTCTTTTTCGCGGTGAGCTTCAGGAAATCGAGCGGGCGGTCGAGGACGAAACGGACGGCCTCCCGGGCGTAGAGTCCCGAGG
>CAZIEA010000286.1:1950-2297 GCA_964538495.1 uncultured bacterium | reverse complement strand
CGCCGGATCTGGGCCGCGGCCGCCGCGATCCCGCCTGGCGCCACCCGATCTTATGCCCTTCTCGCGCTCTCGGCCGGTTTCCCCTCGGCGGCGCGGGCGGCCGGGTCCGCCTTGAGGTCGAACCCCTTGCCGCTTCTGGTTCCCTGCCACCGGGTCATCCGCGCCGACGGCCGCCGCGGCGGCTGACTGGAGGAAGAGGGCGGCGAGCGCGGCCGGATAGACCCCCGCGGCGAGGAGAACGATCCACCGCCGCCTGACGACGAGGCCCTCGAAGTAGCTGCGGTCGATGGTGAACGAGGCGTCCGCAAGATAGTCGCGCGAGAAGACCGTCTCCCCGACCCTGAATA
>CAZIEA010000286.1:0-1940 GCA_964538495.1 uncultured bacterium | reverse complement strand
GTTCAGCGCGGGCGAGGGCTGGAAGAGCTTCCTTCTCGACCTGGAGGGGCGCCGCGGCGCCGAAGGGGACTGATGCCCAACGAACTCATCTGGTTCTTCTTCCTGGTTCTGGACTTGTCGGCGGTCCTGGTCTTTTTCCGGCTTTTCGGGAAAAGCGGCCTCTACATGTCCATCGTCACCTCGATCATCGTCTGCAACATCCAGGTCCTGAAACTGGTCGAACTTTTCGGGCTGGAAGCCACCCTGGGGAATATCCTTTACGCCGGGATCTTTTTCGCTACCGACCTTCTCTCCGAGGTTTATGGGAAAAAGGCCGCCCGCCGGGGCGTCTGGCTGGGGTTTGCCGCCCTGATCGCGGCGGCGGTCTATATGCAGATCGCCCTCCTGTTTGCTCCCTCGCCCGCCGACACCATCCAGCCCGCGCTGGAGCGGGTTTTCAGCTTGCTTCCCCGGGTGGCCCTGGCGAGCGTGACCGCCTACCTGCTCAGTCAGTTTCACGACATCTGGGCTTTCAATCTCTGGCGGCGGATTACCTCGGGCCGTCACCTTTGGCTGCGCAACAACGCCTCCACCATGGTCAGCCAGCTCATTGATTCCTCGGTTTTCTGCCTGGTGGCTTTCGCGGGAGTTTTCCCGATTCCGGTTCTTTTCGAGATTGTTCTTACCACCTACCTGTTCAAGGTGATCGTGGCCGCCTGCGACACCCCGTTCATTTACCTGGGCCGGCGGCTGAGCCGGTTCCGGGGTCGGGAGATCGTGGAGTGAAATGGCTTTGGGCCAAGCTCCGGCGCTTCGCCCGGAAGCTGTTTTCCCTCCACAGCAGTCCGCGCGGAATCGCCCGCGGGTTCGCCCTCGGCTTCGCCCTGTCGGTCCCGCCCGGTTTCGGCCTGGGGATGGCGGCGGCTCTGGCCCTTTCTCCCCTGGTCAAGGCCAATCCGGTCGCCACCTACTTGGGAACCCTGGTAGTGAACCCGTTCAATGGGGTCTTTTTTTACGGGCTCGATTACCTGGTGGGGAGTTGGTTCCTGGGCCGGGAAGCCTTTGCCTTCAAGATGCCCTCGACGGCTTCGGAATTTTTCCGGGCGGCCCGGGATCTCGCTCTCCCGGCTTACCTGGGAAGCGTCCCGCTCGCCCTGGCCTGCGGGTTGGTTTCCTATGTCTTGGTGCTATGGGGATCGAGATGGTGGTTCGCCCGTCATCCCGGGAGGGAGAGTGAGGTTCAGAAATCTGATTGAACTACGAATTACGCGAATTACGCGAATTTAGGTGACGGGTTACTGATTACGGATCACGATTTTTGCGCCCCTATGCCCCATGCTCTATGCTGGAACACACCCCACACCTCATACCCCACACCCCGATTACGACAACGACAACGATAGCGACCAAATCTGTGCCAATCTGTGAAAATCTGTGGACTGCAGTCAGGCGGCAACCCACACAAAACGAAAGGGAGTCATAAATTCGAAATGAACGCGGTTCTGCGCATGCTCGAGATGGTGGATCGTTTGCGGGGCCCCGAGGGCTGTCCCTGGGATCGGGAGCAGACCGTCGCTACCCTCGCTCCGCAGCTCCGGGAGGAAGTCTGCGAGGTGCTGGGGGCCCTGAACGCGCTGGACCCGGACAACCTCCGGGAAGAGCTGGGCGACATGCTCTTCGGGGTCCTGATGATCTGCCGGACCGCGGAGGAACGCCTGGGCATTCCCCTGGAGGAGGTGGCGGAGGGGATCGTGGCCAAGATGATCCGCCGCCATCCCCATGTCTTCGCCGAGGTCGAGGTCGCCGGCGCCGGCCAGGTGGTCGCCAACTGGGAAAGTATCAAGGCCCGGGAAAAAAATCTCACCCCCGGCTCTTCGCTTTTCGCCGAGACCAGCCCGCATCTGCCCGCCCTGGCCCGGGCCCAGAAGCTCCAGAAAAAGGCCGCCCGGGTCGGTTTCGAC
>CAZIEA010000285.1:902-2397 GCA_964538495.1 uncultured bacterium | reverse complement strand
GGCCCCGGACGAGCCAGAGGCCCGAGGAGGGGCGGAAGACGGCGATATCCGCCTTGCCGTCCCCGTCGTAGTCGCCGGGAACCGGAAGGTCGCCGGGGGCGCCGAAATAAACCCGGGTCAGGTTCCGGATCGCCCAGAAACCATCGCTGGTCCGGAAGATCGCCGGATCGGCGGTGCCGTTGCCGTTGTAATCGCCCGAGACCGGCAACGCCAGCCCCAGCCCGAAGTAAAAGCGGCTGATCCCCCTCAGAGCCCAGAGGCCGTTGACGGGCCGGAAGACGGCCAAATCCGAACTCCCGTCCCCGTTGTAATCCCCGTTCAGCACTCCCGCGTCCGGGACCAGGGGAGTAAAAATCCTGCTTCCGATGGGCCGGCGGCGGTTTACCCCCTCGACGAACTCGCCGGCATTAAGGGTATTGGCAAAATCCGACTGCAGGGACCAGCGTCCGCTGACGTCGGTGAGATAATAGTCGTTGGCATTCCCCTGAGAGAATCCGACTACGGGGAAATCCTGGTAAAAATACCCGCCGCCGTAGTTGACCTGGAAGCTCCCGTTCCGGCGCAGGGCCAGCTCCACGTCAACGTTGACCAGCGTGCCCTGGATCCCCGCCTGGTCCGCCACCCAGCGAATCACCACCTGATCCGGGCTCTCGGTCAGATAAACATCCCGGCCCTCGGCTTCCGTGGAAAGATCGGCCCAGACCGGGGCCAGGATTTTGGTGTTCTTCAGGTTCTCGATGCTGAAGTTCCAGAGACAGGTTCCGGAGTTGAAGGCGACGTAACCGTTGGAGCTGACCCAGATCGTGGGGTACAGCTCCTGGTAAAAGGGGAAGGGAAAGGGGAGGTCGTAACGCCAGACGGCTTCATCGGCCTTCCAGTTCCGGGCGGTCCCGCCCCCGAACATTTCCCGGGGGATCTGGAGTTCGCTGTAGCGGGGGACGGCCGGTCCGGGGGCGAAGGTAGCGAACATGGCCCCGTAGCCGACCCGGCTGCAGCCGTATTCGATCCGCATGTAGCCCCGGGTGTCATAAGCCGTGTCGAGCCCCCAACTGAAACTGGGTTTCTCCCCCCAGGTCTCGCCCCAACTGTTGCGCATCAGCCAAACCCCGGCTTCCCCCTGGCTGTCGTCCCAGCCGTAGAGGACCACGGCGTGATTGGGCCAGTCCCGGCTGTCGAGATCGAAAACCCCCCCGGAATAAGCGCTCATGGCCCCCCCGGCGTAGATGGCCACCGAGACCGGGCCGTACTGCAGGATCGCCCGCTTGATATCCTCGATCCGGAGTTCGGGATTGTCGGGGCCGGCGGTGCCGACGTTGCCGTAGTCTTGCAGGCGGAAGATGTGGTTGTAGGGATAGGCGTAATTGCACTTAAGGTCGCTCGCAAAATAGGGGAAATCATTCTCCTGGACGATCCCGATCTCGCCGTCCAGGCCCGGGGCGTTGGTGAAGAACTCATAACAGAAAAAACCGCCGGCCTCGCAACTATACCCCAGGAC
>CAZIEA010000285.1:0-878 GCA_964538495.1 uncultured bacterium | reverse complement strand
GAGCCACTGCTCGGAGATGTCCAGATCGAGCCCCAGGGCGCGCTTGATCGCCGACTCGGCCACCCCGCACATGGCGAAAGCCCAGCAGCTCCCGCAGGCGCCTTGATTTTTCACCGGGGTGAGAGCGTCGTAGTCGTGCCAGCTGAAGACGGCGGGGAGCGGGGTCTCGCGGCGGGCTTCAACCTTCTCGTTAGGAGCGAGATCCCGGTAGTTCTCCGGCATCACCAACCCGCCCCCGGGGTTGGCCAGACGCTCCTCGATCCCGGGATAGGGCGCGACCGTGAAACTGTAACCGTTGTCCCGGATTTCCTGCTCGAGTTTGGCGATTTCCTCCATCACTTCCGGCGAATACTCTTCCGCCTGGAGCGGAAGGGCGAAACAGGCGAGGACCGGAAGCAGCACAACCGAAAAGACGGCCCAGAACCGGGGGCATTTCACGCTCATGAAAACCTCCTCATCGGCGAGGTAAAGGTATTTTTCGTCACTCTTAATAATACCCTCCCGGCGCCGGCGCGGCCAAGATTATTTTTTCTCTTTTTCCGGCCTCTCTTCCTTTCCTCTGGGCCGGGGTAATGCTTGAAAGCTTGAAGCGCTGCTGAACCACAGAGTTCACAGAGGCGCCGGAGGCCACAGAGAAGTTTCTTTTCCACCATGAAGGCCATGAAGGAATAATTCGTGTGGATTCGCGGGATTCGCGGTCGGCGGTTATACGAGTTCCAGGTCCCCCCGGACCTGGACGATCTCCCCGGCCACCAGCAGGTAGCCCCGGATGCCGGGAAGTTCGAGGATGAAGTCCCCCACCCCGGGATCGGCGGCCGCTTCCGGCCCCAGGACCCGGTTGCCCAGGGCGGTGGCGGCGGCGTCGACCAGGACCGAAT
>CAZIEA010000284.1:0-2435 GCA_964538495.1 uncultured bacterium | reverse complement strand
GTGGTGGTGACGATGGTGGTGGTGGTGTAGTCCTCGACCAGGACGTCGTCAAAAGCAAGAGCGTCCCCGAGGCCGGTATAGGCGAAGCGCACCTGCGAGGAGGAGCCGTTGATGGTCAGGGGGCCGTAGGTCGTCCCCACGCCCGCGATGCCCGAGATGGTGGTGACGATGCTCCAGGCCGTACCCGAGAACTTGTCCACCCGCAGGCTGCTGGTCGGGTTGATCGACTGGCCCTTCATCCAGAAGGAGACTTCCACCCCGGCCCCCGAGGGGTTGTAGGTCACGGTGGTGATGACATCGCCGGTCGCATCCAGCTTGATCGAGGGCGAGGCCAGGCCGAAGTCGCCGGCGGCCGTGTAGGTCGCGCTGTTGGCGTTGCAGCCTTTGAAAACCCAACCCGCCGGCCTGGTGCCGGTGTCGAAACCGTTGAATCCCTCGCTGATCAGCGTGGCGGCGCCGGCGCTTCCGGCCAGGCCCACTGCGACCAGGAGAGCAACCGCAGCCACTATGGCATGCTTCATCTTGCTCACCTCCATGGTTGATATTCCTGTTGCTGTGTTGTGGTTTTTACAGCCAACTCACGATTCGGGGTCATGGTAGGACATCCCGGGGAAATAGTCAAAAAAAAAATTTTAATTTTTTCCGGCTTCAGGGCCACAACTCCACCTCCGGCTCGAGCGGGATTCCGGAAGCCCGGAGCACCCCCGCCCGGACCCGGTCGGCCAGGGCCCGGAAATCGGCCGCGGTCGCCCCGGATTCGTTGAGGAGGAAATTAGCGTGCCGGGAGGAGACCGAAGCCCCGCCCTCCCGGGCCCCCTTGAACCCGGCGGCTTCGATCAGGCGCCCGGCCCGCTCGCCGGGGGGGTTGCGGAAGAAGCACCCGGCGCTTCTGACTCCCCGGGGCTGGGTCCGGTCCCGCCGTTGCCGCTCGGCGTCTTCGGCGGCGGCGATTTCCTGTGCCGCTCCGGGCCGGAGTCCGAAAACCGCCTCCAGGACGACCTTTTTCCCGCTCCGCAGGGAGCTGGAGCGGTAGGCCAGGCCGCATTCCCCCCCCGGGATTTCCGCCGGAGGTTTTCCGGGCTCGAGCAGGACGACCGATTCCAGGATATCGGAGATCTTTCCCCCTTCGGTCCCTGCGTTCATAACCACTGCTCCTCCAACGGTTCCCGGAATCCAGGCCCCGAACTCGAGCCCGGAAAGGCTTTGGGTGCGGGCGGTCTGGACCGCCCGGTAAAGGAGGGCGCCGGCGCCGGCGCGGAGCCGGTTTTCCCCCTCCGGGAGCGGCTCCGTCGGAAGCAGCCGGATCACCACCCCCGGCACCCCGTCGTCGGCGACCAGGATATTGGTTCCCGCCCCCAGGACCCGCCAGGGTATTTCCCATTTCTCCAGTTCGGCCAGCAGGTTGGAGAGTTTTCCGACTTCGGCGGTTTCCAGCAACGCCTCGGCCGGACCCCCGATCCCCAGGGAGGTCAGGGGGGCCAGGGGGACCCGGAACCGGGCTGCGCTCTCCAGCCCCGAATCTGCCAACACCTTTTTCAGGAGGGCCGTTCTGTCCGCGTCCGCTTCAGTTCTCATTCGTGGGGATTCACGAGATTCGCGGTTCCACCCGGGTAACCGTTGTTTCAGTTCGTGAAATTCGTGGAATGCCGCTTCAGAGGCCGGCGATGCTGAAGGCCCCCCGGATCTGGCCCTTGAACTGGGTCCAGGTCCGGATCGAGCGCGCCCGCCGTAGGAGGTGGGCGGGGCGCAGGTAAAAGCGCTTGAAGGCCAGGTCCAGCCAGCGGCGGTATTGGTCGGCCGGGAGCGTGGGAGGAACATAAAGGAGAGCGCCGTGGTCGAGGATGCTGCAGCCGTGTTCGAAGTCGAAGCGGTAGCCCTCTGAGGCCAGATTCCGGTAAAGTTCGGTTCCGGGGAAAGGGGTGAATTTGTTGAAGTGGGCGTAGTCGAGTTTTTCTTCGATCGCGAAGCGCAGCGTTGCCTCCAGGCTCTCCATGGTTTCCCCCGGGGTGCCGACGATGAAATCCCCCCGGACCTCGAGCCCCGCGGCCTTGGCCCAGCGGACGGCCCGGCGGTTATGCTCGACGGTGTTGCCCTTTTTCAGGAGTTTCAGCATCCGGTCGTCTCCTGACTCCAAGCCGTAGAGGACCTGCCAGCAGCCGGCTTTTTTCATCTCCCGCAAGGTCTCGGAATCGACCGCCCGGACCGCGGTCAGGCAGGTCCAGGGGATGCCGAGGCCGCTTCCGCGCAGGTTTCGGCAGATTTCCACCGTCCGTTTGCGGTCCAGGGTGAAGGTGTCGTCGAAAAAGCGGATTTCCCGGGCCCCCAACTCCTCAACCAGCCTTTTTGCCTCTTCCAAAACGCGTAGGGGGGAGTGAAACCGGGCGATGTTGCCGAAGACGGCCCGGTCGCAGAAAGTGCAGCGGTTGGGGCAGCCC
>CAZIEA010000283.1:0-2443 GCA_964538495.1 uncultured bacterium | reverse complement strand
CAATGGCGTTCTGGAAGGCTGGACTCTTTACTTGAACCCGCCGACCCCGACCCCGACGCCGGTTCCCCCGGTTACCCCCACCCCCGGAAGCTGTTTTGCGGTTACGGCCGATCCCTTTGCCTGGCAGCGGGCGGGGATGTGGTTCGGCGCGGCGCCCGAGATCAAGACCCGGGGAATCGTGGAAGAAGTCACGGTCGAGGTCAGCCTGCTGTTTTCGGGGGATTTGTACGATACCGCCCTCTACCTTTTTTCCCCGGAAGGCGCCCAGGTGGCGCTTTACCGCTACGCCACCATGCAGGAGAACACCCTTTCCCAGACCGTGTTCGACGATTCCGCCGTCATCCCCATCGCCAATGGCGCTCCCCCTTACAGCGGGCGTTACCGCCCGGCGGAAGCCCTGAATTCCTTCCGGGGAGAGTGGATGACCGGGACCTGGGTTTTAGGGGTTTTCAACAGCGACGGCGAAAAAGGCGGGTCGGTCTCGGACTGGAAGCTTGACCTTTGCTACCGGGTGCCGCCGCCGTCGGCGACCGCCACCCCCACTCCGGGTCCGACCGCCACGGCGACCCGGACCCCGGCGGGCTACAAAACCCCCATCCCCACCGCCACTCCCGTGCCTCCGACCCCGGTTCCTTACTGCGTGAGCTACAAGATGCCGCCTTTGGACGTTTACCAGCAGAACGTGGGAATTTCCTCCAAGTCCATCACCGATCCGCGCAAGGTGAAATCGGTGGTGGTGAAAATCGATATGACCACCGAGGGCGACACCGGGCTCTCCGACGCCGGAATGTACCTTTATGCCCCCGGCAACGAGGACCCGGTGCCGCTTTTCGAGATCGGCAACCTCTCCGGTTCCGCGCTTTACGGGACCATTTTTGACGACGCCGCCGAGCGCTCCATCACCACCGGGGTCCAGCCTTATCCCGGGCGCTGGCACCCGGTGGGGAGGCTTTCGGATTTCTCCGGCTGGGCCATCTCCGGCTCCTGGCGTCTTATCGTGGTAAACGGGGAAGACAACTGCGACCCGGAGGAGGAATGCGTCCTGCACCTGGGCGCCTGGGACCTGGAAATTTGCGCCGCCCCTTCTCCCACCCCGGTGGGGATTCCCACTCCGATCCCGACCCCGGGGAACTGCGATGCTTACTCCGGCCCTGCCTTCGCCGTCACCGGCGGCCAGGTGACCGAGGGGATAATCACGATCAACCAGGAGGGGAGGATCAGCGGCGTCCTCCTGGGGCTGGAGGCGAACTCGAGCAACGACCTCTCTCTTTCCACCGCCTACCTGATCTCCCCCCAGGGGACGACCGCCGTTCTTTTCTCCCAGGGCGATCTGACCGGGAACGCTCTCTACCAGACGGTGCTCAGGGATGGGGCCCGCACTACTCTTAAAGAAGGGACTTCCCCCTATATCGGGGAGTTCCGCCCGGTCCAGGCTTTTTCCCGCTTCTCCTGGCAGGAAATGTCGGGGGACTGGACCCTGGCTGTTTATAACACCCAGCTCGGCGCCTCCGGGGAAATCAGCGAGTGGGAACTCACCCTCTGCTGGGTCCCGCCCACGCCGACCCCGACCCCGCGGCCTTCCCCGACTCCAGCTTCGATTATTCTCTATCTCCGCAGCGGCGATTACAGCGGGGACGGGACCGCCGACATCGGGGTCTTCCGCCCTTCGGTCAGCCTCTGGACGATCCGGAACTGGGGAACTGATTTCTTCGGGCGCTCCGGGGACCTGGTGGTGAGCGGGGATTACGATGGGGACGGCACCAGCGATATCGCCGTTTTCCGGCCCGGCCCGGGAGCCTGGCTGATCCGCCGTCTGACCCGGGTTTACTTCGGGGGGAGCGCGGACATCCCGCTCCCCGGCGACTACTATGGCGACGGCACCTGCGCCCCCGGGATCTTCCGTCCGGCCTCCGGGCTCTGGGCCGTTCCGGGCCTGACCAGGGCTTTTTTCGGGGCCCCGGGAGATTACCCGGTTCCGGGAGATTGGGCCGGGGACGGGACCGCGCGTTTCGCGGTCCGCAAGTCCTCCGGCCTCTGGGCGGTGCGGGGTCTGACCAAGTTCTATCTCGGGACTTCCGCCGACCGGCCGGTTCCCGCCGCCTACGGGGGAGGCGAAGAAATGGGGGCGATCTACCGTTCCTCCAGCGGGCTTTGGCTCCTGCGGGATCTGACCCGCTTCTACTTCGGCCGGAGCGGGGATACCCCGGTCCCGGCCGATTACGACGGGGACGGCATCTCCGACGCCGGGGTTTTCCGCGGATCCGAGGGGCGTTGGCTGATCCGGGCTTTGACCAGGGTTTACTGGGGGCAGGCCTCCGACCTCCCAGTCACCCGCTGATTAGGCTGAAGGCTGAAGGAACCAACGCGATTCACATGTAGACATGTAGGACATGTAGAAAATCAAATGCTGTCCACAGATTTCACAGATTATCGTACTCGTACT
>CAZIEA010000282.1:0-2451 GCA_964538495.1 uncultured bacterium | reverse complement strand
ACTGATCACGGATTACGGTCTTTCCTGACTCCTGACTCCTGACTCCTGTTTCCTGACCCTATGCTCTATGCCCTATGCTCTATGCTGAGGCCTGAACCCTGAACCCTGAACCCTCTTCAGGATTTCCGGCCCCGGAGCCAGGCGGCCAGGGCGGCGTCGAAGAGGACGTGGGGGAAATAGAGCAGGACCGCGGCCGCCGTGGCCGCTTCCGGCAGGGCCCGGGCGGCCTGGGGGCCCTGGCCCAGCAGGGCCAGGACCGCGATCGTGACCGGGAGGCTTTTCTGGGCGGAGACGAAGAGGAAAGACCTCCGCTCCGGGGTTTTTAGTCCCAGAAACCTTCCCCCGGCCAGGGCCAGGGCCAGCAGGATAAAATGGAACCCGAGCGAGATCCCGACCGTTCCCAGGGCCCAGGCGGGGGGGAAGACCCGCAGGGCCGCGCTCTGGGCCGAGACCGAGACCCAGACGATGAAGACCACCAGGGCGGGGGGGAAGACCCGCAGGGCCTCGCTCTGGGCCGAGACCGAGACCCAGACGATGAAGACCACCAGGGCGGGGGGGATCCAGTTGACCGCCGCGCATCCCCGGCGCCCGGCCTGCTTGCCTATCACCCAGCCGGCCGCCAGGGGGAGCACGACCAGGGTCAAGACCTTGAGCAGCAAGCCCCAGCGGTCGATCTCGATCAGGGCGGTCTCGAGCCCCCAGCCCAGGGTGAAGGGCATGAGCAGGGTCCCGGAGAGGCTGAGCAGGACCATCAGGCCCACGGCCCAGGCGGCGTTGCCCCCGGCCGCGACGCTGATGACCGTGGAGGAGGCCAGGGTGGTGGGCACGGCGGCAAAGACGATCAGCCCGATCAGGACCTCCTCGGGCGGGCGCAGCAGCATTCCCAGCCCCACCGCCAGAGCCGGGGCGGCCAGGAGGTTGAGGCCGACCGCCGTCAGGCCGGCGGCGGCAAAGCCCCGCCCGGCCGCCAGGCGCCGGAGCCGCAGGCAGTAACCGGTGGCCAGAAAGATCCCCAGCACCGCCAGGATCCGGGAGTCGAGCCCGGCCGCCGCCCAGTTCCCGGCGGCCCGGCCCGGAGAGGGGGCGAGCAGGCCCAGGATGAGCGCGAGCGCGATCCCGCCGGGCAGAAAATATTTTCTGGCTGTCGTGTCCGCTAGTTTCAAGGGCTATTCACATGTAGACATGTTTTGGCATAGAGCATAGGGCATAGAGCATAGAGTCATTAGATAATCGTACTCGAACTCGTACTCGTATTCGGTATGAGGTGTGGGGTGTGAGGTTTGGCGCTCAAAAAAGCAGGCTGAAGGCCGCCTGGGTCGGCCGCGGCTTGCTTTGAATTCTACCATCCCGGCGGCAAAAGCAAATTTCTCTGTGGAGACGGCGGTAAAACTTCGCGCGCCCGCCGGCGTTCTTCCCTTGACAGGAGAGCCGATTCCCCGGAGTTTATTAAAAAGGCAATTAGAGCAAATAAAGAGGAGGAGAAATGGCCAAGACCAATTACGCCTTCGCCAAGCGCCAGCGGGAGCTGGCCACGAAACGCAAGAAAGAAGAGAAGCGCAAGCGCAAAGCCGCCGCCCGGGACGGGCAGGCCCCGGATTCCCCGCCTCCGGCCGACGAGCCGACCCTCGCCTGATCCTTGCTCCGCCGCCCGGGGCCTTACTCTTATAGCCTCTGTTTATCGCTCCCTCCATCTCATTGGTCGCGCCCGCGCCGCTTTTCTCCCGAATTATTTTTCTCCGTCGCCCCCGGCCCCCCAAAATTCCACAAGGGGAGGCATCCCGTTGCTCTCGGGTCTTCACAATGCTATGCTGTTTTCATGGACGACACGCTGGCGAGACTCAAGAAGCTTGTCGAGCGGGGGAAAATTCTGATTTCCAACCACGGCTACGATGAATTAGCCCAAGACGGTCTTTTTGTTCGCGATCTCGTGACAGGCATGGCTGGGGCGGAACTGCTGGAAAACTATCCTGACTACCCGAAAGGACCGTGTGTTCTCTTATTGCAGCGAAATCCGGATGGAACTCCGATTCACGCTGTATGGGGCATACCAAGGGGGGAAAACGGCCCCGCAGTGCTCGTGACCGCTTATTTGCCTGATTCGGATAGATGGACGGATGGTTTTCGGAGGAGGAGAAAATGACGACCGGACGAAACACCAAGCTCGTGCACGAGGGTGAGTATGTGGCCGAGGTTGACGTCGAGTTGCTGGATACCGGCGCCGGCTGGTCTCCGTATCTCTCCCTGGATGACGCATATAAGCTTGATGAGGTTCGCGCCGCCCTCCGCCGCCGCGATCTTAAGGCCGCCGCCCGCCTGGCGCGAGTCTTCACCCTGACCCCGGCTTCGGTCTAAGCCCCGGCTTTTCTCTGCCTTGGGTTCTGCTTCAAGTTAGGAAGCGGCCTTTTTGCCGTCCGGACGTTGCCCCGGGCCTTGCGGCCCCCACCCCGGGAC
>CAZIEA010000281.1:0-2455 GCA_964538495.1 uncultured bacterium | reverse complement strand
CTGGATTCCCAATATTTCAGGCGCCGGATTACGGATCACGGATTACGGATTACGGTTTCCCCTGAATCCTGTTTCCTGGTTTTCTGACCCTATGCTCTATGCTCTATGCCGGCTTCAGTCGGTGAGGACCAGCCCCACGGCGTTCCGGGCCCGCTGGACCGGGGTCAGGCCCGGGTCCGACCCGGCCGTCCCGCAGGCGCCGGGCGGCAGGGACTTGAGCAGGGGAAGGAGATAGTCGCTTTTCAGGGCGTAATTGACGTTCTGGGGCCACATCCCGCTGGCGGAGAACATGGTCTCGTCGTCCAAACGCCCGGTCATGATCCCGATCACCTCTCCCCGCCGGTTGAGCAGCGGCCCGCCGGAGTTGCCGGGCTGGATGGGGACGGTGACCTGGAACTCGTGAAACTCGTCCCCGCTCCCGGAGAGGCTGCTGACCGAACCCTGGGTATACTTGGGCTCGCGCCCTTGAAGCTCGATGCTGGGGAAGCCCACCGTGAAAACTTCCTCTCCGGCCTCCGCGCCGGAGCTGGAAACGACCGGGAGGGAGGCGAAACCTTCCCCGGAAACCTTGAGCAAGGCAGCGTCGGTGGCCCGATCCCCACAGACCAGGGCCGCTGACCTGGTCTCGGCCCCGACGCTTACCGTGATCGCGTTCGCCCCCTCCACGACATGGAAAGCGGTGAGAAAGTATCCCTCCGGGCAGACGAAAAATCCCGTCCCCGACCCCGCGTAACCTTCGCCGCCGATCCAGGAAACATATTCGTAGGCCAGGTCCTGGGCCCGGACCAGGTCGGGGGCGGCCAGGAGCTTTTTCAGTTCGTCCTTGTCGGCGCGGGCTTCTTCCCGCCCATGCTCGACGGCAAGCAGAAACCAGGCATAGGCCTCAACATAATCCTCGATCGCGCCCCGGCCCTCCCGGTAGCACCGGCCCAGCCGCCGCATCGCCTCGGCCTCCCCGCCCAGAGCCGCCTTCCGGAACCAAGCCGCTGCTTCCCGGTCGTCCCGGGGAGTCCCGCGCCCCTCGGCATACATCAGGCCCAGCTCCAACTGGGACCCGAGGTGCCCCCCCGCGGCGGCCGCCTTCAGCCACTTCAGGGCCTGAGCCTGGTCACCTCGCTCGAGGTAGATCTTGCCCAGGGCGGCCTGGGCCTCGACGGCCCCCTGCCCCGCGGCCGCCAGATACCACTCAATCGCTTTCCCCGGGGAACGCTCCAGCCCCAGCCCTTTCTCGCAGAGCCAGCCCATCCAGGTCTGGGCCTCGGCGTCCCCCTTCTCGGCCGCGGCGCGCCACCAGCCGGCCGCGCGCGCGTAATCCGCGTCGGCCGGTTCTCCCCGGAGCAGAACCTTGGCCAGAAAAACCTGGGCGGGGACGCAGCCGCTCTCCGCCGAAGCCGCCAGCTTCCGCCCCAGCCAGCCGGAAAGCTCCGGGCCGGCCGGAGCTTCCGACGCCGGTACGGACGCGGACAGCATTATCCCCAGGGCACAAAACAGCGCCGCCATTAATCCTCCTTCCTGAAGGTCAGCCCGGAAACGAGTTAACCGGATCGTTTCTCCGGCGGAGATTGTACAATGTTTCTTGGCGCCTGGGCGTGATAATGGCGCGCGTTTTTTACCACAGCATTTGATTTTCTACATGTCCTACATGTCTACATGTGAATGCGGCGGCGGTTCCTTCAGCCTGCTTTTCTCACCATGAAGAGCATGAAGAACATGAAGGCCCGTAATCCGTGATCAGTAATCCGTAATCCGTCGCCTTGATTTGTGTAGATTCGCGAGATTCGCGGTTAATCCGTAGGCGAATCGGTTTTCTTTGCGTCTTGGCGCCTTTGCGTGATAAAGCGGCGGGTCCTTCAGCCTTCAGTCTTCAGCCTTCAGCCTGCTTTTCTCACCATGAAGAGCATGAAGAACATGAAGGCCCGTAATCCGTGATCAGTAATCCGTAATCCGTCGCCTTGATTTGTGTAGATTCGCGAGATTCGCGGTTAATCCGTAGGCGAATCGGTTTTCTTTGCGTCTTGGCGCCTTTGCGTGATAATGGCGGCAGTTCCTTCAGCCTGGTTTTCTACATGTCCTACATGCCTACATGTGAAACGTGAGAATGATCTTTTACATTTCCGGGCACGGGTTCGGGCACGCCTCCCGCGGCGGGGAGGTGATCCGGATGCTGCTGAAGCTAAAGCCGGAGATCAAGATCGCGGTCCGGAGTTCCGCCCCGGAATGGTTCCTGCGCGAACAGGCCGGCGCGGGGTTCGCTTACGAGTTTCTCGAGTGCGACACCGGGGTGCTTCAGGCCGACAGCCTGACCGTCCGCCGCCGGGAAACCCTCCAAGCCTGGACCGAATTCCGGCGCGGCACGCCCGAACTGGTCCGGAGCGAACTCGGCTTCATCGCCCGCTTCCGGCCGGGCCTGATCGCGGGAGACATCCCGCCGGCGGCTTTCGAGATCGCCGCGGCG
>CAZIEA010000280.1:0-2456 GCA_964538495.1 uncultured bacterium | reverse complement strand
GAGGAAAGTGGGTTTTCTACATGTCCTACATGTCTACATGTGAATGCGGCGGCGGGAGGCTTTGATCTCCAGGGCCCGGGCGTAAACCTCCAGGGTCGCCCGGGCGGTCTTCTCCCAACTGAACTTCGCCGCCTGCGCCGGACCGGCTTTCCCCAGCTTTTCGCGAAGCGCGAAATCGTTCAGGCAGGCTTCCAACGCCCGGGCGATCTCGGAAGTCGAGTAAGGGTCGAAACGCTCGGCCGCATCCCCCGCCACCTCGTCCAGGGAGGGGACCGCCGAGCAGGCCGTGGGAAGCCCCAGCCGCATCGCTTCCAGGACCGGGAGTCCGAATCCCTCCAGCAGGGAGGGATAGACGAACATAGCGGCTTGCGCGAAAAGAACGCTTTTCAACTCCTCGGAAATCCAGCCGGTAAAGACGACTTCCCCCTCCAGGTCCATCCGCTCCACCCGCCGCCAGAGGCGCCGGAAATGGCGATCGTGCTTGATCCCGGCCACCACCAGTTGGTGGCGCCCGCCGGAGCACCGCCAGCGGTAGAACCCCTCGATCAGGCGCATCAGGTTCTTGTGGGGGTGGGCGGCGGAAACCGTGAGGATAAAGGGGCCGCGGACCCCGAGAGGGCGCAGGAGGTCGACCCGCTCCTCCGGGGAGAGCCTGGAAGCGGAAACGCTCCCGCCCCCCAGGGGGACAGCGTGGATCCGGTCCCAGGAAACGTCGAGCTCCCACATGATCTCGTCGCGGGAATATTCCGAGAGGGCGATCACGGCGTCGGCGGCGCGGGCGGAAGCGGCGGTGAGGAACCGCACCATGGCCCGGGTCCAGAAGGGAAAAGTCTCGGGAAAGCGCAGGTAGATCAGATCCAGGATCGTGACCACCGAGGCGCAGGGGAGGCGCAGGGGGGCGGCCGAACCCGGGGAGTGCAGCACATCTATCTTTTCCCGGCGGACCAGACCGGGCAGGACCGCCTGCTCCCAAAAGGCGCGCAGGGGCCGGTTCCGCCCGGAGACGGGCTGGGGAATTTCCCGGAAGTTTTCCCCCAGCGCGAGCGCGCCCCGGGCCTCCCGGTTGGTGAGGACTAGGTATTGGTTTTCCCGGTCCACCCGGGCGAGGGCGGCGAGGAGCTCCCGGAGATAAATCTCGCTCCCCCCCACCTTTCCGGGGATCAGGTAGAGCGCGTTGACGGCGATCTTCATCCGCGGGCTCCCTTACGGCTTCAGGGCCAGCTCCCGGGCCGACATTCCGTAATCCCTCAGCCAGCGATAAAACTCGCGCCGGGGAACCCGGAAAAGCGCTCTCAGGCGGCGGCGTTTCTTCCACATCCCAGGCAGCCCCTTGAGAGCCGAAAGCTGGGCCCGGGCCAGGATCGGGAGCAGGTGCCAGGCGGGATAACTCCGGGAAAACTCCGCCGCGGCGCCCTTCCCGGCCAGGATCCCGTAAGCCTGGATCAGAAGCCGCCAGAGCAGGAAGAAGGGCACGGCCGCTAGGGCGCCCGGAGGGAAATACTTGACCGTAAGCCAGGTCCGGTTGCGCTCCACCAGGAAAGCCTTGAGCGGGGAGTAAGCCCCGGTGCTGGCGGAATACTTGTGGTAGACCACCGCCGCCGGGGCGGTCCAGGCCTTCCAGCCGGCCAGGCGCAGGCGGAGACAGAGTTCCGCGTCGTCCCCGTAGATGTAGAAATCCTCGTCGAACCCACCGGCCTCGTCCAGGGCCGATTTCCGGATCATCATGGCGCAACCGCTGGGGGAAAGGATTTCCTCCACCCGGTCGTACTGGCCCCGGTCCTTTTCCAGGCGGCCCCGGCCACGGAAGGTTCCGTCCCGGTAGATGACGTGGCCGACATTATCGATGACGCCGGGATGATAGTAGGAAAGGATCTTCCCGGCCACCATCCCGCAGCGCTCCCGGGAAGCCATCACCTCGGCCATCGCTTCCACCCAACCCGGAACCACCCTGGTGTCGTCGTTGAGCAGGCAGATATATTCCCCCCGGGCGATCTCGATGCCCCGGTTGTTGCCCCCGGTGTAGCCTAAGTTCTTCTCCAACTCCAGGATCCGAATCCGGTTCCCAAAGCGTTCCCGGGCGAAAGCGGCGCTCCCGTCCCGGGAGCCGTTGTCCACCAGGATGATCTCCAGCTCCGGCCAGGTCTGCTGCAGCAGCGAACCCAGGCACTCATCCAGGTGGTTGCGGCCGTTGCAGGTCAGGACGATCACCGAGACCAGCGGTTTTTTTGTCTTCTCTTGCTTCAAGGTTCCGGTTTTCAGGGTTCAGGGTTCAGGGTTCAGGAAACCACGTGATCCGTAATCAGTGATCCGTAATCCGTCGAAACACAGGATACAGGAAACAGGATTCAGGAGTCAGGAGACGCGAACTTTTGCACCTGATTAACTCTGATTTCTCTGATTGCTTCTCCGCCACTCCTTCAGCCTGCAGTTACCCCCTACATGTTCTACATGTCCTA
>CAZIEA010000279.1:0-2475 GCA_964538495.1 uncultured bacterium | reverse complement strand
GGGTTTTCTACATGTCCTACATGTCTACATGTGAATGCGGCGGCAGTTCCTTCAGTCTTCAGCCTTCAGCCTGTTTTTCTCACCATGAAGGCCATGAAGAGCATGAAGGTAAAATCTGTGAAAATCTGTGAAATCTGTGGAGAAAAAATCCGCGGTAATCTGCGTAATCTTAGTTTAAGTTGGCGGGGATTCGCGGTTTCAGTCGAGGCGGAAGACCATCCTGGTGCCGGCGATCTCGATCTCGTCCCCGGAACTCAAGGGGACGGATCCGACCTTGACCCCGTTGACCCTGGTCCCGGTCCGGCTCTTCAAATCCTCGACCAGGAACCGACCGGAGGCGTTGCTGATCCGGGCGTGCTGCTTGGAAACCTCGGGGTCGTGCAAGCACAGGCCGCTGCCTTCGGCCCGGCCGATCTCGAATCCTTTTTCCCCGATCGGGAATTCCTTCCCATTCTCTTCCCCCTCCACCACCGCCAGGCGCGGGCGGGTGACTTCGTCACGGGCCGGCCGCGAAAGATGGAGGTCCCGGACCGGGAAGGGAATCCGGATTCCATGGCGCCGGAAAACCTCGCTGATCTCCATCCGGAGCCGGGATGCCGTCTCCCGAACCTGGTCGTAGCCTTCCAGCCAGAACCTGAGCTCGTAGGTGATGCTGAAATCCCCGAACTCGAGCAGGTGCACGTCCGGGGGCGGGGTGTCCAGCACCTCCCGGACCCCGCGCGCGGCTTCGAGCAAAGCCTGCCGGACCAGGCGGGGGGGGTGGCGATAGTCCACCCCAACCGTGAGCTGCCGCCGGAGCAGGCGCGAGGGATAGTCGAAGTTGGTGATCTTCTCCCGGGCGATCACGCTGTTGGGGATGATCACCAGGTTATTGTCCCGGGTCCTGATCTTGGTGGTCCGCCAGGAGGTCTCGGTGACCACTCCTTCCTCCCCTCCGACCATGACCCAGTCGTTGAGACGAAAGGGTTTTTCCACCGCGAAGACCACCCCGGAAAGGAAGTTGACCAGGCTGTCCTGCAGGGCCAGGCCGATCACGGCCGAAAAGATCGTGGACCCGATCACGAGCCCGGTCAGGTTGAGATCGGGCTGAAAGAGTTTGAGGATGATGATGAGGGCGAAGACCCAGAGCAGCCAGAGCACCACCCGACGGATCAAGGGGGGAACGCTGGTGCCCCCCTTCTGGGAGACAAACCGCCGCCAGACCAGGTGCAGGACCAGGTAAATCCCCACCCAAACGGCCAGGGTGACGGCGATCGGGTAAAGCGCTTCTTTCACTGCGCGCCGATTTGCCCCCGGGAAGGCCTGAGGTACTTGGGCAGGTCGGCGAGACGGCTGAACCACTTCTCGTAAAGCCGGTCGTAAACCCCGTCGGCGTCGAGTTTCTCCAGGGCCGCGTCCACCCGGTCCCGCAGGGCTTCGTTGCCCCGGGCAAAGGCGATGGCGTAATCCTGCTCGTCGAAGCCTTTCTCTACCAGCTTGAACTTGTATTTGAGCCGGCTAAGCTCGGCCACCAGGATTTCCTCGTCCATCAAAATGACGGCAACATCGTTATTGTTAAGGGCGCGGGCGACCCGATTGGGATTGTCGTAGGTCTTGCGGGTGGCCTTGAGGTTCTTTCTCGCCCACTCCTCGGCGGTGGTCCGGCGCTGGACTCCCAGGGGAACGAGGTGGGAAAGCCCGTTTTTCCATTTCAGGTGGTCCCAGTCCACGTCCCGCAGGGTGGCGGCGGCCAGGGCGGAGCGGAAATAGGGGCGGGAAAAGAGAAACATCCTTTCCCGGTCCGGGGTAACGGTAATGGCGGCCAGGGCCATGTCCGCCCCGTTCGTTTCCAGGGTGCTGGAGAAGGTGGGAAGATTGAACATCTGCTTGACCCAGACCACCTCGGCCCCCAGTTCGGCCCCGAGCGCTTCGGCCAGTTCCACCTCGAAGCCGAGATGCTTCAACCCCTCGGCAAAGGAGAAGGGAGGGGTCTGAAAATCGGAGATGATCCTCAATTGGGGACGCGGGGAGGGTGCGGGAACCGCGGGCACCTCCTGGGCGCCCGCCCGGAGCGACAGCCCCAGCAGAACCGCGGCCCCCAAGGCAAAGCGTAAAAATCTCATGACGGCCTCCTTTAGGTGTAGTCGTCCTCCCGCCGGGAAAGACACATCTCCTGAAACGGGCAGAACGAGCAATGTCTTAAATCATTATGAAGCGGGAAACGGTCTTCGTCCAGCGGGATGTTCTCTTCGGGATCGGCCAGGCAAGCCGCCATCCGTTCCATGTCCTCCCCGATTGTCCGCTCCATCGCTGCCAGGCGCTCGGGACCGAGAGAAAAGGTCCGGACTTCCCCGGAAGCCAGGTAAACCAGGCAGGCTTCGAGCTCGAGCGCCGGCGACGCCAAGCGTCGGCGGGCCCAGAGCCCGTCGGCGGCCACCTGAAACTCGTCCTCGGGGCGGGGGGAGCCGGTTTTCCAGTCTATGATCAGGGCCCGCT
>CAZIEA010000278.1:0-2491 GCA_964538495.1 uncultured bacterium | reverse complement strand
GGCTGGTCCGGAACGGAGAAAGTTTTTACTTCGGGGCTGAAAACGACACCCCCGTCCCCGCCGATTACTCCGGCACCGGCGCCCTCCAGGCGGCGGTGTTCCGGCCCGAGAACGGCAAATGGCTGTTCCGGGGAGGGGAAACCCTTTACTTCGGGGGGCAAAACGATTTTCCCGTCCCGGCCGACTACGAAGGCGCCGGCTCCGCCGGCATCGCCGTCTTCCGGCCCGGCTCCGGAAAGTGGCTCTTCCCCGGCCAGGGCGCGGTTTACTTCGGGAGTGAAGGGGATATCCCGGTCCCCGCGGATTATAACGGGGACGGGGCGGTGGATATCACCGTTTTCCGGCCCGGCAAGGGGCTCTGGCTGGTCCGGGGCCTGACCCGGTTTTACTACGGCGCCGCCGGGGACATCCCCGCGGGCTTCAGCGATTAACTACATGCCCTACACTCTACAACTGCTTTTCTTTTCCACAGATTTCACAGAGAACTGCTTTTCTTTTCTCACCATGAAGAACATGAAGAGCATGAAGTTTTAATCTGTGTAATCCGTGGACGTTTTAGCATAGAGCATAGGGCATGGAGCATAGAGTCAGGGTTCAGGGTTCAGGGTTCAGGAAACCTCGTAATCCGTGATCAGTAATCCGTAATCCGGCGCCTGAATTCGCGCAATTCGCGTAATTCGTAGTCCAATCCTTGGGCTTCGCCCCCTGCGGGGGCTTCTCCGCCCGGAATCGCGGGAGCATTGCCAGCCGCTTCACAGAAGCGGCGATACGACAAGTTCCGAGCCCGGCGAGGAACGATACTACAAGTCCCGAGCGCAGCGAGGGACGATACTGCAAGTCATTCCGCAGGAATGACGATACGACATTCTCATCCGACCCCGATTACGATTACGACAACGATAGCGAATTAAACTACATGACCTACATGCTCTACATGGTTGAAAAGGCGGCGGTTCTACATGTCTACATGTGAATGAGACGGCGGTGCCTTCAGCCTGACTTCACCGAGGGGCAACGGGCGGAGAGGACGCAAACCCCGCATGCGGGTTTACGGGCCGAGCAAACCCGCCGGCCGTGCGTGACCAGAAGGTCGTTCACTTTTCCCCACTTTCGGCGGGGAATCAGGTCCATCAAGTCCCGTTCGATCCGGACGGGGTCGGTCTCCTCCGTCAGCCCCAGGCGAGAGGCCAAGCGCTTGACGTGCGTGTCCACCGCGATCCCCTCCACCACCCCATAAGCGTGGCGGAGCACGATATTGGCGGTCTTGCGGGCCACCCCGGGAAGTTCGAGCAGCTCCGCCATCGTCCGGGGCACCTCACCGGCGAAGCGGTCCCGGAGCATCACCGCGGCGGCACGGATGTTTTTGGCCTTGCTCCGGAAGAAGCCGGAGGAATGGATCAGCCCTTCCAGTTCCCCGAGGTCGGCGGCGGCATAGTCGGCGGCGGAGCGGTAGCGCCGGAAGAGGGCGGGGGTGAGAAGGTTGATCTGCCTGTCCGTGCTCTGGGCGGAAAGGACGGTGGCGACCAGGAGTTCCAGCGGGTTGCGGAAATCCAGGGCCACCGTGGCGGAGGGATAAATCTTTTCCAGCCGGGAGACGATCTCTCCGGCCCAGGCCTGGCGTTGTTTCCGGTTCATCTCGGGGTTCAGGGCGCCTTCCACGAATTGAACCGCTTTTTTCTTTCCACAGATTTCACAGATTTTCACAGATTCACACAGCATCTGATTTTCTACATGTTCTACATGTCTACATGGTTGAAAAGGCGGCGGTTCTACATGTCTACATGTGAATAACGCGGCAGTTCCTTCAGTCTTCAGTCTTCAGCCTGCTTTTCTTACCATGAAGGACATGAAGAGCATGAAGTAAAAATCCGTGAAAATCCATAGAGAGAGAAACAGAGGAATCAGAGTTAATCAGGTGCAAAAAATCGCGCGCCCGATAGCGATCCCGATACCGATTCTCGCGCCTGAACCCCGGGTGACTCTATGCTCTATGCCCTATGCTCCATGCCAAAACACGTTTACAGGTGAGATTTAGGGAGGCAGGAGGCGGAGGCGCCGGCCAGATGCCCGGTGGAAAAGGCGGCCTGGAGGTTGTAGCCGCCGGTGTCGGCGTCGAGATCGAGGATCTCGCCGGCAAAGTAAAGCCCCTTCACCAGGCGGGATTCCATGGTCCGGGGATTAACTTCCTTCAGGCTCAAGCCCCCGGCGGTGACGATGGCCTCGTCGATGGGCCGGGTGGAAACGATCTCGACCGGGAGCGCCTTGAGCCACCCCCTCAGCTTTTGCCTTTGCTCCCGGGTCACCTGGTCCCCGGTCCGGTCCGGGGGGACGCCAGTCATCTCCAGGCAGACCGAAACCAGGCGGCGGGGCAGAAGTTCCCCCAGGATGGTGCCGAGCCGGCGGCGGGAAGAGCCCCCCAATTCGCGCAGAAGCCGCTGGTCGAGTTTTTTCTCGTCCAGAGCGGGCTTGAGATCAATAAGGAGCTTGACCT
>CAZIEA010000277.1:0-2538 GCA_964538495.1 uncultured bacterium | reverse complement strand
GCGTGACGGCTACGCCCGCCCCTTCCGCCAGTCCGACTGCCTCGGTTACTCCCACGCCCAGCGTAACCCCGTCGCCTTCGGTTACCCCGACTCCCAACATCATGCCGACGTCCTCGGCCACTCCCACCCCGAGCGTGACGGCTACGCCCGCCCCTTCCGCCAGTCCGACTGCCTCGGTTACTCCCACACCCAGCTCGAGCGCCACCCCGGCCCCCACGGCCAGCCCAACTGCTTCGGTGGCCCCGACCCCGAGTCCGACTTTAGCCCCCTCAGCCACTCCCACCGCTGCAGCAACGCCGACCCCAAGTCCGTCGCCAACTCCGACCGGCTCCCCGGCCTGCTCTCCTTGCCAAATCAGGGTATATGGACATGTCTATAACAGCGGGAGCCGCCAGCCCCTTGAGGGTGCTGTGGTCCATCTTGATTGGGAAGACCGTTGCTGGGAACAGCACGGGACATACTTCACCAATCAGAGCGGATATTACGACACCGGGGCCCTCGATACCCACGCGGTCGGAATGGGAGCAGTAAGCGCCTGTTTTACTGGATACCAGACTGATCTTTACGATTTCACCATCTGCGGCGACCACGACCACGATTTCTACCTCGATTTCCTCATCACCCCGACCCCGGACGTGTCACCGGCCACGCCCACCCCGTCACCTTCTTT
The DNA here is from genome assembly GCA_964538495.1 of uncultured bacterium. Lineage (GTDB taxonomy): Bacteria > Auribacterota > Erginobacteria > Erginobacterales > DAOSXE01 > CAZIEA01. The sequence goes on along the minus strand of CAZIEA010000277.1, from coordinate 1,868 downwards.
ACTGCCGACCGCTTCCGTCAGCCCTTCCGCTTCTCCTACCCCCAGCCCCTGGACCAATCGGGGAGCGGTAGTGGGCGATTACAACGGAGACGGGACCAGCGATATCGCCCTTTTCCGGCCTTCCATCGGTCTCTGGTTGATCCGGGGATTGACCAAGGCCTGGTTCGGAACCTCGACCGACCAGCCGGTGCCCCGGGATTACTCGGGTAACCGGACTTGGGATCTTGCGATCTATCGCCCCAGTCTGGGCAAGTGGATGGTTCGAGGTCTGACCCGGGCTTTTTACGGGGTGACCACCGACCTGCCCGTACCCGCCGACTATGACGGGGACGGATCGGCCGACGTTGCGGTCTTCCGGCCCGCCGTCGGCAAGTGGCTGGTCCGCGACGGCCTCCAGGTCTTCTATGGGTTCGCCTCCGACACCACTGTGCCCGGGGACTACGACGGGGATTCCACCACCGACATCGCGGTCTTCCGGCCCTCTTTGGGCAAGTGGCTGGTCAAGGACGGCCCGAGCGTGTTTTACGGGGTCTCTACCGACACGACCGTGCCCGGAGACTACACCGGGGACGGCACGCAAAACTTTGCGATTTTCCGGCCGACCACGGGCCGGTGGCTGGTCAAAGACGGCCCCAACGCCTACTGGGGGACCGGCTCCGACACGGTCCAGGGAGCCGACTATGACGGGGACGGGACGCTCGACTTCGCGGTCTGGCGTTCCTCGGTGGGGCGCTGGCTCATCCGAAGCGTGACCTCGGCCTATTACGGGGCCTCGACTGACCAACCCGTAACAAATCCGTAATCAGTAACAAGGCGGCGGGGAGGGAGACCTCCCCGCCGCCGCATTCACATGTAGGCATGTAGAAAGACAAATTCGAAACCACGAATCTCGCGAATCCCCGCCAATTCAGGCGCCGGATCACGGATCACTGGTCACGGATTACGGGCCCTCATGCTCTTCATGGTGAAAAAAAACAGGCTGAAGACTGAAGACACCGCCGCCTTTATCACGCAAAGACGCAGAGGCGCAAAGACGCCAAGATGGAATTTGTCCACAGATTACACAGATTACCCTTCATGTTTCTTCATGCTCTTCATGGTGAAAAAAAAACAGGCTGAAGACTGAAGGAACTGCCGCCGCATTCACATGTAGGCATGTAGGTCATGTAGAAAGGCAAATTCGAATGACGAAATTCGAAACCGCGAATCCCCGCAAGTCAAGGCGCCGGATTACGGATTACTGACCACTGATTACGGTCGGTTTACCGGGAGGAGACGGGGAGATCCCCGTCCGCGCCGTAGTAAACCCGGCTCAGGTTCCGCAGGAACCAGAGCCCGGAGCGGAAGAGGGCGGGTTTTATCTTTCCGTCCCCGCTGAAGTCGGCCGGGACCGGGAGATCGTCCTCCCGGCCGTAGTAAGCCCGGGTCAGCCCCCGGACCAGCCAGAGCCCGGCGGCGGGGCGGAAAACGGCGCTCTCGGCCGAGCCGTCTCCGGCGTAATCGGCCGGGACCGGAAGATCGTTTTCGCTCCCGAAATAGAAGCGGGTGAGAAAACGGTAAAGCCACAACCCGCTTTGGGGGCGGTAGATCCCGGGGTCGCTCCGCCCGTTCCCGTCCAGGTCGGCGGGAACGGGGAGATCGCCTTCCGCCCCGAAATAGAAGCGGAAAACCCCCGGAGAGGACCAGAGCCCGGATCCGGGCCGGTAGATCGCGATCTCCTCGCGCCGGTCGCCGGTGTAGTCGGCCGGGACCGGGAGATCTATTTCTCCGCCGAAGTAGGTTCTGGTTCTGCCCCGGACCAGCCAGAGCCCGGCGAGAGGGCGGAAAATGGCGATTTCCCAGACCCCCGCCCCGGCGTAGTTGCCGGG
>CAZIEA010000276.1:0-2540 GCA_964538495.1 uncultured bacterium | reverse complement strand
GGGGCTTTCCGGTTTTCGTCCCGTCTTCGGCGGGTTCGGCCGGAGTTTCCTCCTCGGGCTCGGGGACTCCCTCCAGGGCGAGGTAGGAGACGGTCCCGGCCACGCAGAAGTTGACCAGCACCACCCCGGCTATCGCCATCCGGATCAGCCAGTGCAGGAGCCCGAAGACGAACCCGGCCAGGACCATGGTCCAACGCCCGGCGGTGGCGTCCGTGTAGAAGCCGAACCAGGGATAGTTGACCGGGCAGGTCCGCGTCCAGTTCGGGACATTGGCCAGGATGGAGGTGTACTTGCGTCCCAGGAACTCCGTCGAGAGGGTGGAAGTGACGTTCAGGGCGGCCCCGAGCAGGACCACGATCACCACCGCCGCCGCCAGGGCGATCAGGAAATGCCCGAGGAAGCGCAGGGTGTGCTTGCGGATGAAGTCGATCAGGATGCTCACCGGGCCTTCCTTGCCCAGGGCGATGATGACCGGCAGGAGCATGAGGCCGAAGATCAGCCCCAGGAAAGCGAACACGATCCCGACGGCGATGGGGACGGTGAAGATCGGGGAGAACATCCAGCACAACTCCCCGAGATAGGGGATTTTTCCCACCAGGTCGATCACGATGTGAATGGCGGCCAGGCCCGCGATCACGGCGAAGATCTTGAGGGGGGACTTGATGATTTCCCGGCCCGCGCCGCCCGGAGATTTCAAGCCCAGGTCGCAGAGAGTGCTTCCGGCCACTTTGGTGAGCCCGGCCAGGAGGATGAAGTAGATCAGGAGATCGCCCGCGAAGAGGATGATGCGGGCGGCCCAGGCGGATTTGGCGGTTTCCGGGGCCAGCCAAGTGAAGAAAAGCCAGACCAGGTAGGCGACGATCACCACCCCGGTCTGGAGCGCGATCTTTCCCGGTTTCCAGGTCAGGCCCAGCATCTGCTGGATATCCACCTTTTCCACGGGTTTCCGGCTCATCTCCACCTCCCTTTTAATAGGTTGACAAGTTGAGGGGGGAAATACTCTCTTATGAAAATAATATTATCTCTTCCCGGAGTGGTCAACCCCAAAACCCGGATTTTACGCGCCTGGACCCGCCAATTTCGCGAATCCGCACCAAGCAAAACTAAGATTACGCAGATTACCGCAGATTAATTCTTCATGGATTTCACGGATTTTTCTTCATGGTGAGAAAAGTAGGCTGTTCTACATGTCTACATGTGAATAGGCTCTTTTCGGGAAAAAGGGCTTGAGGCGGGGGGAAGCCGGACTATAATGCAAACTTATCTTGCGGGGCGCGCGCCCCGTTTTATCCGCGAAAGGATATGGCATGAGCGAAAGAACATTGAAACTGGGGCTGCCCAAGGGGAGCCTGCAGGAAGCGACCTTCGACCTCTTCGGCCGGGCCGGGTTCCGGCTCTCGGTCTCATCCCGCTCCTACTATCCCGTGATCGACGATCCTCTGATCGAGCCGATCCTGATCCGGGCCCAGGAGATCCCCCGCTACGTGGAGATCGGGGCGCTGGACGCCGGGGTCACGGGGCTGGACTGGATCCGGGAGAACCGGAGCAAGGTCCACGAGGCCGCGAACCTCGTTTACGCCAAGTCCGGCTTCCGCCCGGTGCGCTGGGTCCTGGCCGTGCCCGAGGATTCCCCCTACCGGAAGGTGGAGGATCTCCAAGGCCGGCGGGTGGCGACCGAGGTGGTGCGCCTGACCGAGGATTTTTTCGCCTCCCGCGGGGTCAAGTGCGAGGTCGAGTATTCCTGGGGGGCGACCGAGGTCAAGGCCCCCAAGCTGGTGGACGCCATCGTGGAATTGACCGAGACCGGCTCCAGCCTCCGGGCCAACAAGCTTCGGGTGATCGAGACGGTGCTGGAAAGCACCACCCGCTTCATCGTCAACCCCCGCTCCTGGGAAGACCCGGCCCTGCGCCGGAAAGTCGAGAACATCGTGCTGCTTCTGCAGGGGGCGATCGAGGCCCAGGACAAGGTGGGGCTGAAGATGAACGTCCCCCGCGCCAAGCTCGACGCGGTGCTCGGGCGGCTTTCCAGCCTGCATTCCCCCACCATTTCCGAACAGAAGGACCCCGGCTGGGTCGCGGTCGAGGTGATCATCCGGGAAAGAGAAGTCAGGGAAATCATTCCCGGGCTCAAGGAAGCCGGGGCGGGGGGCATCATCGAATATCCCCTGAACAAGGTCGTCAATTGACGGGCACAAGGAAGACGTAAGCGTTTTAACAGGGAGGCTCATCAATGCCTTGCGGGCGCAAGAAAAGAAAGGCGAAGATCGCCAAGCATAAACGGAAAAAGCAGCTCCGAAGGGACCGCCACAAGAAGAAGTAATGAGGCGCTGTCGCCAGTCGCGTTTGCTTAGGTTGCTGGCGCTGATCCCGGCTTATCTCCTGCTCCGGTCGGCGGCGGAGGCTCCGGCCCAGGTCATGGAAACGGACGCTGCCCAGGTCCGGGCTCACGCCCTTTATACCCTGGCCGTCACCCATCTGGTAGCGCACCGCTACGACGCGGCCCTGGCGGCTTTTGTCGAGGCGGGCCGCCTGGACCGGGA
>CAZIEA010000275.1:1951-2559 GCA_964538495.1 uncultured bacterium | reverse complement strand
AACCGATTCTGAGCGAGGGGAGCCGGCGCGAGCGCCTGGCCGGCCGGCTGCTGGAGCAACTCGATCGACTCCGGCGCGATTTCCGCCCCCGGCAGGGCTGAAGCTCGGCGCTACGGCTGCTTTGGCCTTTCTACATGTCCTACATGTCTACATGTGAACTGCGGGGCTTTTCCTGAACCCCGCGCCCTGAACCCCGCTCCCCGAATCGGTCCAATTCCCAGAGCTTGGCGTATTTCTCGGCCACGTAGGCCGAGCTGAGAACGGCGCTGATCAGCCCCCGGGTTCCGTCCAGAAATCCGAGCCGGAAGAGGTAATTCCAGACAAAGGTAAAAAGGGGGTGAAAAAAGATCAGCCCCGCCGTCCCCCGCCGCCCCTGTCGCCGGTACTTTTCGGCGCCCTGAGTCGCGTAGCGGTTGGATTTGCTCACGAACTCGTCGATGGAACGATGGGTGTAGTGGATCAGGCGTTCGCGGAACCAGCCGCATTTGCCTTCGGGGAGAAGCAGCTCGTGGACTTCTTCCGTGTAACGATAGCGGCCGCGCCGGAACAAGAAATAGTTGGAGTCGTTCCGCCAAGCCCCGTGTCGCATCTCCCGGCCCAGGAAGATC
>CAZIEA010000275.1:0-1941 GCA_964538495.1 uncultured bacterium | reverse complement strand
GCGGTAAACCCGGTAGCAGTCGAAAACCGGGGCCAGCAGTTCCCGGCGGACTTCCCGGGCCAGGGATTCCGGAACGACTTCATCGGAGTCCACCGCCAGGATCCATTCGTGGGCAGCCCGCTCCATCGCCCAGTTTTTCTGTTCCCCGGGGGACGAATACTTCCGCTGGTAGAAAGAGTCCGCCAGGGGCTTGGCCAGTTCCGCGGTCCGGTCCGAGCTGAAGGAATCCACCACCACGAGCTCGTCGGCGAAGCGCAGGCTTTTCAGGCAGCGCTCGATCTCGCCCTCGCGGTTATAACAGGTGACAATGGCGCTGATCTTTTCCATGGACAAATCCCGGCTGAAGGCTGAAGGAACTGCCGCCTCATTCACATGTAGACATGTAGGCCATGTAGAAAACCAGGCTGAAGGCTGAAGGAACCGCGAATCTCGCCAATCCCCACAAATCAAGGTGCCGGATTACTGATTACTGATCACGGATTACGTTGGTTTTTCTGACTCCTGTATCCTGGTTCCCGACGGATTACGGTTCACTGATTACGGATTACCGGTTTTTCTGAGCCCGGAACCCTGGTCCGATCGAGCAGTTCCCGGACATGGTCGAATACCTCCCCGGGGGAGATATCCGCGAGGCAGGCCGTGTCCCGGGGGCAAACCTGGCGCAGGCAGGGGGAGCAGGGCAGATTGCGGTAAATTACCCTGACCTTCCGCCCCCGGGGAGCGGTGGCCTCGGGATCGGAGGAGCCGAAGAGGGCCACTACGGGCGTCCCCATCGCGGCGGCAAGGTGGATGGGCCCCGTGTCGTTGCCGACGGCGACGTCGCAGAGGGCCAGCAGCCCGGCCAGCTCCTTGAGCCCGGTTTTCCCGGTCATGTCCCGGGTGCGCCCCCCGCCCGAGGCCGCCACCCGGGCGTTGAGTTCGGATTCGACCGGAGTCCCGAAGAGCAGGACCCGCGCGCCCAGTTCTTCGCCCAGGCGCCGGGCCAGCCGGCCAAAATGCTCCAGGGGCCAGCACTTGGCCGGCCCGTGGCTGGCGCGGGGGTGGAGCCCGATCAAAGGCCCGCCCCGGACGGAGCCGAATTCCCGCTCCAGCCGGGCCCGGGCGTCCAGGCGCAGCCCGGCCGCGAGCTCCAGGCAGGCGAGCGGGGCCGGGGAATCCGGGTCCGTTCCCGGCAGTAGCCGGTAATAGTAGTCGATCCGATGGGTGTGGCGGTAACCGCCCGGAGCCCGGGCGCCCCTGGTCAGGAGCAAAGAACGGCCCTCCTCCCGGTAGCCCCAGCGTTCCGGCACCCCGGAGAGGAAAATCCAGAAAGCGGACTCGAAAGAGCGGGGAAAAACCACGGCCAGGTCGAATTCGCGCCGGCGCAGCCTCCTGGCCAGGGAAAGTTTCCCTCTCAGGTCGCGCAACCCGCCCCGGAACGGGAAAGGGATAATTTCCTCCACCCCGGGGACCAGTTCCCAGAAAGGCGCGATTCCCGGCCTGGTCAGCACCGCGAGCGAGGCTTCCGGAAAGCGCCTCCGCAGCTCCAGAACGGCCGGGAGGGTGAAAATGTTGTCCCCCACCCAGTTGGGTTCCCGAATCAGGATGCGGCGGGGCGGTTTCATGCGCCAGCTTCCCGGGACTTCCAGCGCCGGTGGGCCCAGAGCCATCTCTCCGGACGGCGGCGAATCCGTTCTTCGATGACTTGGTTAAGGCGGGCCGTCGCCGAGGAGATTTTTTCCTTCACGGGTCGCTCTTGCACGAGCGGGACCGGGGGTTCGAAGACCACGCGAAAACAGTCCGCGCCAGTCTCGATGAATACCGGCAGCAGCGCCGCTCCGCTCCGGGCGGCCAGGACCGCGGGGGCGGCGGTGGTGGCGGTGGGAATCCCGAAAAACGGAACCTCGACCGCCATGGCCCGGGGCCGCTGGTCGGCCAGGACGGCCACTGCCCCGCCGGCGG
>CAZIEA010000274.1:0-2566 GCA_964538495.1 uncultured bacterium | reverse complement strand
AGAGTCAGGTTACAGGGTTCGGGGTTCAGGGTTCAGGATTCGGAAAAAACGGTAACCCGTAACCAGTGATCCGTAATCCGTCGCCTGAATTCGTGTAATTCGCGTAATTCGTAGTTCACATTGAGTAATCTGTGGACTATGCGCCGGAAAACCGGACCTGAAATGAACGGAAACCGCTGATCCGAGGTCGATAGTTGTATCAGGCCCCGGTAAGCGGGCGCTGAAGCCCGGGCCGGTTGGCCCGGGCTTCAGCCTCTTCCGGGAGGACCAAACCGGGAAAGGAAAACCGCAAGCGCGGATAGGATAAATAATGCCGGCCCCAAGGATAAACCGGGCGGCGGCGGGAATAGCCTGTCTCTTTCTGGCCGCCGGCTGCGCGAGCGCTCCGCGCCCGCAACCCGGAATCGCTTATTCCAGCTACCTGGGCGGGAGCGGCGACGACGCCGTCCAGGGGATCGCCGTCGCGCCCGACGGGACCCTGTACCTGGCGGGCGCCACCAACTCGCCCGATTTTCCCGGCAGAACGCCCGCCGGAGAAGAAACCGGCCGGATGAGCGCCTTCGTCTCGGTTTTCGCCCCCGGCGGCCAGGAACTTCTCTACACCATCATCATGGGGGGGGGCGGGAACGATTACGCCGAGAGTTGCGCCCTGACCCCGGAGGGGAACCTGGCCGTCACCGGGAAAACCTTGTCCAAGGATTTCCCCACCCGGGAAGCCTTCCAGGGCGCCCCCGGGGGCCGGGGCGATGCCTTCTTCACACTGTTTTCCTCCGGGGGCGAATTGCTGGTTTCCTCTTTTCTGGGGGGAAGCCGCCCCGAGAACCTCCGGGCCCCCGGGAGCGTGGCCGTGGACGGCAACGGGAGGATTTTCCTGGCCGGAACCACCGCTTCGGCCGACTTCCCGGAAGTCAACCCCATTCCGGAAACCAGGGGGAAGGGTTCGGCCGCGTTTCTCGTCCTGCTTGACCCTTCCGGCCGGAGGGTGCTGAGTTCCCTGCGGATCGGGGGGGAAAAGATGGATTTCTGCTATGACCTGGCCGTGGACCGCCGGGGAAGGCCTCTCCTGACCGGACAGACGGCTTCGGCCGATTTTCCCCGGGCCGGGGGCGGGCAAGCATACCTGGGGCAACCGGGTTACACCGATGCCTTCATCGCCCTCCTGGACGAAAACGCCGCCGGTTTGGTCTATTCCGGCTGCCTGGGCGGGACGGGCTGGGACTTCGGCTACGGGGCCGCCTTTTCGCCCGAAGGGGACATCATCATCGCCGGGCGCACCGATTCCCGGGATTTTCCCACCGTGCGGGCACGACAAGGAGCTTACGCCGGGGGCGCCGGCGATCTTTTTGTCGCCCGCATCGAGCCGGAGAGCGGAGAAACGGTTTTTTCCACCTACCTGGGCGGGGCCGGGGACGATCCCGCCATGACCTGGGCCCGGATCGCGATCGAACCCGGGGGGCGGATCTGGCTGGGAACATCCTCCGATTCCGGAGATTTTCCCGGAGCGGACCCCCTTCCGAAAGGAAACGACGCCGAAGTGACGGTCGCCGCCCTTTCCCCGGATGGGCAAACTCTGGAATTTTCGCAACTCCTGGGGGGGAGCAGCCACGACCTGGTCCGGGATATCGCCTGCGGGAGCAACGCCGTTTATCTGGCCGGGATCACCTACTCCGGAGATTTCCCCACCTTGAACCCTTTCCAGGGCCTCCCGGGAAGTCCTCAGCCGGAGGACGGGGAGGAAAACTATACCGACGCTTTCTTCCTGAAGATTCCCATCCCCGGAGAGCCATGAGCCCGCTCCCCGGATACCGGCGGCTCACCGCGGCCGGGGCGCGGGAGCATCCGGGCGGGAGCGGATACCGGAAACCAACCTGGGGACCCCGATGAACACCGAATTCAGCACGCTCTCGGCCGTACCGGGAGAGACTTTCACCATCCGCCTCCCTTCCAACATCACCACCGGATTCGGCTGGAAAATGCCCGCCCCGCCGGAGGGGGGAGTGCTCGAGTTTCTCGACTCCGAATATATCCCCCCCGACCGGCCCCGGATCGGCGGCGGCGGGGCGGAGGAGTGGCGCTTCCGGGCCCTTTCCCCCGGAGAAACCCGCATCGAGCTGGACTATGTCCGATCCTGGGAAAAGGGGATTCCTCCCGCCCGGCGGGCCTGTTATCTGGTCGTAGTCAGCGCGGACGGCAGTCAGGAAACAGGAGTCAGGAAACCAGAGAACCAGTAATCCATGATCCGTGATCAGTTATCCGGCGCCTGAATTCATAAAATTCCCGCATGGCGGCGAGAGTAGAATTAGTTAAGCAGCGAAATTAACGGAAAATAATTTCGGATTTTCGGATGAAAAAAAGTGTTCTGGCGCTGGCGCTCATTCTCCTGCTTCCGAAGGCGGGGAGAGGGGAAGCCCTGGAATACTCCTCTTACCTGGGCGGGAGCCAGGACGAGGCGGTTTATGCGCTCTCGATAAACGGCGAGGGCGAGATCTGCCTGACCGGGTTTACCTGTTCCGCCGACTTTCCCACCCTGAACGCCTGGATGCCCTCCTGGCCCGCGGGCTGGAAC
>CAZIEA010000273.1:0-2613 GCA_964538495.1 uncultured bacterium | reverse complement strand
GTCCGTTACACCGTGGCCCGGGGGGACACCCTGGCCGGGATCGCGGACCGTTTTTACGGGAATCGTTCTCTCTGGAAACCGATTCTCGACGCCAACCGGGAGACCCTCCAGAGCCCGGAAAAGCTCCGGGTCGGTCAGGTCCTCCTCATCCCTCCCCGGTGACCGGCGCATCGGGCATAGGTAATTCGTAATCAGTGATCAGTGATCCGTCGGCCAAAAATTCGAAATCCTCCGCTTCGCAGAGGACAAGCTTCAAATGACGAAATCCGAAACAAAGCCCAAATTCGAATTCCTCAAACCACCTTGCGGTTTCGAATTTCGAGTTTCTGATTTCGAATTTAACTACATGACCTACATGTCTACATGTGAATGCGTCGGCGGTTGGAGCGGTAGTAGTTAGCGGAAGGTTTCGATGATTATCGGGAAGCTTTTTCAGGCGATATTCGGGACCAAGTTCGACCGCGACCGCCGCCGCCTCCAGCCCCTGGTGGACCGGATCAACCGGATCGAGGAAGAGTACCAGTCCCTTTCCGACGGGCAATTGCGGGCGAAAACCGACGAGTTTCGCGCCCGGATCCGCCGGGCGACCGAGGAGGCCGCCGGCCGCCTGGCGGCGATCGAGGCGGCCCTGGCCGAAAAGCCCCCCGAGCGGGATGAGGAAAGACTGCGCTTCGAGCGCGCCTCCGCTCTCGGGACATTGCGGGGCCTGGAAAAAAAGGCCCTGGACGAACTCCTGCCCGAAGCCTATGCCGCCGTCAAGAACGCCTCCCGGCGCCTGCTGGGCAAGAGCCTGGACGTCTGCGGCCGCCCGGTGACCTGGGAAATGCTTCCCTTTGACGTCCAGCTCATCGGGGGGATCGTGCTGCACCAGGGCAAGATCGCCGAGATGGCCACCGGGGAGGGCAAGACCCTGGTGGCGACCATGCCGCTCTATCTCAACGCTCTCACCGGGAAAAACGTCCAACTGGTCACGGTCAACGACTATCTGGCCCGGCGCGACCGGGAGTGGATGGGGCCGATCTACGAGTCCTTGGGCCTGAGCGTGGGCTGTATCCAGACCGGGATGGAACCCTCCGAGAGGAGGGAAGCCTATGCCTGCGACATCACTTACGGCACCAACAACGAGTTCGGCTTCGATTACCTGCGCGACAACATGGCCCGCGCCGCCGACGAGCAGGTCCAGCGCAAGTACGTTTACCACAATCCCGCCGCCAACGAGGTCAAGCGCGGGCATTACTATGCCATCATCGACGAGGTGGACTCCATCCTGATCGACGAGGCCCGCACCCCCCTGATTATCTCCGGCCCGGTCCAGGTCTCCACTCACCAGTTCCGGCAGATCATGCCCCGGCTCCGGGACCTGCACCAGAAGCAGACGCTGCTCTGCAGCCGCTTGGTCAAGGAAGGCCGCGAGCTCTGGGAAAAGGGAGACAAGGAGGATTCGCTCCGGCGTTTTTACAAGGTCAAGAAAGGGGCGCCCAAGAACCGCCAGCTTGCGAGCCTGCTGGAGGACATCGAGATCCGCAAGGGGCTGGAAAAGGCGGAAGTCGATCTTGACGCCAGCTCCGTCCAGGCCCCCCGGGCCGAGGAGGGCCGCACCCTGCGCGAGGAGCTGTTCTTCACCATCACCGAGCGCAACTACGAGGTGGACATCACCGAGCGGGGCCACCAGACCCTGTCCCCGGCCGATCCCGAGGAGTTCGTTCTGCCCGACCTGAGCACCGCCATCGTGGAGATCGAGAACGACGAGCGGCTCGGCGCCGAGGAAAAGCTCCGCCGGATCGCCCTGCTCAACGAGGAGATCAACGTCAAGAGCGAGAAGATCAGCAACGCCCTCACTTCCCTGCGGGCCCTTTCCCTCTACGAGAAGGACGTCGAGTACGTGATCCAGGACAACCGGGTGATCATCGTCGACACCTTCACCGGGCGGCTGATGCCGGGGCGGCGCTACAGCGACGGGTTGCACGAGGCCCTGGAGGCCAAGGAGGGGGTGGAGATCCAGCGTGAGAGCCAGACCCTGGCTTCGGTCACCATCCAGAACTATTTCCGGATGTACGAGAAGCTCTCCGGGATGACCGGGACCGCCGCCACCGAGGCCCTGGAATTCAAGAAGATCTACAAGCTCGACGTCGTGGTCATTCCCACCAACCGCCCGGTGGTCAGGAAAGACCACCACGACCGCATCTACAAGACCCGCAACGAGAAGTTCCAAGCCGTGATCGAGGAAATCGCCGACTGCTTCGGGCGCGGCCAGCCGGTGCTGGTGGGGACGGTTTCGGTGGACACCTCCGAGGTGGTGAGCCGCCTGCTCAAGCGGCGCAAAATTCCCCACCAGGTCCTCAACGCCCGCTATCACCAGCAGGAGGCCGAAATCGTGGCCCGGGCCGGCCAGAACGGCTCCGTCACCATCGCCACCAACATGGCCGGGCGCGGCACCGACATCAAGCTGGGGGCGGGGATCGTGGATTTGGGAGGGCTTCACATCATCGGGACCGAAAGGCACGAAGCCCGCCGGATCGACAACCAGCTTCGCGGCCGGGCCGGGCGCCAGGGCGACCCCGGTTCCTCCCGTTTCTACCTCTCGCTCGAGGACGACCTGATGCGGCTTTTCGG
>CAZIEA010000272.1:0-2619 GCA_964538495.1 uncultured bacterium | reverse complement strand
ACTAAGATTACGCAGATTACCGCGGATTATTTCTTTCCACAGATTTCACAGATTTTCACAGATTTTTCCTTCATGCTCTTCATGTTCTTCATGGTGAGAAAAAGCAGGCTGAAGGCTGAAGACTGAAGGCTGAAGGAACCGCCGCCGCATTCACATGTAGACATGTAGGGCATGTAGAAAAACAAATTCGAAATCAGAATGACGAAATTCGAAACCGCGAATCTCGAGGGGCGAGTTTGGGAAATTCGAATTTGGGGTTTGTTTCGGATTTCTGACTTCGAGTTTCGAATTTATTGACTCCTGACTCCTGAACCCTGAACCCTGAACCCTGGACCCCTGAACCCTATGCCCTATGCCGAAACACGACAACGATAACGATAGCGAACGAATCTGTGCAAATCTGTGTAATCTGTGGATAAGCAGGAAGCGGTTTAATTCGTGAAATTTGTGGAATGCGCTGTGATCGCGCCTGAAACCAGACCGAAGGCCGGGGGGATCGACTATTCCCGGGAGCTCAATCCCCAGCAACTCGAGGCGGTCTTCGCCCCCGACGGACCGGCCCTGGTCCTGGCCGGGGCCGGCTCGGGCAAGACCAGGGTGGTCACTTACCGGGTGGCCCGCCTGCTCGAGACCGGGATAAAACCGGAGGAGATTCTTCTGCTTACCTTCACCAAGAAGGCCTCCGAGGAGATGCTGCGCCGGGCTGGGGGCCTGGTCCGGTTCGAGGCCGCCCGCCTCTGGGGGGGGACTTTCCACCACGTCGCCAACCTTGTCCTCCGCCTTCACGCCGCCGAGGTCGGGCTGCTTCCCGACTACTCCATCCTGGACCGGGACGATTCCAAGGCCCTCCTGGACACTCTGGTGAGGGAGGCGGGATACGACACCCGGAGGGGAAGTTTTCCCAAGGGGGGGTTGCTCCTGGAGACGATCGGCTACGCCGAAAGCACCTGCCGGGGGCTGGAAGACGCCGTCCGGGTCAAGTGTCCCCAGTACGAGAAGCTCTCCGGCGAGATCGTCGGGATCGCCTCCCTTTATGCGCGGCGCAAGCGGCTGCGCAATTACCTGGACTTCGAGGATCTCCTGGGTTTTTTCGCCCGGCTTCTGCGGGAACGGCCGGATACGGCTGCTTCCTTCCGGGAGCGTTTCCGGCACATCCTGGTGGACGAATACCAGGATACCAACGCCCTCCAGGCCGCTCTCGTCCGCAACCTGGCCGGAGAGAGGCTCAATGTCATGGCGGTGGGGGACGACGCCCAGTCCATCTATTCTTTCCGGGGGGCGGCCTACCGGAACATCCGGGATTTTCCCCGGGACTATCCCGGCTGCCGGGTATACACGGTGGAAACCAACTACCGCAGTACTCCAGAAATCCTGGCCCTGACCAACCAGGTCCTCAAGAATTCCGACTCCGGGTTCCGCAAACATCTTCGGCCCACCCTTTCCTCCGGGCCTCTCCCGATCCTGGTCCGCCCCAACAACGTTTACGACCAGGCCCGTTTCGTCGCCGACCGCCTCTCCGAGCTGATCGGGGCTGGGGCGGCGCCGGGAGAGATCGCGGTGCTCTACCGCTCCCACTACCACTCGATGGAAATCCAGATGGAGCTGACCCGGCGGGGCATCCCCTTCACCGTCCGCTCGGGGCTCAGGTTTTTCGCCCAGGCCCATGTTAAGGACGTTCTGGCTTACCTCAAGATCGTCGACAACCCCCGGGACGAGGTGTCCTGGAAACGGGTTCTGGTTACCGTTCCCCGGCTGGGGCCCCGCTCGGCGGAAAAGGTCTGGCAGGGAGTGGAGGCTTCCGGCGCTCCCCTCGCGGACCTGGCGGCGGGGAAGTTCGCCGAGTCGGTTCCCGCCGCCGCCCGCGCGGGGTTTGCCCGCCTGGGGCGGACCCTGAGCGGGCTCAAGGAGAAGGACGCTTCGGAGCCCGGCCGGCTGATCGGGAGGATTCTCAAGGGGGAATACGCGGAGTATCTCCAGTCCGCTTACTCCAACTGCTCCAACCGCGTGGACGACATCCGCCAACTCCAAAGCTACGCCGCCGCCTACGGGGACCTGCACTCTTTTCTCGAGGAACTGGCTATGACCGCCGATGTCCCCGGGGAAGAGGAACCCTCTCGGCCCGCCGGGACCCCGGTGGTCTTGAGCAGCGTTCACCAGGCCAAGGGCCTGGAGTGGAACGTGGTTTTCGTGGTCTGGCTGGCCGAGGGGCGCTTCCCGGCCGGGCCCAGCTACAACGACTCCGAGGCGATGGAGGAGGAACGGAGGCTTTTCTACGTGGCCGCCACCCGCTGCCGGCGGGAGCTCTACCTGCTGGCGCCCCTGACCGCCCGGAACCGGGACGGTTACGGGGAAACCCCCCTAGCGCCTTCCCGTTTTCTCACCGAACTGGACGGGGAAGTTTACGACAACTGGGATTTTTACGACCTCGATCTCTGAACTGCAACTAAGATTACGCAGATTACCGCAGATTTTTTCTCCACAGATTTAACCGCGAATCTCGCCAATCCGCGCCAACTTAAACTAAGATTACGCAGATTACCGCGGATTAATACCGTCCACAGATTTCACAGATTTTCACAGATTTTTTCTTCATGTTCTTCATGCTCTTCATGGTGAGAA
>CAZIEA010000271.1:0-2622 GCA_964538495.1 uncultured bacterium | reverse complement strand
CCCTCCCGGACCCCGACTCCTCCGGGCTATCAGACCCCCACCCGGCCCCGGACCCCGGTGCCCACCCGGACTCCGGTTTACTGCCGGGAACCCCTGCGGCTCCGGCAGGTTCTTCCCGACACTCGGATTACGGAACCCCGGGCGGCGACGGCGCGGGGCTGGGCCTACGCCTTCCAGACCAGCGACGGGAAGGCCGCTTTCGGGGGAATCTATGACCGGGAAAATGCCTGGCTGGAACAAAACCGGTCCTCCCGGGACCGGCCGGTCCGGCTGCGGATCTTCCAGTTAGATGAGACGGTCCGGATCGAGCCCGGGGATACCCTGGGGCTCTGGTACGTCGACAGCCAGGCTTCGGCCAAAAATCTTCCGGTCCGTCTTCCCCCTCTCGACCAGGAACTTTACGAGCCCCGCAATTACTATCTCTCCTCCGCCGGATTGCCCTACCTGGATATCGAGCTTTGCTACCCGGCCGTCTCTACCCCGACCGCTACTCCCCAGGGCTATCGCACTCCTACTCCCTCTCCGAGTCCGACCCCCGAGGGCTACCGGACCCCCTCGGCGACTCCGACCCCGACTCCGGCTTACTGCCGCTCTCCGCTCGCGGCCGCCGTGATCGAGGATCTCCGGCTCGATCCGCCCCGCAGCGGGTATCAACTCGGCTGGAAGTACCTGTTTTCCACCGCCGGGGGGGACAGCCGCCCGGTCGGGGAAATCTATGACGGCCAAAACGTTTTTTCCCCCGGTCAAGATCCGGGCGGCGCCCCCCTCAAGTTTTCGATCCGGTTGGAATCCGGGGCTATCGACATCCGCGCCGGCGACGGCATTGTCGTGGATTACCGGGAGACGTCCGGGGGGACGATCCAGTCCCTGAAAGTCCTGCTCCCGGAGATCTCCGCGGGTTCCGGGCCTTGGGGCCCCTACTATCCCGCCGCCGCCGGTTCCGTTTACCTGGATCGGGCCCTTTGCCAGGCGGCGGCCGCGGCTCTTTCTTCCGGCCCGTCCCCCGCCCTGACTTCTTCTCCCACCCGGATCCCGATCTCCGCCCCCTCTCCGACCCCCACCTTCAGCCCTACGCCCGGTTATTGCGCCGCGCCGCTAAAGCTTACGAGGGTGGAAGACGCCTGGCTCGAAGATCCCCGCTCGGGCCGGGAACTGGGCCGGCAATACTCTTTTGTTTCCGCCGCCGCGCTGGAGAAGAGCCTGGGTTATGTTTTCGACAACTCCAACCGGTTCGAACCGGGAGTCGTGCTGCCCTCCGAGGCCGCCCTGGCCGTGCGCCTGGCCAGCTATGGCCGGCACAGCGGGGTTATCCTCCCCGGCGACAAGCTCAATTTGCTCTACACCTCTTTCCCGGCCTCGGCCCCGGATGCGGCTCCGGTCCGGCTGGAGCTGAGTTTGCCCCCGCTGGAATGGGCCGAGGCGACCCAGGCGGTTTTCTACTATTCCCGGGACGGGAAGCCGTTTGCCGACCGCTGGCTTTGCCGGAACTTGCTCCCGGGAACCCCGACCCCCTCTCCGGCCCCAACACCTCCTCCCACTCCCAGCCCGGTCGCGACCCCGGGCCAGAGCGCTACGGCGACCCCCAGCCCGGTTCCGACCGCTCCTCCCTCTCCCAGCCCGGCAGCGGTTTTTGTGTCCCTTCCCACCCCGTTTCTCCCGGTTGAGCCTACTCCTTCCGGCCAGCTTCTGGCCCTGCCTTCCCCCAGCCCCGAGCCTTTCGCCCTGCTGCAAGTCCTCCGGGGTGGAGAAGGCTGGATGGACGGGGTCTGGGCCGACGGCGAACTCATCCTCGGGGCTTCCGAGGACGGGGGAATTTACGCCTGGGCCCGGGCCGGCTTCCGATTCCGGGGCCGCTTGAGTTATCCTAATGCCGGGCGAATGCTGGCGGCCGCGGCCGATGCCGCTTACATCTACGGAGCCGGCCAGGACGGGAACCTTTATGTCTGGAACCGGGGAGATTTTTCCCGGGAGCTGGTCCTGCGCGGCGAAACCAGCATCGGCGACCCGGTGGAAGCGCTGGCCGTGGACGAGGCCATGCTTTTTGCCGGGACCACGGGCCGGCGGATCTACGGCTGGTCCCTCCCGGGCCTGGTCCCCCGGGGCGAAATCAAGGTTTCCCGGGGCTGGGTGACGGGGTTGGGCCTGGATCCGGACCGGCTCTATGCCGCCACCGGCGGCGCCGAGTTCGCCCTTTACATCTGGAACCGTTCCACCGGCTTGCTCCTGGCCGAACTCTCGGGAGCCGAGAGCGATCTCAACGGCGTTTGGGTGGACCGGGAGCGGATTATCCTGCCCAGTTCCGACGGGAATCTCTATGTCTGGTCCGCCGCCCTCGATCCTCTGAAGATCATCAAGGACTGCCGCGGCCAGGTCACCGGGGCTGGCGCCGCGCGCGGGTTTCTTTACGCCTCTTGTCACGACGGCGCCCTTTACGTCTGGGAACTTCCCGAGTATCGCCTGGCCCGGCGGATTCCGACTGCCCCGGCCCCGCTTCAGGACCTGACGGTTTCCGGAGACGTAGTGCTGGCGGCTTGCCGGGACGGGAATATCTACTGCTGGTATGCCCCCGATCGTTCCGCGCTTCCGGATTACGCCGCCACCCCGCCCCCCACCCCTTTTTAC
>CAZIEA010000270.1:2406-2645 GCA_964538495.1 uncultured bacterium | reverse complement strand
GTTCCAGAGGGCGGGCCCGCGGCGGCCATCGGCGGTGGCGGGCACGCGCTTGCCCTCGGCGTTGCGGACGGTGAAATCGACGATCCCGTGGCTTTCCCGGCGGCGGCCGGTGGCGATGTCGGTCCAGAGCGCGGGGCTGCGCAGGGGCGGGATGGAGAGCAGGGGGCCCCAAACTCCCCGCGCCGCCAGGGCCCCGAGATGGGGAAGTTTCCCGGCGGCGTCGAGCCGGGCAAAGATAA
>CAZIEA010000270.1:0-2372 GCA_964538495.1 uncultured bacterium | reverse complement strand
GGGAAAGGTCGGTCCGCCAGGCCCGGCGGAACCAGAACAAGTAGGCCGCCAGCGCCGCCAGGTAAACCGCCGCCAGCGCCGGGGGATAAACCACCCCGGCCCGGGCGGCCAGCGCCAGGTAAACCGTGGCCAGAACCACCCCCAGGGCGCTCAGGAGAAACACCCGGCGCAGGCCGAAGACCACCGGCGTGGTGCGGAGCCCGGCCGCCCGATCGCCCTCGTAATCTATGGATTCGTGGCTCAGGTGGCCGGCGGCGTAAAGCAGACCGAAAAATAACCCCGCCAGCCAGCTCCAGAGCGAGAGTTCCGCCGCCACCGACCAGCCCAGGTTGAACAACAACGGCCCGGAAATGAGGTGAACCGTGGTAGAGACCACCGGAATGTTTTTCCAGAGGGTGAATCCGCTGCTGTAGAGCACGCAGAGGAGCGCCAGAACCAGGCAGATCAGGGCCGCCGCGGGCGGAAAAAAGATCAGGTAAAGGGAAATTCCCGCCGCCAGGCTGAAAAAAGAGAAAAACAGGAGCTGCCCCTGGGGAACCCCCTCCGCCGCCAGCCCTTCCCGGCGCTTGTGGTGGTCGCGCAGGTCGAGGCGGTAGTTGGACCAGTCATTGAAGCTGTAGGCGTGAAAGAGCCAGAGCACGGTGGCCAGGACGAAGAGCCCCAGGCGGACCGCCAGCTCCGGGCTCCAGACCGGGCGGGCCAGAAAAAGGCCGGTCAGGGGGATCCCGAGTAGGAGAAAAATCTCCGGGCCCCGCCGCAGAATGTAACTCTTGAGTCTCAACCCTCCCCCTTGTTCAGGCGGCGGCGGTTCTTTTCCCGGACCGAGGCCACCAGGAGAAAACACCATCCCCCCAGGGCCAGGGCCAGGCCAGCCCGGAAGGAACCCGGGCGGTAGGCCATGATCAGGCGCTGCCGCCCGCAATCCGCCAGCGTCCCCCGAAAGGCGTGATTCACCCGGAAGAGGGGAAGCTCGCCCTCTTGCCCGTAAAGACGCCAGCCAGGGTAATAAATCTCATTGAAAAGCAAGGCCGCGGGGCGGTCAAGTTCGATCTCGTAAACGATCTGGTCGGGGGAGAAAGCCGTCACCTCCGCCCGGAAATGTTCCGGGAGCCGGACTTCGGCCAGGCTCGCGGCCAGCTCCGAGGAGACGTCCCGGGCGCAGACCAACCCGGTCCGGGCCGGATCCTCCCCCGCCCTTATCCTCGCCAGCACTTCTTCCCGGCCCTCCAGAACTTCCGCCCGCTCCAAGGCCAGGACCCGGAAGGGGGCGTGGAAAAGGGCTCGCGCGGGGGAGAAGGCGGCTTCCACGAAATGGCGCAAGATCGTTCCGTCCAGCCCGGTATCGGAAAAATACTTGTGGACCAGGGCGGCGGCGGTCCGACGGGGCCCTTCCGCGCGCCGGGTCAGGTTGTCCGTCCGGTCCACCCGGCGCTCCCGGGCCGCTTCCTTGGCGATCCTGCTCTCCCAGGAAGAGCGCGAGGCGGGCTCGCCCAGGGTGGAGAAATTCGCGTTGTCCCACCAGGCCAGATCGAGCGCCAGCACCGTCAACATGACAAAAGCCCGCTGGCGCAGCGGGACCAGGACCGCGCCCAGGGATGCCGCCGCGGTCAAGCACCAGAAAAACACCGGCCGGGAAAAGTCCACCCCCGGGGGGAAGCCGCCCCGGCGCAGGATCCAGATCAGGGCCAATCCGGCGGCCGCAAGCGCCGGGACGGCGATCCGGAGAAAAGCCTTTTTTCCCCCGGGACGGAGGCACTCGTCAAACCCGAGGGCGGCCATCAGAGAAGAAAGAGCGAGAAAAAGCGCCCGAAAATCCAGGGCGGGATGGCTGACCAGCCGGACCGGAAGCAGGGTCCGATAGAGCGGGGCATAGGCGGGATTATGAAATCCGAAGGCAAGAAACACCGCCGCCAGCCACCCCGCCGCCAGGGCGGTCCGGGGCCGGCCCCGGGAGCGGATCAGGAAAAGCAGGAAGAAAAGCAAAGGCAGCAATCCCGCGTAGCAGTTCCGGAACTCCACCCAGAGCCCGCCGCCGAAAGCGTCCCAGTTGGCCGTGAGGGGAAGAACCGCGCTCAAGAGGTGGGCGGGAGAAAGGGACTTGCCCGCCACCACTTTTTCCCAGCCCAGGGAGGGATCCGAAGTTTGTGCCACGCGGTAAAGCCAGGGATAGCTTTCCGCCGCGGGCAGAAGCAGGGGGGCGGCCAGAAGGCAGCCGAAAACCGCCAGCAGAAGAGCTCCCAGCGGCCGGGAAAAAGCCCCGCCCCCGGCGGGAGCCGGGGCCGAGCCCCAGCCCACCGCCAGCGCCGCCAGAGCGAGAAAAAAACTCAAACTGGGGAACCCCCCCGCGGCCAGCAAAGCCAAACAGACCGCCC
>CAZIEA010000269.1:342-2660 GCA_964538495.1 uncultured bacterium | reverse complement strand
CCCCGCCGAGCTTCCCGAGATCGAGATCGAGATCTCGGTCCTCTCCCCGATGCGGCGGGTCTCCGACCCGGAGCGCGAGGTCGAGGTGGGCAAACACGGGATTTACATCCGGCGGGGGGGGCGTTCCGGAACCTACCTGCCCCAGGTGGCGACCGACCACAACATGAGCCGGGAGGAGTTTCTTTCCTCCTGTGCCGCCCACAAGGCCGGGCTTTCCCCGGATGCCTGGAAGGACCCGGCCACCGAGGTCTATGTCTATACCGCCGAGGTCTTCGGCGAGGGGGAGACCGGCAAACCGTAATTCGGGGTCAGTGATCCGTAATCCGTCGAAAACCAGGAGATAGGAAACAGGAGACAGGAGAGCAAAAATTCGAAATTCGAAGTCAGAAATCCGAAACAAAAACCAAATTCGAATTTCTCAAACCACCTTGCGGTTTCGAATTTCGAGTTTCTGATTTCGAATTTGACCCTCTACATGCCTACATGTGAATAGCGCGGAGGGGCGGATCATTCCTGCCGGCGTTTTTCCACGATCTCCTCAGCCAGGGCGAAAGGCACGGCCGCGTAGTGCTCGAAGTGCATCGAGAACTCCCCCCGGCCGCTGGTCAGGTTGCGCAGTTCCGAGGAGAAGCCGAACATCCCGGCCAGGGGGACCTGCCCCTGGAGAATCACCGAAGTTCCCTTGCGCAGCATGTTGATTATCTTGCCCCGCTTGGCGCAGAGGCTTCCGGTCAGGGCCCCGATGTGGTCCTCGGGAGCGACGATCTCCACGCTCATCATGGGTTCCAGCAGTTGCAGCCCGGACCGGCGGCAGGCTTCCTTGAAGCCGACGGAAGCGCAGGTCCGGAAGGCCATGTCGGAGGAATCCACGTCGTGGGAGGTTCCGTCCAGGATGGTGTACTTGAGGTCCACCATCGGGAATCCGGCGTAAGGACCCTTGACCATGGCGTCCACCACCCCGCGCTCGATGGCCGGGATGTATTCCCGGGGGATTCTCCCCCCCTTGACCTCGGTGAAAAACTGGAAGCCGCTTCCCGGTTCGCCCGGATCGATCCGGAAAATGACGTGGGCGTATTGCCCGTGGCCGCCGGTCTGCTTGACGTGCCGGTGTTCGTGCTCGTAGGCGCTCAGGATAGTCTCGCGGTAGGCGACCTGGGGACGGCCCACCTCCACCCCGACGTTGAACTCGCGCTGGAGCCGGTCCACGATGATTTCCAGGTGCAGTTCCCCCATCCCGGAGATGATGACTTCCCCGGTCTCGGTCTCGGTCCGGACCACGAAGGTGGGGTCTTCGTCCGAGAGCCTTCTCAGGGCCTCTCCCAGCTTGTCCCGGTCGAGCCGGCTTTTCGGGGTTACCGAGACCCCGATCACCGGGGTGGGAAACTCGATCGATTCCAGCACGATCGGGAGGTTCTCGTCGCAGATGGTGTCGCCGGTGGAAGTGTCGGAGAGCCCCACTACCGCTCCCACCTCCCCGGCCGAAAGGGTTTCGACCGCCTGCTGCTTATTGGCGTGCATGAGGAAGATCCGCCCCACCCGCTGCCGGATGCCACGGCGGGAGTTGAAGACGAAGGAGCCGTTTTTGACCACCCCGGAGTAAACCCGGATGTAGGTGAGCTTTCCCAGGTGCTTGTCGGCCGCGATCTTGAAGGCCAGGGCGGCCATGGGGGCTTCCGGGGTGGGGTGGCGGATGATTTCCCGGGCCTCCTCGCCGATGCTCCCGATCACCGGGGGAAGGTCCACCGGGGAGGGGAGATAATCCACGATAGCGTCCAGGAGCCGGCGGATGCCCTTGTTCTTAAACGCCGTGCCGCAGAGAACCGGGACCAGCTTGAGGGCGATCGTCCCCGCCCGCAGGGCGGCCACGAGCTCTGCGCGCTCGGGGGCCTCTCCGGCGACGAATTTTTCCAGGAGCGCCTCGTCCTGCTCGCTCAGCCGCTCGATCAGTTTTGCCCGGGCCGCCTCCGCCTCCTCCCGCCACTGGGGGGGGATGGCTTCCTCCCGGATCACGGTTCCGGCCTTGGTTTCGTCGTAGTAGACCGCCTTCATGTCGACCAGGTCCACGATTCCGTCGAAGTCGGGCCCGGCGTTCATGGGGATGACCACGGGCACCGGGTTGGCGCCCAGGTTTTCCGCGATTTCCCGGACCACCCCGGGGAAATCGGCCCCTACCCGGTCCATCTTGTTGATAAAGGCGATCCGGGGGACCTGGTATTTTTCGGCCTGCCGCCAGACTTTTTCCGACTGGGGCTGGACCCCGCCCACGGCGCAGAAGAGGGCGATGGTCCCGTCCAGGACCCGCAGGGAGCGCTCCACCT
>CAZIEA010000269.1:0-320 GCA_964538495.1 uncultured bacterium | reverse complement strand
GTGGCCGGGGGTGTCGATGATGTTGATCCGGTGGTCCCGCCAGAAGGTAGTGGTGGCGGCCGAGGTGATGGTGATGCCCCGCTCCTGTTCCTGCACCATCCAGTCCATAGTTGCGGCGCCATCATGGACCTCTCCCAATTTATAATTTTTACCAGTATAAAAAAGGATGCGTTCGCTGGTAGTGGTTTTACCGGCATCAATATGCGCGATAATCCCGATATTCCTTAATTTATCTAATTCTGTTTTATGCTCCATATATTCCTTTTAGCTTTTACCACCTAAAATGCGCAAAAGCTTTATTGCTTTCTGCCATCTTATGC
>CAZIEA010000268.1:0-2664 GCA_964538495.1 uncultured bacterium | reverse complement strand
ATTCAGAATCCAGAATACGCGGCTTTGGAAATTGATTTTTGGCGTCTTGGCGTCTTGGCGCCTTTGCGTGATGAAAGCGGCGGTTCCTTCAGCCTTCAGCCTGCCTTTTCGGCGCCAAACCTCACACCTCACACCGAGTACGAGTACGAGTACGATAATCTGTGAAATCTGTGGACAGCATTTGATTTTCTACATGTGCTACATGTCTACATGTGAATAAGTCGGCGGTTCCAGTCGGCCGAGGGTCAGAAGGCGGCGTTGGCGATCGGGAAAATCGGGAGCGCGGAGTTGCCGGCGTAGTTGACGAACCCGATCTGGATCCCGGCCAGCTTCGGAGTGATGTTGATCAGGCCGAGCATGACTCCGGTGAATTCGGAGGCGTAGTTGAGCGCCCCCAACTGCACTCCCACCCCGATTTTTCCCCCCGTGATGTTGAGCAGACCGTCCTGGAAGCCGACAAAACCCCCGGCGTCGATGTTGAGGACGCCGGATTGCCAGCCCACGGTCCGGCCCGAGACGATGTTGGCCCAGGCGAACTGGACTCCGACCGCCTCTCCGCCTACGACATTGACCAGCCCGGCTTGGAGGGCGGTCAGGTCCCCGGATGTCCAGGTGACGATCCCGATATCCAGCCCCGTCATCTCCGAGTTGACGGGAAGAATTCCGAGGCGGAAGCCCTCGACCGGGCGGTTTTTGTCCACCAGTTGCACGGGCGGGAAGAGGGAAAGCTGGATATAGCCCTTATCCCCCTGGTCGCCCCGTTCCTGGGCGGCGGCCGGCTGGAGGAGGCCCGCCAGCAGCCCCAGCGCCGCGGCCGCGATCATTGCTTTTATTTTCATCTCCCTCCTCCCTCTATATGTTCTACATGTGAATGCGGCGGCAGTTCCTTCAGCCTTCAGTCTTCAGTCAGCTTTTCTACATGCCCTACATGTCTACATGTGAATGCGGCGGCGGTTCCTTCAGCCTTCAGTCTTCAGCCTGCTTTTTCTCACCATGAAGAGCATGAAGTTTTAATCTGTGTAATCTGTGGACAGATCGGTATTCTTGCGGTTCAGGGGGCCAGTTGTTTGCTGAAGATGCGGTAGCGCTTGGTTAGGGTTCCCCCCATCGCCTCGGTGGCCCGGATCACCAGAGTGTTGTCCTCCAGGAGCCAGGAGATCTCGGAATCCAGGTAACCGAGTTCCCGGGTGTTTTTGGCCGACTGGTGGTAGAGCAGGACGTCGAGGCCCTTTTTCTGGAACTCGGGCTTGATCCCGGCGATCATGAGACGGACGGCGTCGATTTTCTTGCGGTGGCGGAGGAAGTGGAGGATCTGGCGGGGCCCCAGCTTCCCCTTCATCCCGCGCAGGACCTGGTTGTAGTCGGGCAGGACGATATAGACGCCGGCTTCTTTTCCCTGGTAGAGGGCGAAGAAGGCAAGCTTGGGTTCGACCAGGGGCTTGAGTTCCCTGGCCATGTGCGCCGCTTCGGCTTCGGTCAGGGGCACGAAACCCCAGTTCTCCGCCCAGGCGGTGTTATAAATTTCCCTTACCAGCTTTATCTCCCGGTCCAGGTGTTTCAGGTCGAGGTAACGGATGGAAGCGCCCCGGTCCCGGACGGCATCCAGGAGCCGGCCCAGCCGGGGGTTCATGACGTCGGGATTTTCCGGGACCGGGATCCGGTAAGCGAGCAGGTCCTTGGCCTTGGAGTATCCCGCGGCCTCGAGCAATCCCGGGTAATAAGGCGGGTTGTAGGGCATCATGATCCGGGGCGGGGAATCGAAACCTTCCACCAGGAGCCCGCAGATGTCGTTGGTGCAGGGGTTGAGGGGCCCGACTATTTCCTCCAGCCGCCGGCCGCGCAGCCAGCTCTCGGCGGCCGCCAGCAAGGCCGCGGCGGCCCCGGGATCGTTTCGGCACTCGAAAAAGCCGAACGCGCCGGTCCGGGAGCGGTGGTACTGGTTGAAAAGCCGGTCCTCAATCGCCGCGATCCGCCCTACGATCCTCCCGGCCCGCTCGGCCAGGAAGAGTTCCCTCTCGGCGTGTTCCCAGAAAGGGTTTCGGCCCGGGGTGAGTTTTTTCTTCTCCTCCCGGAGCAGGGGGGAGACCCAGTTGGGGTCGTCCCGGTAAACCTCCGGAGGAAAATTCAGGAAACGGCGCAGCCCGGCGCGCCCGCGGACCGGTTCGATGCTGAGGCCCGGGGGGATCACCGGGGCTGTCCGGTCAGATGATCCCGAGCCGCCGCCCGATTTTCTCGAAAGTTTCGAGGGCATAATCGAGCTGCTTGTCGGTGTGGGTGGCCATGAAACTGGTCCGGATCAGGGTCTGCTCCGGGGGGACGGCGGGGGGGACCACCGGGTTGACGAAGATGCCGGCGTCGAGCAGGAGTTTGCGCATGGTGAAGGTTTTCTCCAGGTCCCCGATGAAAAGCGGGATGATCGGGGTTTCGCTCGGTCCGGTGTCGAATCCGAGGTCGCTGAAGCCGTCCTTCATCTTCCGGGTGATCGCCCAGAGCCTTTCCCGGCGCTCGGGCTCCTCCTCGATGATGTCCAGGCAGGCCATGACGGCGGCCACCGAGGCGGGGGGCAGGGAGGCGCTGAAGATCAGCGAACCGCCGTGGGCGATACCGGTTTCGATGATCAGGTCGGGTTTGATCTGCCAGATCAACTCCTGCATGGCGACGATG
>CAZIEA010000267.1:0-2691 GCA_964538495.1 uncultured bacterium | reverse complement strand
GCGCACAGAGAAAAGTCGGAGGCCACAGAGAATTATTTTTTTCTCACCATGAAGAACATGAAGAAACATGAAGGAAAAATCTGTGAAATCTGTGGACAGATCGGCTTTGGCAAGCCGCGCCTGAGGCGCGGCGATACGACAAGTCCCGAGGCGAAGCCGAGGGACGATACTGCAAGTTCCGCGCGCAGCGAGGAACGATACGGCAAGTCCCGAGCGCAGCGAGGGACGATACGACAACCTTCAGGCGCCGTAGCGCCTGAAGAGCCCGGCCAGGAGCTCGCGCTTGTGCCCCAGGACCAGCGCCGGCATCAGGTCGCACTGGGAATAGCAGGAGCAGCTCCCGGAGGCGATGAATTTGCGCATCCGGCGCATGGTCTGGCCGCGCCAGATCTCCTCCAGCGGCTGCGCCGTCAGGTCCCCCATCGGCTTCAGCAGCGTCGGGCAGTTGTAAACCTTCCCGTCGAAGTGCAGAAGGATGGAGATGGAGGAGGAATAACAGCGCCCGGCCTGGACCTTCCTGCCCTCGATGAAGGTCCGGCGCATGTAACCGATCAGCTCGGTGTGAAAGATGATCTCGGCCTGGCGGTAAATCCGGTGCATGAAGGTGTCGTGCAGCAGGGGGGAAGTTTTCTGGGAGTCCACGATCCGCGCCAGAGCCGCGACGATTTCGGCGGTTTCTTCCGCCGTAAAAACATAGCTCTGGTCCCCGATATTGTCGGTGAACCCGAACTCGCTGGCGGGCTTGGTGGTGAACTCCGCCCCCAGACCCCGGGCGAACTCGTAAACGGGCAGAAGCTCGCGGTAATTGTCCCGCATGATCGTGAACTTGGCGGTGGGCTTGAGGCGGTGGTTCCCGCGGGCGATTTCCGCAAGCGCCCGCAGGGTCGCGGAAGCCCGGGCAAAAGTCCCCGGGACGCCCCGGATCCGGTCGTGCTGCGCTTCCAGCCCGTCCAGGGAAATGTCCACCACCAGGGTCGCGGCCGGGTAGGTTTTCAGGAGCCGCCCCACCGTCTCCACGATCTTCTCGGTCAGGGTGCCGTTGCTGGAAAAAAGAATGGTCCGGAAGCGCCGGCCGCCGGAGAGTTCGATCATCCGCTCCACGTCCACCAGGAACGGCTCGCCCCCGGTGACATCCAGCACCCGCAAGCCCCGGGCCAGGGGCGAACGGGCCAGATTGCGCAGGGCGGCATCGGGAAGGTCCTGGAGCGGGCGCAGTTTCCAGATATTGCACATCTGGCAGCGCATGTTGCAGCGGTTGGTGGTCGTGAGATGAAGGATGACCGGGCGCAGAAGCCGGTCCCAGCCCAGGCGCATCCCCAGGTCGGTGAGGATAATGTCCTTGAGCAACCCGATCATCTCCCCTCCTGCCCGGCTCCCGGGCCTTTCCCGTAACCCATCCTCCGGAGAACTTCCGCCGCCCGGGCGGCGGCAAGCTCGTTGGCCCGGGCGTTCCAGTGGTTGTCGCTCAGGAAATAAAGCTCCTCCCCGGCCCGGGAGAGTTGGACGAATTCCTCCCCCAGGTCCAGGACCGGAATCCCCTCCTCCCGGAGAGCCCGGGCCTTGGAGGGAACCAGGATCACGAGGAAATCGCCCGCCCCCCCCGCCGCTGCGCTCTCGCGCATTCTCGCCACGATCCGGCGGGTCAGCTCCACGTTATAGGCGGAATCGTAGGAGCCATCCACCGCCCCCGCCCCTTGGAGAACTTTTCGCAGGGGAGAGAGGCGCTTGATCCGGTCGGCGAGGATTCGGTAAAGCCGGGAGTGTTTCCCGAGAAAACTCTTCAGCCCGGTCTTTCGCGCCTTCTCTCCCGCCGCCGGCCATTTCCCGGACCCGGGGTCTCCCTCGCGCGGGACCGGGACCCCCCGCAGCTCCAACCCCGCTCCGGAAAGGACAAAGTGGTAATTGGCCTGAAGAGCGTTGTGCCAGATGTCGGTGTCGTGCACGAGCAGGATCGCCCCGTCGGGAGAATAGCCCAAGCCCTCGCGCTCCAGGACCAGGCACTGCTGGTCGGTGCTGGTGCCGGAAAGCCCGAGGTTGACCGCCTCCGCTCCCGGCAAGGCCGCCTCGAGCAAATCCGAAAGCCGCTCCGGGGCCGAGAGCCCGTAACCCCAGGCAAAAGAGTCCCCGAGCAGGACCAGCCGCCGGACCCCGGCGGGCTTTTCCCGGGGTCGCTCGCGGTCCCGGAAACCCCGGGAATTGATCTCCACCCGCCAGCGGAGAGCGTCCGGCCCCCGGTACTCTCCCGTTACGCCGGGGGTGTTGATCCAACCGAAAAATTCGTGGTAGCTCCCGATGGGCGGCAAGTCGGGAGAGTCCGGGGTGAAGACTGCGGGGTCCACCGGTACCTGCGCGACCAGGTCTCCGGCCGAAGGGGAGATCAGTCTGAGCGCGACCTCCAGGACCAGGAGCAGCGCCGCCAGGCTGGCGCCCAGTATTCCCAGGTTAACCAGGCAATTGCGAATTTTCACTTAATGCCCCGAGGGGGGAAAGGGGTTCAGGGTTCAGAGTTCAGGGTTCAGGGTTCAGGGTTCAGGGTTCAGGAAAACCCGTAATCCGTAATCAGTGATCCGTGATCCGTCGAAAAATAGAAAACAGGAGACAGGAAACAGGAGTCAGGAGAGCAAAAATTCGAAATTCGAATTTCGTCATTCGGATTTCGAATTTCGATTTCCTGAACCCTATGCTCTATGC
>CAZIEA010000266.1:754-2757 GCA_964538495.1 uncultured bacterium | reverse complement strand
CAGCGGGAGCGAGGGCAAAAGCGCCTCGGCCCGGCCCAAGGACGCGAGGGCCAACCCGGGACCGGGAGCGATCGCCCCGCCCAGAAAGACCCCTCCGGGCCCGACCTCGTCACAGGTGACAGCGGTCCCGATATCCACCACGATTACCCGCCCCCCCCGGGCCGACGCCGCCACCGCATTGGCGATCCGGTCCGGTCCGACCCGCGAAGGCCGGCGCACCGCCAGGACCATTCCCGTTCGGGTCCGCCAGGTCAATCTCCGGCACCTGATCCCCAGGGCCAGACTTACCGCCCGGAGCACCTCTTCCTCCCGGGAAGGGACCACCGAGGCCAGGATCGCCCGGCTCACCGGGGCGGAAGCGCCCAGCAGCGCAGGCATTAACCGCTGAAACCCGGCCCCTCCCCACGGCAGCGACCACTTCTCTCCCGCCGGCGCCGAGCCTTCCCAGACCACTCCGCAGAGGGTGCTGTTGCCCAGATCCAAAGTGAGTACGCGTTCTTGCAAGGGTTCAGGGTTCGGGTTTCAGGGTTCAGGACGCTTTCCACAGATTTCACGAATTAAACCGCATTTTTTCTTCCCACAGATTAATTCTTGTCCACAGATTACACAGATTATCGTACTCGTACTCGGCAAAGCGCATAGCTACCCAAAAACCGTAATCCGTAATCAGTGATCCGTAATCCGTCGCCTGGGGCATCGTAGCGCAGGGCTTCAGCCCTGCTCCAGGGTTCATTGCGTGATGCAGCGCACTCGATCCCGATAGCGATACCGATACCGACCCCGATTCGCCCTTGAAACCCGAGTAACTCTATGCTCTATGCCCTATGCTCTATGCCAAAACATGTCTACATGTGAATGCGGCGTCGGTTCCTTCAGTCTTCAGCCTGCTTTTTCTCACCATGAAGATCATGAAGAACATGAAGAAAAATCTGTGAAATCTGTGGACGGAAGTAATCCGCGGTAATCTGCGGAATCTCAGTTTAGATTCGAGTGGATTCGCGAGATTCGCGGTTCAATTGGTGCGGCGGTTCCTTCAGTCTTCAGCCTGCTTTTTCTCACCATGAAGATCATGAAGAACATGAAGAAAAATCTGTGAAATCTGTGGACGGAAGTAATCCGCGGTAATCTGCGTAATCTCAGTTTAGATTCGAGTGGATTCGCGAGATTCGCGGTTAAAACAGGTTAATCCGTGATCGGGAGGCCAGCCAAAATCGATTCGAGCCGCCTGATTTCCGCCTCGAGTTCGGCCTTCCGGGCCAGGGTTTTTTCCCTGACCTCGAGAGGGGCCCGGTCGAGAAAATCCCGGTCCTCCAGCCTGCGGGACACCCCGGCAAGGTCGGAGGCGGCCTTCCGGAGGAGTTTGCCGAAACGCTCCCGCTCCGAGGCTATATCCACGATCCCTTGCAAGGGCATATAAATCCGGCACCCCTCGGCCAGGGCCGAGGGCACCGCTCCTTCCGCTTTCCAGCCGGGCTCCACCCGGACCTCGGCGGAGCGGAGTAAAGCTTCCAGCAGGGGCGCATCGGTCCGAAGACGCTCCGTCAGAGCCGGGTCCTCGGGACAAAGGTAAAAGACCACTTTCCGGGCGGGCGCGATCCCGTATTCCGCCCTGAGGTTGCGCATCGCGGTCAGGACCGAGAAGCGGAACTCGATCTCGGCTTCGGCGGTCGGGTCGAGATAAGTCTCCTCGGCGGCCGGCCAGGAGGAAACCGCCAGGATTTGCCCGGGATCGATCCGGTCCCAGATCTCCTCGGTCAGAAAGGGCATGAAGGGATGCAAAAGCCCCAGGACCCGCTTCAGGACCCGCAAGAGGGTTCCCCGGATCAGAGCCGCCCCGGCCTCGTCGGCGGCGGCGAGAGCGGACTTGACCGTCTCCAGATAGCGGTCGCAGAAATGGTGCCAGAAAAAATCGTAAACCTCGAGGGCGGCCTCGTTGAAGCGAAAGCTCTCCAGGGCCGCTTCCGCCGCGGCCGCCGTCCGCTCCAGGCGGCTGAGAACGGCCC
>CAZIEA010000266.1:0-744 GCA_964538495.1 uncultured bacterium | reverse complement strand
CCCGCCGCCGGCTCCCGGACGGGATTGCCGCCCACGGCGGCCATCACGAAGCGGGAGGCGTTCCAGATCTTGTTGGCAAAATTGCGCCCGAGTTCGCACATCTCGTTGGAATAGTAAACATCCTGCCCGATCGGGGAAAGGCGGGCCACCGTAAAGCGCAACGCGTCGGCCCCGTATTCGGCGATCACGTCCAGGGGGTCGGGCGAATTGCCCAGGGACTTGGACATCTTCCGGCCTTTGACATCGCGGATGATCCCGGTGAAATAGACCGCCCGGAAGGGGACTTCCCCCATGAACTCGCAACCCGCCATCAGCATCCGGGCCACCCAGAAGAAAATAATGTCGGGCCCGGTCACCAGGGTGCTGGTGGGATAAAAATACCCGAGATCCTCGGTCTGCTCCGGCCAGCCCAGGGTCGAAAAGGGCCAGAGCCAGCTCGAGAACCAGGTGTCCAAGACATCCTCGTCCTGGACCCAGCCCTCCCCCGCCGGCGGACCGTCCCCGACGAAGGTTTCCTCGCCCCGGTACCAGGCCGGAATCCGGTGCCCCCACCAGAGCTGGCGGGAAATGCACCAGTCCCGGATGTTGTTCATCCAGTGCTCGTAAACCTTGACCCAACGCTCGGGATAAAACCGGACCCGCCCGTCGAGAACGGCCTGGAGCGCCGGAACCGCCAGCGGCTTCATCTTCACGAACCATTGCACCGAAAGCCTGGGCTCGATCACGGTGTCGCAGCGATAACAG
>CAZIEA010000265.1:0-2758 GCA_964538495.1 uncultured bacterium | reverse complement strand
GTCCTGGCCGGGGCGGTATTGCTGACCTTCCTGGGCGGGCTGAGGGCGCCTTTCCTCTTCGACGACTACTACAACATCCTGGACAACCCGTCCCTGGCCTCGCCCGGAGCCTCCCTCTTCCCGCCCGGGGAACTCCCGGTCCGGGACCGACCCCTCTTCAACCTGACCCTGGCCCTGAACCGGGCTCTCGGGGGCTACGACCCCGCCGGCTACCGGCTCCTTAACATCCTGCTCCATGCCGGGGCGGCTTTGGCCCTTTTCGGGCTGATCCGGAGGACGTTGAACTCCCCGGTTATCCCGGAAACCTGGCGGGAACGAGCCGGGGCGGCGTCTTTTGCCGCCACCCTTCTTTGGGCCCTCCACCCTCTCCAGACCGCGAGCGTTACCTATATCTCCCAGCGTTCGGAAATTCTTTCCGGTCTCTTTTATCTTCTCACCCTTTACGGCTTCGCCCGCTCCCGGCAGGGCGGAAATCCAAAATTCTGGGCGGTGGCCTCGGTCACGGCCTGCGCCCTGGGGATGCTGACCAAGGCGACGGCGGTCACCGCCCCGGTCCTGGTCTATCTCTACGACCAGGCCTTCTTCCCCCCGGGGGGGAGCGGGTTTTTCCGGGGGCGAAAACGCTACTACCTCGCCCTGGCCGCCTGCTGGGGAATCCAGGGGGCGCTCCTGCTCAACACCCAATACCCCGACATCGTAAGCTGGGGCCCGTTCGAATATGCTTCCGCCCAACCCGGGGTGGTCCTGCGCTACCTGCGCCTGATCCTTTTCCCCGCCGGGCTCTGTTTCGACTACCTCTGGACGCCCCCGGCAGTCTTTTGGGGCTGGTTCCTGCCCGCCCTCCCCCTGGGGATTCTGCTGGGACTGACCGTGGCGGGCTCGCTCCGGCGAAAGCCGCTATCCTTCCTGGGAATCTGGTTCTTCCTCCTGCTCCTGCCCACCTCGAGTTTCCTCCCCCTGGAGGATCCGGCCTTCGAGCACCGGACTTATCTCCCCCTGGCCGCGCCCGCCACGGGCGCGGCCCTGGCGGCCTGGGCGGCCCTGGAAAAACTTTGGGGACGGAAAAAAGGCCCGGCCGCCTTCTGGATCCTGGTGGCGCTGCTGGCCGGGGGCGAGGCCCTCGCCGCCCGCGCCCGCAATCGCCTTTATCTGGACCCGGTGAAACTCTGGGAACTGACTGCCGCCCAGCGCCCCCTCTCCTGGCGGGCCCGCTACAACCTGGGGCGGGAACTCTCGGGACGCCTCGACCCGCGGGCCGGGGACGCCTATCGCCAGGCCCTAGCCCTCAAGCCGGACCACCCGCAAGCCTGGAACAACCTGGGCAACGAGCTGGCCCGGGAAGGGAAGTTCGCGGCAGCGGCCGAAGCCTACGGGCGGGCGCGGGAACTCGCCCCGGAAAACCCGGAAATCTTGAGCAACCTGGGCCGGGCCCTGGGGGAAGCGGGCCGAATCGAGGAGGCGATCGCTCTCCTGGAAGAGGCGGTCGTCCGCTACCCGGCCACCCCCGAAGCCTATTATAACCTGGGCCGGGCCCTGCTCCGAGCCGGACGGGACGAGGAGGCGGAGAAGGCCCTGCGGCGCGCGGTCCGCCTCCGGCCCCTCTACCCGGCCGCCTGGCAGGAGCTGGAGGGGCTTTACCGGCGCCTGGGCCGGACCGATGAAGCCGAAGCCGCCGCCCAGCGCGCCCGCGCGGCCCGGCGCTGAAGCGAACGCCGGGGCCCTCCATAGGACCCATTCGACCCAGAGGACCCATCCGACCCATAAGACCAGGCCCCGCCCGGGAAAAAGGCTCCCGGCGGCAGGCCCCCGGCGCAAGGCCGCAGGCCCCTACCGGGCGCGCGCCCAAACCCCCGCCTCCCCAAACGCAGGGCCGGAGGCCCGCCCAGGCGCACAGGCCGGAGGCCCACCAGGAACGCGCAGGCCGGAGGCCCACCAGGAACGCGCAGGCTGGAGGCCCACTGGGGACGCGCAGGCCGGAGGCCCACTGGGGACGCGCAGGCCGGAGGCCCCGCCCGGATTCAGGGCCGCAGGCCCTCCAGCCGGAGGCCCCGTCCCGCTCCTATGGGTCCTCTGGGTCGAATGGGTCTTATGGGTCCTATCGGTCCTATTGGGCGAAATATTTCGGGAGAAAATCCCTCCCCGCGCGACTCTATATGTGGAACCGCAAAAGGAGGAGCGCCCATGAACCAAACTCCCCGGGTGATCAGGCCGCACGGAGGCTACCGGAAACTCAAGTCCTTCCGGGCCGCCGCCATCATCTACGACGGCACCGCCTGCTTTTGCAGGCTCTACATCCCCCGAAACTCGCGCACCTTCGACCAGATGGTCCAGGCCGCGCGCTCCGGCAAGCAGAACATCGCCGAGGGCAGCCGCGTGGCCGGGACCTCGCGCCGGAGCGAGCTGAAGCTGCTGGGGGTGGCGCGCGGGAGCCTGTCGGAACTCCTGGAGGACTACTTGGACTTCCTGCGCCAGCGCGCTCTGGCGGTCTGGGCCAAGGACGACATCCGGGTCTGGAAGATCCGCTCCCTGATCTACCAGGCCGATTCCTTCCAGAGTTACGAAAAGCTCGTCCAGGCTTCCCCGGAGTGCGCGGCCAACACCATGATTTGCCTGGTTTTCCAGGCGGGCTACCTGCTCGACCGCCAGCTCGCCTTCCTGGAAAAGGACTTTCTCATGAACGGGGGGTTCACCGAGAACCTGTTCCGCGCCCGCGCGGCCCGGCGCTGAAGCGAACGCCGGGGCCCTCCATAGGACCCAT
>CAZIEA010000264.1:0-2763 GCA_964538495.1 uncultured bacterium | reverse complement strand
CCCCTCCCCCCGGGGCCGGGCGGCCCGGGCCGGGCTGGCCTGGTTCCTGTTCGCCCTCCTGCCCGTCCTCAACCTCCTCCCCGGCCCCCGCCTGGGAGCCGAACGCTTTCTCTACCTGCCGCTGGCCGGGCTCGGCCTCTGGGCCGGGGCGCTCTGGCTCCGATCCGGGCGCCGGGCGAAAATCGCCGGGCTCGTCGTCGTCCTGGCCCTGGGGACGGGCTCGTATTTCCGCTCCCGGGTCTGGAAGGACAACTATTGCCTCTTCACCGACGCGGTGAAGAAATCCCCCGCGAGTTCCAAAGCCCACCACGGCCTGGGCAACGAGCTCTTCCGGCGGGGACGCTCGGCGGAGGCGATCGGCGAGTTCGAGCGGGCAATCGCGATCATGCCGCGGGACCCCTTTTATTACAACAGCCTCGGGGTCGCCCTGGGCGAACTCGGCCGGTTTGCTCCGGCCCGAACCCAGTTCGAGGCCAGCCTCCGGATCAATCCCAACGATCCCACCGTCCTGGTCAACTTCGCGGTCCTGGACTTGCGCAGCGGGAACCTGAGCGGAGCCCGGCAGTACATCGGGCGCTACCTTCGGGACCGGGATTACGACCCCCGGGGCTGGCTGATCCTGGGGGAAATCGCCGCCGCCGAGAACGACCTGCCCGCCGCCCGAAACGCCTTTGGTCGGGCGGCGGCGCTCGACCCCGGGAACCTTCCCGCCTTGGAGGGACTGGCCTACATCCTTTATCGGCTCCCCGGTAATCCCCAGGCCCTGAGCCTGCTTCGGGCCCTCTCCCGCCCCTAGCCTCGGGTCTTTTCCACAGATTACACAGATTGGCACAGATTATTTCGCTATCGTTGTCGTGGTCGTAATCGTGTCTCGGCATAGAGCAGAGGGCATGGGGCATAGGGTCCAAAAACATCAGGATACAGGAAACAAGAGTCAGGAATCAGGAGACGCGAACTTTTGCACCTGATTTACTCTGATTTCTCTGATTACTTCTCCGCCACTCCTTCAGCCTACAGTTACCCCCTACATGTTCTACATGTCCTACATGGTGAATAAAGCGGCCTTTCCTTCAGTCTTCAGTCTTCAGCCCTCAGCCCGCTTTTCTTACCATGAAGAGCATGAAGAAACATGAAGGAGAAATCTGTGTAATCTGTGGACGAATCGGTTTTCTGCGTCTTTGCGTCTTTGCGTGAGAAAAGCAGAAGTTCTACATGTCTACATGTGAATGCGGCGGCGGTTCCTTCAGCCTTCAGTCTTCAGCCCTCAGCCCGCTTTTCTTACCATGAAGAGCATGAAGAAACATGAAGGAGAAATCTGTGAAATCTGTGGAAAGAAATAATCCGCGGTAATCTGCGTAATCTTAGTTTCAATTCTTTGCGGTCGGTAATCTGCGAAATCTTAGTTTCAGTTGGTGGAGTTTCGGGGTTCCCATAGCCGGGGCGCTGGGCTATACTTTTAAACAATTGTTTGGAAAACCGCGGAAACAACCGGAGGTGGCGGAAATGAGCGAAAAACAGTATCACATCGGGGTCGGCCCCGGGGAAATCGGACGCTATGTCCTGCTTCCGGGGGATCCCAAGCGGTCGGAAAAGATCGCGGCTCATTTCGCCAACGCCCGCGAAGTCGCCTGCAACCGGGAGTTCCGGACCTTCACCGGGACGTTGGACGGGATTCAGGTCTCGGTCACCTCGACCGGGATCGGCTGCCCTTCCGCCGCCATCGCCATAGAAGAGCTGATCAAGGTGGGAGCCGACACCTTTATCCGGGTGGGAACCGCCGGGTCGCTCCAGAAGGAAGTGGACCTGGGGGACCTGGCCATCGCGATCGGGGCGATCCGGGAAGAAGGGACTACCCGCCAGTACGTCCCCATCGAGTTCCCGGCCGTGGCCCATCCCGAAATCGTCTCGGCCCTGGAGCGCTCGGCCAAACAGCTCGGCTACCCCCACCATCTGGGGATCACCCACTGCAAGGATTCCTTTTACTCCGAGGAAGAGGGCTTTGCCGCCCACCAGGAACTCAACAAGATGCGCTGGAAGACCTGGATGCGGGCCAACGTCATCGCCACCTCGATGGAGGAGTCGGCCCTCTTCGTGATCGGCACCCTGCGCCGGGTCCGGGTCGGCTCCATCCTGGCCATAATCGGCCGCACCTGGGCCGGGGAGCCGGTCGTGCACGGGCACGGCCCGGAGAAGGCGATTGAGACCGCCATCAACGCCATCCGTATCCTGGAGAGGGAGCGGGAACAGGGCCGGGAAAAATCACCGGCAATCCCAAGGAGAAAATAAATGAGCAAGATAGCTTTCATCTTCCCGGGACAGGGCTCGCAGTACGTGGGGATGGGCAAGGCCGCGGCCGAAACCGAGGCCGGAAAGAGGCTTTTTCAAGCCGCCGACGAGGCGCTCGGATTCTCCCTGAGCGGGCTCTGTTTCAACGGCCCGGAAGAGGATCTCAAGCAGACCTATAATACCCAGCCCGCCGTCCTCACGGTGAGCCTGATCGCCGACGCCCTCCTTCGCCAAAAGGGCGTTGTTCCCGAGATGACCGCCGGCCACAGCCTGGGCGAGTACTCGGCCCTGGCATCCGCGGGGGCCTTGAGCTTCGCCGAGGCGGTGCGCCTGGTGCGAAAGCGCGGGCAGATCATGGCCGAGACCACCGCCAAAATCACCGGAGCCGGAATGGCCGCGATCATGGGCCTGAGCGCCAATGACGTCGTCGCGATCTGCCGCGAGGCTTCCGCCGCCGGAACGGTGGAGGCGGTGAAC
>CAZIEA010000263.1:0-2767 GCA_964538495.1 uncultured bacterium | reverse complement strand
CTCGTGGGGGATGGTCGGGCTGGGCGCAGGGGTCGGGGTGGCCGGTGCGACATAAAGCTCGAAGGCCATGTCAATCGAGAGCGGCGACTCGGGGTGCCCGGGCGGATAGAACAACTCTTCCCAGTAAACCCCGTCGGTGCCGCGGACGGCGTCGTCGTTCCAGTGATGAGCCGGGTGGGTGTTTTTCCAGCCCCAGAAATAGTAAGGCTCGGGTTCGAGCGGGAAAACCGCCTTGATGTTAAGGAAGTAATAATAGCCCTCGGTCTGAACCCAGGGCTCGCTCAAGACTTGTTCGTAGACGAACTCGTGTTCGTAATAGCCCGGCTTATCCCAGCGCGGGTCCGCGCCCCAGTACAATTCGGAAAAAGTTTCGCAGAACTCTTCGCGGATGAGCGCGGCGGGCTGGCTGTGCCCCCCTTCCGGGTGGGTATACTCGTGCCAGCTCAGGATGAAGGCGACGGGCCGGACCGGCGGAAACGGGACCGGGCCCTCGGGGATCTCCTCCATCCAGTCGGGATAAGAACCCCACCAGCGGATGCGGGTGACGGGGCGGGGGGAGGTGCACTGCCAGTCGTCGGCCAGCACGATATTTTCTTCCCCATACTCATAGGAGTAGATGTTCATCGCCCCCAGCCCATCAAAAGGCTCTTGCGACCACTTCAGGTTCATATCCTGGGCCCGGGCCGGAACCGCCGGCCAAAGGAACGCAACCAGAAACAACCCGAGGGCGGCTTTCATTTTTCGCCTCCTGATTAGGTTGACAATATCGGCCGGAATAAACTTCCCGAAGACGATTTTATCACCCAGGGAATAAAAGTAAAAATATTTCCCCCGCCGCGCCGCCGGCGGGACCGGGGCGGCCGGGGGCTTTCCCCTGGAAAAACCGGCCCGGTCCGGTTATGATTTTCCCGGGTAAAATCCTTTTTGTTTTTCAACGAAACTAACGGCTCCGCCGACTCCGAAAAAGCCTCCGGCGCGGCGGCCGGCAACCGGCCCGGGCTCTAAGACCGGGAAAGGAAGGACCCTTGCTCTGGGAAGCTTTTGCCACCTCCGATGCGATCGGCCAGGCGATCGTGATCATCCTGGGTTTCTGCTCGGTGATCTCCTGGTCGCTGATGTTCTACAAGGCCTCGGAATTGCGCCGGGTCAAAGCCGGCGCCCGGGATTTCATCCTCCGCTTCCGGCGCTCCGGGCGCGACCCTTTCGCGATCACGGTTCCCCCCGGCGAAGACGTCAACCCGGCCGCCCGGATCTACCGGGAAGGCCTGGAGGAGTTGCGCAAGCAACTCGCGGCCTCCCCCGCTCCCGGGCGCCTGACCCGGCGCGCCCTGGAGAAGGTGGAACACGCCCTCACCGGCGCGATCGAGCTGGCCGAGGACGAGCTCAAGGATTGGATGGTGATCCTGGCCATCTTCGCCGCCACCGGGCCGATGCTGGGAATTTTCGGGACGGTCTACGGCGTTTTGATCGCCTTCATGGCCATGGGGGAATCCCGGGCCGCCACCATCGGGGCGGTCGCCCCCGGAATTGCCGGGGCACTCCTGACCACGGTGGCCGGGCTCCTGGTGGCCATCCCCGCCCTGATCGGCTACAACATCATCACCAAGCTGACCGAGCGCGAGGCGGGAAAACTCTACCGCTTCGCCGACGACTTCTCCCAAAAGGCCGAGGAAACCTACCCGCTCCTGGACGGACGGGCGGAGGAAGGAGAAGCCGAATGATCCGCCGCCGTCCGGCCCGCGCCGACATCCTCGCCGAAATCAATGTCTTGAACCTCATCGACGTGATGTTGGTGCTCCTGATCATCTTCATGCTGGTCGCCCCGATCATGGAACACGGGATCGACGTCAAGCTCCCCGGTTCCTCCCCCTCCCTGATCCGGCCCACCGAGGATAATTTGACCGTGACCGTCGCTCCCCCGGGTCGGATCTACCTGGACAACCAGCGGGTCACCCTGGACGAACTGCGCGGACGGCTCCTCCAGATCAGCGCCGTCAACCCGGAGGCTCCGGTCACCCTGCGGGCCGACGAAAAACTCGACTATGGAACCATCGTCAAGGTCCTGGACGGGATCAAGGAGGGCGGGATCAACCGGATCGGGATCGCCACCGTCCCGGCCGGGAAGCTTTGATCTCCTCTTCCGGGGCCGTGAGCCCGGTGATCCGTCGGAAACCAGGAAACAGGAATCAGGTTTCAGGAGTCAGGAAAACCAGTAATCCGTAATCAGTGATCCGTAATCCGGCCCAAACCAGGATACAGGAAACAGGAGTCAGGATTCAGGAAAACCAGTAATCCGTCACTTGGATTGGCGTGGATTCGCGGTTTCGAGTTTCGTCATTCGAATTTCGGATTTGTCGTTCTACCTGCCCTACATGTCTACATGTGAAACGCGCGGTAGTTCCTTCAGCCTTCAGTCTTCAGCCTTCAGCCTGTTTTTCTCACCATGAAGAGCATGAAGAAACATGAAGGTAAAATCTGTGAAATCTGTAGAAAAAAATCCGCGGTAATCTGCGTAATCTTAGTTAACGTTAACGTAGATTCGCGAGATTAGCGGTTCAATCGGTAAAGTCCGGGTCCAGATGAAGAAACGGGGTTTTCTCCGAATCGGATTGGTTTTCGTGCTCCCCGCCCATATCCTGGCACTGCTCGGGGTCTGGATCTTTACCCGTTTGCCCGGAAACGATTTCCAGGATGCCGGGGTCACCTCCGTGGAGCTGGTGTCGGCCCCGGCGGCGGGAGCGCCGGAGCAAGTCGAACCGCCCCCTCC
>CAZIEA010000262.1:0-2767 GCA_964538495.1 uncultured bacterium | reverse complement strand
GCGTAGTAAAGACCCCGTCGGCGGGAGCGCTGAAAGTAGGCAAAAGGCCAGCGCGTCCCCGCCCGGACCAGGATCCGGCTCCAGCCGTCCCGGACGGTCTCGGCGGGGGGGTTGGCGACAAGTACCCTCATAGGTTCGGAGTTTACCCGATTTTGGTCCGCGGGATAAGGATCAAGGGCTCAGGGTTCAGGAAAACCCGTAATCCGTAATCCGTGATCAGTGATCCGTCGGAACCCGGGATACAGGAAACAGGATTCAGGAGTCAGGAGTCAGGAGTCAGAATCAAAATTCGAAATCCTCCGCTTCGCAGAGGACAAGCTTCAAATGACAAAATTCGAGACAAATCCAAAATTCGAATTTCCCAAACTCACCTCTTGAGTTTTGCGGTTTCGAATTTCGAGTTTCTGATTTCGAATTTGCCCCTCTACATGTCCTACATGTCTACATGTGAATAAGGCAGCAGTCCCTTCAGCCTTCAGTCTTCAGCCTTCAGCCTGTTTTTCTCACCATGAAGGGCATGAAGAACATGAAGGTAAAAATCTGTGAAATCTGTGGACAGATTGTTTCTTGGCGTCTTTGCGTCTTTGCGTGAAAAAGCAGGTTTTCTACATGTCCTACATGTCTACATGTGAATAGCGCGGCGGTTTCGAGTACGAGGGAAAAATTTGCGGGGATTCGCGAGATTCGCGGTTAATCTGTGAAATCTGTGGACATCTTTCCGGAAATGCCGGAAATTTTCGCAACCCTTGCGGTATCTTGTGAATTAGTGGAGAAAATGATGAAAGAAACGGAGATCATGACCATCGAGGAGGTCGCCCGGCTGCTGCGGGTCTCGGAGAGGACCGTGTACGAATGGGCCCAGAAAGGCGAGATCCCCGCGGGAAAACTGGGTTCTTCCTGGCGCTTCAAGCGCGCCGAAGTCGAGCGCTGGGTGGATGACAGGCTCGGGCGCAAGCCCATCCAGCATCCCCCTTACCCGGTCCGGATCTCGGAAATCCTCCGCCCGGAGCGGATCATCCTCACCGACGCCGGCGACAAGGCGGCGGCCCTGGAAAGCCTGATCGGGGCCATGGCGGGATCCCCCGGGATCCGCAGCCGCGACGATCTCCGGGCGGCCATCTTCTCGCGCGAGGAACTCATGAGCACCGGGATCGGGTGCGGCGTCGGTGTCCCCCACGCCCGCCTGGAGACCGTCTCGAGCCTGACCATGGCCATGGCCGTCAACGCCCGGCCCCTGCCCGATTACACTTCCCTGGACTCCCTCCCGGTCCGCATCATCTGCATGATCGCCGCCGAAAAAGGCCGGCACGCTTCCTACCTGCAGACCCTCTCCGCTCTGGGCAGCCGGCTCCGGGAGAAGGAAACCCGGGAAGAGATCCTGGCGGCGAAAACCCCGGAGACGGTCTTTGCCGTCATGACCCGGGACGAGGCGAATTGAGCATTTTCGAACTCGACATCCTGATCCTGCTGGGGATCGGCGCTTTCGGGGGAGTCCTGGGGGCCCGGCTCTTCCAGGCCGCCAAGATCCCCCAGGTGGTGGGCTACATCCTGATCGGGGTCCTGCTGGGAAGGACGGGATTTGGGCTGATCAACGAGCGGACCATAACCTCCCTGCGGGCTTTTAACCTCTTCGCCCTCGGCCTGATCGGGTTCCTGGTCGGAGGGGAGCTGCGCTGGGAGAACCTGCGCCGTTACGGGCGGCAATACGCCGCCATCCTGATCGGGGAAGGCCTGGGCGCCTTTTTCCTGGTCGGCATCCCGGTCACCCTGATCTGCTGGCATTTCCTGGGCAATCCCGTTACGGCCCTGGCCACGGGGATCGTTTTCGGGGCTATCGCCTCGGCCACCGACCCGGCCTCGACCATGGACGTGCTCTGGGAGTACCGCACCCGGGGGGTCCTCACCGCCGCCCTGGTGGCGATCGTAGCTCTGGACGACGCCCTGGCCATGACCCTTTACGGTTTCGGGACCACCACGGCCGCGGTCCTGGTGGGCCAGTCGAAGTCGCTTTCGGCCGCCGCGGGCAAAATCGGCCTCGAGCTCTTCGGGGCGGTCGGGCTGGGCGCCGCGCTCGGGTTTCTGCTCAACTTTCTCCTGCGCTGGCTCCGCCGCAAGGAACAGACGCTGGTGCTGGCCCTGGCGGTGCTGCTGATGGCGATCGGGACGGCCGCTGCCGCCGGGATGGACGTCATCCTGGCCGCCATGGCGCTGGGTTTGACCCTGGTCAACCTGGCCCCGCGCCGGAGCGCGGAGCTTTTCTCCCTGATCCGCGTCCTGGCCAAGCCCATCTATGTGATTTTCTTCGTCCTGGTGGGAGCTCGCCTGGCGATCGCGAGCATGCCCGGGTGGTTCTGGGCCGTCGTGGCCGTTTACGTGATTGCCCGCAGCCTGGGCAAAATGTTCGGGGCCCGAATAGGCGCCCGCCTCAGCCGCGCTCCGGCGCCGGTTCGGGATTACTGCGGAATGGGCCTCTTCGCCCAGGGAGGGGTGGCCGTCGGGCTCTCGATCATGGCCGGCGAGCACCTGTCCGGAATCCCGGTCGCCTCCGGGATCAACCTGGGGGACCTGGTGGTGTCGGCCGTGACCGCCACCACCCTGATCGTCCAGTTGCTCGGCCCCCCCCTGGTCAAGCTGGCCGTCCGGAAGGCGGGCGAGATCGGGCGGGACGTCACCGAAGAGGACATCATCGCCGAATGGACCGCCGCCATGGCCATGGATGCCCATGCCCCCATCGTCGGCGAGGGGGACAATCTCGCCCGCCTGGTGG
>CAZIEA010000261.1:0-2784 GCA_964538495.1 uncultured bacterium | reverse complement strand
GGATGTTTCAGCATAGAGCATAGGGCATAGAGCATAGGGCTAATAAACAAACCCGAATTTTGCGTCTTGGCGTCTTGGCGTCTTGGCGTGAGAAAAGCAGGTTTCCTACATGCCCTACATGTCTACATGTGAATGAGGCGGCAGGCCCTTCAGCCTTCAGTCTTCAGCCTATTTTCCCCCTTCCTTATTCCTGGCGAGTTCTTTTATACTATAGAGTGAATTTGGAATCACGCCCAAGACAACGAAGTTTTTTCTTCCCCTCCCGGACCGGACGGGCGTTTTTAGCCCTGGGGCTCGGGCTCCTGCTCTTCCCCTCGTTTCTGGGGGCCTGGGGGACCTGGGAGCACGAGGTCATCGGCGAGATCGCCGAAATGTATCTCACCCCTTCCGCCCGCAAGCAGGTCGATTACCTGCTCGGGGCCAAGGGGACCCTGAGCGGGATCTCCAGCTGGGCCGACCGAGTCCGCCCCCAGCGCCGCCAAACCGCCCCCTGGCATTACATCAACTTCCCCCTGGAAGAGTCCGAGCCCGATTTCAACGTCTACTCGGCGCGCGGGGGAAATATCGTCTCGGCGATCGCCAACAACCTGGCTCTCCTCCAGGACCTCTCGGGGGATCGGAAAAGACGGGTGGAGGCCCTGAAGTTCGTGGTCCACCTGGCCGGAGACCTGCACCAGCCCATGCACTGCGGCTCTGGCGAGGATCGGGGGGGCAATCTCGTGGCGGTTCTTTTCGAGGGGCTCCCCACCAACCTGCACGCGATCTGGGACAGCCGGGTGAGCCCGCTGCGGGACCAACCGCCGCTGCGCGCGGCCCAGGAACTTTGGAACCAGAGCACCCCGAGGGGGCGGGCGGCCCTGGCCCGGGGCACGCCTTACCAGTGGATGCTGGAATCGCACCTGCTCGCCCGCGACTATGTTTATCCCGTTTACCGCAAAGCCGCGGCCCGG
Source organism: uncultured bacterium (assembly GCA_964538495.1). Taxonomy (GTDB): domain Bacteria; phylum Auribacterota; class Erginobacteria; order Erginobacterales; family DAOSXE01; genus CAZIEA01. The sequence goes on along the minus strand of CAZIEA010000261.1, from coordinate 1,834 downwards.
TCGCCGGGGAGGCCCCCGGAACTTTCCGGAGATTACGTCTGGGGGGCGGAACCGGTCGCCGGCCGCCAGATTTTCAAGGCGGGGATCCGCCTGGGGGCGCTGCTCAACCAGATCTGGGGCGGGCCGCAGCCCACTCCGGCGCCTTCCCCTTCCCCTTCCCCCTCCCCGACTCCTTCGCCCTCTCCCGCCGCCCCGTGACCTTATAAAGCGCCCGATTCCATCGCAGAGAGCGCAGAGGGGACATTAGGCTGGGCGTCAAACCCCAGACCCCACACCGAGTACGAGTACGATTATCTGGTGACTCTATGCCCTCTGCTCTATGCCAAAACATGCCTACATGTGAACTGTAGCGGGCGGGTCAGAGGACACCGCGGTTGAGCAGGCGCGAGAAGCGCTTGAAGATGTTTTCCCGCCGGAAGGCAGCCTTGACGTCGCTGTCGGAAACTTCCGGGATCTCGGCGGCCAGGGCCAGGTTCTCGGCCTGCCGGGCCTCGGCCAGGCGAAAGAGAATCTCGGAGTACTTTTCGTCCAGCTGCAGGAGCAGCCGGAAAGCTTCTTCCCCGAAACGCAGGATCTCCGCTTCTCCGGGGGAGGAAACAGAGGCAGTGCGGGCCAGGCCGGTGATCAGGCTGATCTCCCCGACCAGGGCGCCGGGGGCAATCTCGAACTCGCGCGGGGGCTTGCCCGAACCGGGGTCGATCCGCCCCTGAAGAATCCCGGACACCAGGATCAGACACCAGCCCCCGGGATCGCCCTGCCGGAAAAGCGTTTCCCCGGCGGTGAAGCGTTCGCGCTTGAGCAGCGGGGCCAACAGGGCCGCCTCCTTTTCCCCCAGGAGCGGTTTCCCGAAGGAATCCGCCAGGAACTTGCGGGAGAGGTCGCTCTGGAGAATCTGGCGGGAGCGCAAATCGAGTTCCCCGTCGTCCGGGGGAAGACGGCGTTGCCGGTAAACCACGGCCATGAAATCGTTCAGGAGCTGGTCGGACATCGGGAAGGGAATTTCGATCCCGTTGCGCTTGAACTCGTACCAGATCATCCGCGAGACATCCCCGTCGATCGGGACCCGGTCCTGGTAGCGGTTGGTCCAGAAACGCAGGACATAGTTGATCCCGTAATCCTGGAACGCGGTGACAAAGGCCGCCGGGACGGGCTTGTTCAAAACTTCCGGGACCGCCCGGGCGGCCTTGATCAGGGCGCCGATCACCTCCCCAGGCGCGTCGGAGTAGCTGGCCCCGACATTGACCTCGTGCCGGCGCAGGGAGGTGGGAATGGAAAGGTTGCGGACCTGGGACGAGGCCACCTCGGAGTTGGGAATCAGGATGGTGTGGCCCCCGGTGGTGCGGAGCCGGGTTTCCCGCCAGTTGGTCTCCACCACTTTGCCCTCGCTGCCCCCGATCGAGACCCAGTCGCCCGGGACCGCCGTCCTGGTCAGGTGAATGGACATCCCGGCCAGAAGGTTGCCCAGAACCCCCTGGAGAGCGAACCCGATCACGGCGGTGAGCAAGGCCGTGGAGGCCAGCAGCGGCGAGATATCCACTTTGAGGACCATCCGCAGCACCCAGAAGACAACCCCGAGCAGAACCAGAACCCGGATGATGTTGCGCAGAAGTCCGGGGACGGGGAAGGACTTACCCCGGGACGCGTAGCCGATCAGGCAGACGGCTTCCAGAAGATTGAGGAATAACAATGCTCCCCAAAAAACCAGCCAAGCCGCGCGGTAAAGGCCGAAACGCTCGGGAAAAGCCAGAACGAGCCCGGCCAGTTTCAGCACCGGCCAACTCAGGAGCAGAACCGCCAGGGGATAAAAAACCCGCCCCGTCAGCCCGGTGACCGG
>CAZIEA010000260.1:649-2816 GCA_964538495.1 uncultured bacterium | reverse complement strand
GGTCCAGCAGGGATCCCGCCACCGGGTTGGTAATGTAGGCGCTCAATCCCGCCGGGAAGACCATCTTCCTCAGGTAGAGAAAGAGGGTGGAAAATGAAGAGAAGACCGTCTCCGGCAACGTCAGGACCGCGACGGAACCGGCCTTCACGTCGGCGATTCCGAAACGCACCGCCAGGTAGGCGGCAACGCCGAGCCCGTAGAGAAGCCCCAGCTTCCGGATCCGCGGGCGGGCCCAGCGGGGCTCGAAAGCCGCCAGGTAGGCGGCCGCCAGCAGCGGCAGGATCAAGGAGGACTCCTTGGCAAAGAGCGCGAGCAGGAAGAACAGCAGCGAGAGCGAGAGCCCTTCCCGCCGCCGCGGGGCCGCCCCCAGCGCGAGCAGGCTCAAGATCATGAAAAGCGTGGCGATCAGGTCGGTCCGGCCCGAGATCCAGGCCACGGACTCGGTGTGGATCGGGTGGACGGCAAAGATCAGGGCCGAAACGAAGGCGATCCCTCCCCTCCCCCGGAAGACGCGGGAGAGCAGCAGGAAAACCAGGACCGAGATCAGCCCGTGAAGAACGAGGTTGGCAAGGTGGTAGCCGAAAGGCCGGTCGCCCCAGAGGACAAAATCGGCCATCAGGGAGAGGCTGACAAGCGGGCGGTAGTAACCGTACTTGATTTCCTCGTCGGCGTGCTCGAAGTAGTCGCGGAGAAAGAACCGGGGCAGGTAGCGCGGGTTCTGGATCGCGTGGTCCTGGAGGATGAGGGTCCGGTCGTCCCAGACGAAGTCCCCTTCCAGGCTGTTAAGATAAGGAAGAATCGCCGCCGCCGCGATCAGGGCGGCGAGATATTTTCTTTTCCAGGCGAATGTCGCCATCCCCGCCGGGCTCCGGAAGGTTCAGTTGAGATAACCGAGCGAGCGCAATTCCCGGAGTTCTTTCTCGTCCGGGGTTTGGGCCGCCTCCGGGGCTTGAAACGGTCTATGGGCGGCAAGCCATTTCTCCAGGCCGACTTCCAGGCGCTCGGCCCGAGCCGGTTCCGCCAGGACGAGGTCATGTTCCTCCCCCGGATCCCGCTCCAAGTCGTAAAGCGCCCTGCGGTCCCCTGCCCCGCCGCGGCGCACGAACTTCCACTTCCCCTGCCGGACGGCCTCCTGCCGGTGATCGGCCCGGGCCCGGTTAAGCTCGGCAAAAACGGCGCGTTCCGGGTCCGGGGAGCCTCCGGCCGTCAGCGCCAGCAGGGATTCGCCCTGGAGACCCGGGGGCGGCGCTATCCCCGCGGCCGCGCAAACGGTGGGAAAGACGTCCACGACGGACACGGGCTGCGCGACGAGGGCGGACCGCGGCGGGCCGCCGGGCAAAACCAGAATAAGCGGCACCCGGATCTGCTCCTCATGGAGAGAGCTGCCGTGGCCGAGCCCGCCGCGCTCGGAGAATTCCTCCCCGTGATCGGAGGTGATGACGATCAACGTCCGCTCCGGGTCGGGCAGAGCCTCCACCAGGGCGCGGATATGGTCGTCGGTGTAGTTGATCTCGCCGTCGTAGAGATCGCGCAGCGCCGGCAAGGCCGCGGGGTCGGATTCGATCCGGGAGAGCATCTCCCGGAGCACCGGCATGGTTTTACCGGCGTAGCGGCCGTAAGAAGCCTTGTTCGGGTTGTACTTCCTGATCCAGGGAGAACGGGCGAAATAGGGATCGTGGGGATCGAAGTAGTGGACCCAGAGGAAATAAGACTCCGATTCCCGGATCTCCGGGAGCATCTCCGCGAAGGCCTTGTTCACCGCCGGGGCCTGGGCGAAACCGAGGCTGGCGAAGCGCTTAAAGCCGCGGGCGAAGCCGTTGGCGGGCGTCATGTGCAGGTTGGCGGAAATCCCGAACGTTGTGTAGCCGTTCTTCTCCAGATGCGCGGCCAGCACGGGGAATTCCGGAAGGAGCATTTCCTGTCCCAGGACCTTTCCCGAAGCGGAGTCCATGTGTCCTCGGTTGACGCCGTGGCTGCGGGGATGGAGCGAGGTGAAGATCGAGGCCATCGCGGGCGGCGTCCAGGACGAGGTGGACCAGGCCCGGCGGAAGATGGTCCCCCGGGAAGCGAGGTCGTCCAGGAACGGGGAGGTCGGGCGGGAGTAGCCGTAACAGGAAAGATGGTCGGCCCGGAGGGTGTCGACGGTGATGAGGACGACGTTCCACCC
>CAZIEA010000260.1:274-639 GCA_964538495.1 uncultured bacterium | reverse complement strand
GGTGGGGGCGGGGCCGCCGCAGCCGGCGGCGACGGCGGCCAGGAGGGCGAGACAATAAGCGGCTTTCCTCACGGTCAGTTTATTTCCGGGTCGTTCCGGGAATCCTAACCGACGCCGGCGCTGGAGCACGGATTCCACGGTGAGGGGATATTACCTCAACGAGCCGCACGAATAAAGAGATGGCCCCGAGCGCGGCGGTAGGGCCGCGGCGGCCGGCTCGAGCGCGGTCACCACGACGGGACCCGGGACGCAGCCGCGGGGAAGGCGCATGAGCGCGAACCAACCGCCCAGGCGCGCCTTGCGCCCGAGGACGAGGGAAAACCGGGTCCCGGAAGCGCCGGTGTCCGTCGCGGCCTCGCAGACCA
>CAZIEA010000260.1:0-219 GCA_964538495.1 uncultured bacterium | reverse complement strand
GGGGGCGACGCGTTCGTCGGCGAGCCACCGTTGAAAAGTCCGCAGCGCCTCGTCGGCGAGAGCCGGGGGAACGGTAATCTCGACGCGCACGCGCGCGGGCATGGGGTCGTCTTCCACCGGCTCGAACCCGGCCCGCCGGAGAACATCCGCCGCGGCCTCCCGGTCGGATCCGAAGACGGCGAAGCGGGTGCCGCCCGAAAAAGCCGGGAGCATGCCCGC
>CAZIEA010000259.1:2214-2816 GCA_964538495.1 uncultured bacterium | reverse complement strand
CCAGCCCCTTCGTCGACATCACCCGCGTGATCGCCGCCGTCAGCGTCGTCTTCCCATGATCCACGTGCCCGATCGTCCCCACGTTGACGTGCGGCTTTGTCCTCTCGAATTTTTCCTTGGCCATTTCCGAATCCTCCTTTTCGCGACTTCACCCCCGGCATCCCGACGGGCGTCAAGCCCTTGAGCGGGATTGAACCGCTGACCTCGTCCTTACCAAGGACGCGCTCTACCAACTGAGCTACAAGGGCGCTTTGGGCGGGCGGACCCCGGCAAAAAACAATTGGGACATCTTATCAGAATGTCCCAAGCCGTCAACAATAATATGAACTTTTTCAACCTCCCACACCTTGCCCGCCTCCGGGACGGGCCGTGGTCAAGCGGTTTTTTCGGCGGTTTCACTCCGCCGGACACGAGCGGGCGATGGGAATCGAACCCACGTAACCAGCTTGGAAGGCTGGCGCTCTGCCATTGAGCTACACCCGCAGGGTCCGATACCGCGGAAATGGCTCCTTGTCTCCCCGTCACTCGGGCTTCCGTCCATCGTCCCCCGTCTTCCCGGTGAAAAGCCTGCTTTTCACCGATAAGGAGGAATCCTGGAGCGG
>CAZIEA010000259.1:0-2204 GCA_964538495.1 uncultured bacterium | reverse complement strand
AGCTTGGAAGGCTCGTGTTCTACCATTGAACTACGCCCGCCGGCGTATTTATTTTTGGGGAGAGGAGGATTCGAACCTCCGAAGGCATAGCCGGCAGATTTACAGTCTGCTGCGTTTGACCGCTTCGCTATCTCCCCCAAGGCCGCCCCGGAAGGAGCGCCGAGAGGGCAATTTACGCTTCCGGTCCCGCCGAAGGCAAGAAAAAACTCTTTCCCCTCCCCGCCCAAGCCGGCGATAGGAATCGAACCTACAACCTACTGATTACAAATCAGTTGCTCTACCGTTGAGCTACGCCGGCCTGAGCGGGTTGATATACAGAGGAAGCCGGGACCCTGTCAACCGTCTTGTGGACTCAAGCATAGAGCAGCGGGCATAGAGCATAGAGTCCGGAGACATCAGGATACAGGAAACAGGATTCAGGAGTCACGTAATCCGTAATCAGTGATCCGTAATCCGTGTAATGGGGTATGGGGTGTGGGGCATGGGGTGTGCGCCTTCAGCCTGCTTCCGCCCGATAGCGATTCCGACCCCGATTCGCCCCCGAACCCCCGGCGCCAGGCCGCATGCCTCACGCCGTGAACGTGAACGTGAACGTGAACGAATCTGTTTAATCTGTGAAATCTGTGGACAGCATTTGGTTTTCTACATGCCCTACATGTCTACATGTGAATGGGGCGGCGGTTCCTTCAGCCTGGGACGAAAGTCCCGGGGACGATCCGGGAACTCAGGAAGGCCGCCAGGGCCTCCGGGTCGTCGGTCCCGACCCGGACGGTTTTCTTCCCAAGCACGATCCGGACGCAGCCGAATCCCCAGAGGTTGTAGATGACCCCGCGCCCGGGGAGCCAGTGCAGCCCCCAGCCGTCCAGGAGGTCGGACCGGGAGACCTCGGCACGCTCCACGGCGGCGTAAGGGATCCTGGTCCCGAAAAGCGGGAGGGGACCGAACCTAACTTCGAGGGCGTCCCCCCCATCCCGGACCGTGAGCCGGCCGAAGCAGAGGCCGGTAAAGACCAGGGCGGCGGCCACGATCGCCGGGACGGCCCCAATCGGCCCTTCCGGAACCCGCAATACCCAAGCGGCCAGCGCCACCACGATCCCCCCGCCGATCAGGAGCGATCCCAGGGGCGCCTTTTGCGTATGTTCGTAGCTCATCTCTACCCTCCCTTTAAGATTCCCCGGATTAATCCGTTGCCGTATTCGGGGCATAAGGTGTGAGGCATGGGGTGTGGGAGCCAGGGTCAGGGTTCAGGAAAAACCGTAATCCGTGATCAGTAATCCGTAATCCGGCGCCTTGATTTGTGTGGATTCGCGAGATTCGCGGTTTAATCGGTGCGGCCTTTCCCTCAGTCTTCAGCCCCCGACCGGCATAAAAGACAGATTCACAGCGCCAGCAACTGCAACTTACGAACCGCTCCGCGGCCGACGGGGATGATATAGAGCGGCTTCTCCCCCGGGGGAAGTTTGAGGGCCCCGGCCGCCGCCTCCTCCTCGAAGGCCCCGACCGGGACCGAGCCAAGCCCGAGCGCCGCCGCCTGCAGGTGAAGGTTCTGGGCGGCATGCCCGGCCTCCATGTGGACATACATCGTCCCCCGCTCCCCGTAGCGGGCGGTGGTGCGCTCGAAAACCGCGGTGAAAACCACGAGCAGGGGCGCCTGGGCCACGCATTCCTGCCCGTAAGCGGCCCGGGCCAGCCCCAGGCGCAAGTCGCCCGGGAGGTGGAGGCGCAGGGCATGTTCGGCCGGAAGGTAGCGGAAACAGCCCTCGGTGGTGAGAATGTAAGTCTCCAGGGGATAGGTCGCCCCCGCCGAGGGGGCGGTCCGCAATCCTCTTTTCGCCTCGGTCACTCCCTGGGCGGCCCAGAGCAGTTGCCCGACCTCAGCCTCCCCTAGGGGCTCGGAGCTAAAATTGCGCACCGAGCGCCGGAGTTTCAAGGTTTCCTCGAGCGAAACTTTCCCGGCCAGCGCCGGGGGGGGAAGTTTTCTCATCTCTGCCTCCGGACTGGCGGCCGGTTCCGGGGCGGACAAAAGCCCCAGCAGCGCCGCCGTGCTCAGCAAGAAAACAATCTTCATGCCGCCAACCCTCCGGGGTTCAAGCATAGGGCATAGAGCATAGGGCCAGGCTACAGGGTTCAGGGTTCAGGGTTCAGGAGCCGGTCCACTAAGTCCACTTCGTCCATATCGTCCACTCGGTTCTACATGTCTACAT
>CAZIEA010000258.1:0-2837 GCA_964538495.1 uncultured bacterium | reverse complement strand
AGGGCATGTAGAAAACCCACTTTTCTCACGCAAAGACGCAAAGGCGCCAAGAAAACCGTTTTGTCCACAGATTACACAGATTAAACAGATTTATTCTTGCGCATTCTGGATTCTGAATTCTGGATGGCGGATTCCGGTTTAACCTTCATGCTCTTCATGAGCTTCATGGTGAATAAGGCGGGCTGAAGGCTGAAGGAAAAACTGCGCTATTCACATGTAGGCATGTAGGACATGTAGAAAAACCAGGCTGAAGGAACTCACACCCCATACCCCATACCCCATTACACGGATCACTGATCACGGATTACGACTTTTGGCGCCTCCTGACTCCTGTTTCCTGTATCCTGGTCTTCGACGGATCACTGATTACCGACTCTTTTGGTTTCGGAAGATATCGCGGTAGCGGAGGTCCCCCAGAGCCACCCGGAGCATCTTGCCGGCCCGGCGGGGATGGGTCACGGCCCGCCGGTAGATCAGGCGGGGAAAAAGGTCCTGGATTCGGCTGAGCCGGACCGACCAGCGTAGTTCCGGGAGGATTTCCCGCTCCAGAAAACCGCGGTAATCTTCGATCCGACCGCCCCGGAGAAATCCGTCCGCCGCCGCCGCGGCCAGCCGGCCGCTCTCCAGGGCCGGGTAAATCCCCTCCCCGGAAAGCCGGTCCGTCAGCCCGGCCGCGTCCCCGGCGGCCAGGCAAGGCCCGCGGAGGCGCTCAGTTCCCCGGGAAGGAAAGGCCAAGGCGGCGCCCCGCACCCGGCGGAGGTCGAACCACTCCCGCAGTCCCTCGGCCCCGGCGTAGCCGGCCAAGAGCCCGGGAAGCTCGGGAGCCCGAGAGCGGCGGACGGCCGCTCCCAGGTTGAGAAACCCTTCCCCGGGAAAGATCCAGGCGTAACCGCCGCGGATGGCGCCGAAGTCAAAGAAAAGCCGCCCGGCGAAGCGCGCGTAGACTTCGGGAGGGACGACCAGCCGGGTTTCGACCCCGAAACCCCGCCGCCGCCCGCCCAGGCCCAGGCTCCGGGAGATCCGGCCCGAGGCCCCGTCGCAGACGATCAGGACCCGCCCCCGCAGCGTCCCCGGAGGACCCTCGATCTCGACCCCGCCCGGCGCCGGGCGGGCTTGGCGGGCCTCGAACCCCTCGATCAGTTCAGCCCCCGCGGCGGCGGCGGCGCGAGCGAGGCGCTCGTCGAAACTCTCCCGGGCCACCACCCAGCCCAGCGTTTCCTCCTCCAAAATCTCGAGCCCCCGCCGGGAGCGCCAGCTAAAGACCGCCCCCCGGACCGCGGCCCCGCCAGGAGTCCCGCCGGGGAACCCGACGCCCGGAAGCTTGCGCGGGATACCCCCGGCACAGCACTTGGGCCGGGGAAAACGGGCCTTTTCCAAAAGGGCGGTCCGGAGGCCCCGGGAAGCGAGGAAGCCCGCGGCGGCCGGACCCGCCCCCACCACCAGGCAGTCGTAGATTTCGCTCAACCTTTCCTTTCCCTTCCCGGCCAGGCCAGGGAAAAGGCGAGCAGGCTCAAAGGCAGGGTGAGCCAGAGATAATCGAGGAAATATTCCGGCTCGGCGAAACCCAGTGAATAAGTCCTGGTGCTGAAGGGGAAAAGCCAGATATAGCCCCCGATCAGGTGGGTCTGGAGCAGGTCGAGCAGGAGATGGCTCAGGCAGCCGGCATAGAGGGCGGCAAACACCCCGCGCCGAGCCTCGGCGCGGAAAAACAGGGCAACCAGCCAACAGAAGGCAAAGAGAACCAGGGGGGCGTGGAAAGGCTGGGTGGCGGGGAAAATGGGGGGGAACGGGATATGGAACGGGCGGCTGAGCAGATCGGGGAGAAGAGCGCCCAGGTAAAAGAGGACCAGGAATCTTCCCAACCGGAAGAATCTCGAGGCTAAAAATCCCGCCGCCAGGTGGGTGACCAGATCAGGCATCGCCCCCCCCTTCCCCGGGCCCGTTCCTCCAGACCAAAAAACCGTTTTCCCAGCGCAGGCAACGGACCAAGAGCAGCCCCACCAAAAGGGCGGGGAGAACCGAGACCAGGATCTTGAGCCGGCGCCGGGGAGCGGTCCGGATTTCCCGAAGTTCGAGATAGCCTCCTCCGTCCCGGGGCCGGAAAACCGTGATGGCCTGGAAATAATCCCCGGTCCGCAAACCCAGACCCTCCGTTCCCCCGGGAACCTCGACGGAGAATTCCTCCCCCGGACCCCGGACCCGGAAGCCCCCGGGCTCCACCGCCCCGATAGTGAGGTCCCGACCGACCAAAACCTCCGCCCCGGCGTATTTTCCCGGATCGGCCAGGCAATCCTCGTAGTCGAGTTCCCGGAAAGAGAGCTGGGCATAAACGCAGCTCCCGGCCAGAAAAAGACCTAGGAGCAGGATTTTCAGGCCGCGGAGGCGATCGGAGAACACGGCCCCTCCCTTCAGACGGAGAAATCCCCGGGCCAGATCTTCCCTCCGAAAATGGTCCCGACCACCCGGCCGGTGACCTCCATCCCCCCGTAGGGGGAAAAGTCGGAGTTCATGTGCAAGTCCGCCGCGTCCAGGAGCCGGCGCGAGGCCGGATCGTAAAGGAAGAGGTCGGCCGGGGCTCCCTCCCGGATTCCCCCGCGTGAGGGAAGTTCGTAAATCTCCCCGGCGGCGCCGGAGACGATCCGGGCCAGAGTCTCCCAGGGAAATCCCCGGCGGCGGCCCTCGGAAAAAATCAGCTCGACCAGGAGTTCCACCCCGGGGATGCCGTAAGGCAGGCGGGTGAAATCCCCCCCCCAGGCGTCCTTCTGGGCCCGGGTGAAGGGACAGTGGTCGGTGGCCGCGGCCTGGATTTCCCCCGCGCGCAGGCCCGCCCAAAGCGC
>CAZIEA010000257.1:0-2854 GCA_964538495.1 uncultured bacterium | reverse complement strand
GGTGTGGCCGGCGGCGGCCGCCAGGGCATAGCCGTCCCCGGTGGAGCCGGTTTTCGGATAGGAGAGACCCCCGGTGGCGACCACCACGCCATCCCCGCGGTGGAAATCGTCCCCGCACCAGACCCCGACCGGGCGGCCGGCTTCGATCAGGATTCGGTCCACCCGGGAGTTTTTGCGGACTTCCACCCCCGCCCCCAGCACCCAGCGCTGAAGCGCGCGGGCGATTTCCGGGGCCCTCTCCCGCTCCGGGAAAACCCGCCCCCCCCGCTCGATCACGGTCCGGATCCCCAGTTCCCGGAAGAACTCGACCAGAGTCCGGTTGCTCAATTCCCAAAGGGCGTGACGGAGCCAGCGCCCGCCCGCGCCGTAATGGGGAAGCATCTCCTCCAGGGGCAATATGTTGGTGAGGTTGCAGCGCCCCTTTCCGGTGAGGCCGAGCTTGAGACCCACCCGATCCATCTTCTCCAGGAGCAAGACCCGCGAACCGCCCACGCCCGCGGTCCCGGCCGCCATCAGACCGGCCGGACCGCCCCCCACCACGATCACCTTGTCGCTGCGGAGCACGCCGCCCCCCGGGGAGCGATTATGGGAAATAGACAACCGGCACTCCCGCATTGAGTTTAGCGCCCGTGCAAGCAACACTCAAGTTCTTTTACCCGCGCCGGTAAGCTGGCCGCAAGCGCCCCCCACCCCGGCGCCAAAGCTGGAACGGATCCCCACGGGAATTAAGCGGGACTCGAGAACTTCCCGGAAGCGGCGGAGACGGCCGGGCGAACTAGGGGAATACCCCCGGGCCGGATTAGCCAGGATCAGGTTGACGAAAAAAAGCCTTCCCAGGCCGTCCCGGAGCAGGCGGGCCAATGCCCGGGCCTGGTCGGGAGAGTCGTTGAGTTTTTCGATCAGGACATACTCGATCATCACCTTGCGGGAGGTGGCGGCAATATAATCACGAATCGCCGGGATCAGCCTTCCCAGGGGATATTTCCGGTTGACCGGAACCAGCCGGTCCCGGAGCTCGTCATCGGGGGCATGGAGGGAAACGGCCAGGTTGACCTGAAGAGGGAAGGAGGCCAGGCGCATGATCCCGGGGACGATCCCGACCGTGGAGATGGAGACTTTCCGGGCCGCCAGGTTCAACCCCTCCGGAGAGACGATTTCCCCCACGGCGGGAAAAACCCCGTCCGGGTTGAGCAGGGGCTCTCCCATCCCCATGAAAACCACCCCGCCCAACCGGGCGGATCCGGACTTGAGCATCCGGGCCGCCGCCAGGACCTGCCCCAGGATCTCCCCGGGAGAGAGGTTGCGGCCGGGACCGAGCCCGGCGGTGGCGCAGAAGGCGCAACCCAGGGCGCAGCCGGTCTGGGAGGAGACGCAGACGGTGTTGCGGCCGGCGCGGTGCCGGATGAGAACGCTCTCGACCCGGGCGCCGTCGGAAAGGGCGGAAAGAAACCGGACGGCCGAACCGTCCTGCTCCGGGTAAAGTTCAAGCGCCGCGGCCGGCGGCGCCTCCCGCTGCAGGCGCTCCCGGAGTTCGGACGGGAGGGAGGTCGCCTCGTCCCAGGAGGAAACCAAGCGGGAAAAGAGGGCTTCCCTGGCCTGGCGGCGCCGGTAGGCCGGGTAAGCATTCAGAATTTTTTCCATTTCTCCCAGGTTCATCTCGCGCCCAGCCAAGTCTTGCGCAACTTTGCTCTTAATGGGTTATACTTTCTTAAAACCGGGGCAGGCAAAACCAACCGGTTCAGCAAACGGGTAGCGACGAAAAGTTAACCCCGGGGAAAATTATCATGAACGCAAGATTGCCGCACCTGACTTTAATCCTTTTGCTCGCCGGAGCGCTCGTCGGCGCCGCCCAGGCGGCGCGGTCTCCCATCCCGGAACGCACCGGCTCTCCTTACCGCTCGGCTCTGGCGATCAACGCCGGGACCGGGGAAGTTTTCTTCGAGGACAATTCCGGCGCGGTGGTTTACCCGGCCAGCCTGGTCAAGCTGATGGTGCTGCTGATCGTCCAGGAAAAAATCGAGCAAGGCGCTCTCCGGCTCGAGGACCAGGTGCGGGTCAGCGCGGAGGCCGCCCGGATCGGAGGCTCCCAGGTCTACCTGGCCGAAAACGAAGTCTTCAGCATCGAGGACCTGCTTTACGCCCTGATCATCCAGTCGGCCAACGACTCGGCCGCGGCCCTGGCCATCCACGTCGCCGGGTCCCAGGAAGCCTTCGTCCGGCTCATGCAGGACAAGGCGCGGGAACTCGGAATGGCCGAAACCGTATTCCGCTCCGTCCACGGCCTTCCCCCGGCCGGAGGGCAGGAACCCGACACCACCACCGCCCGAGACCTGGCCCGGCTCGCCCTGGAGTTGGCGCGGCATCCCGACATTTTCCGCTATACCTCGGCCGCCTACCGCCCGTTCCGGGGCGGCGCCTTCGAAATGCGGACTCATAACCGTCTGCTGGAAACGCTGGATGGCTGCGACGGCCTTAAAACCGGTTATTTCAAGGCCGGGGGCTACTCGATCGTGGCCAGCGCGAAACGCCGGGGGGCGCGTTTCATCGCCATCGTCCTGGGCGCCAAGGAGAGAACGGCCCGGGATGCCAAGGCCAAGGAATTACTGACCCAGGCCTTTTCCTCCACCATCCTGCCCCCCCTACCCCGGATCGGCCTCTTCCGACTCCCGCGGCGGCCTCCACCCCGGAGGCGACCGCAGCGCCGAAGGCCTGCCCTGCCTCCGGCGGCTGCCCGGGTCTGTATCTGGTTCCGATCCTGGCCGTGGTAGCGGGACTTTTCTTCTGGCTGGGACGCCGCCGGCGCCAGTAACCGACGCCGCATTCACATGTAGACATGTAGGACATGTAGAAAACC
>CAZIEA010000256.1:0-2871 GCA_964538495.1 uncultured bacterium | reverse complement strand
CACACCTCACACCGAGTACGAGTTCGAGTACGATAATCTGTGAAATCTGTGGACAAAATCAATCTGCGGTAATCTGCGTAATCTTAGTTCCAGTTGGCGTCGATTCGCGAGATTCGCGGTTCCCTTCAGCCTAACTTCCTCACCACAGAGAGCACAGAGGGAAACCAGAGGCCACAGAGAATTCTTTTTTTCTTACCATGAAGACCATGAAGGGCATGAAGAAAAAATCCGTGAAATCCGTAAAAAGGCAGAGGAGGGTCTTATGAGAAAGAAGGTCGGGGTGTTCGGGAGCGCCCTCACCGCCGAGGACTCGGAGGATTACCGCCAGGCCCGGGAGGCGGGGAGGCTGATCGCCGAAAGCGGTTTCGATCTGCTCTGCGGTGGCTACGGGGGCTCGATGGAGGCGGTTGCCCGGGGTTGCGCCGAGGCGGGGGGGAAAGCGCACGGGATCGGGTTGGAGCATTTCACTGCCCCGCCCAACCGCCACCTTTCCCGCTTCCGCAAAGCCCGCACTCTGGGGAAACGGCTCGACCATTTCGCCGTCGAGTGCGACCTTTTCCTGGCCCTCCCCGGGGGGATCGGGACCGCGGCCGAGGTCATGTTCGTCTGGGACCTGGCCAAGACCGGGCAGATCCGTCACAAGCCCATCCTCCTCTACGGGAGGGGCTGGGAAAACCTGCTCCGGGTCCTGAAAGAGGAGTTTATCATCCCCGCCGACGCCTTCGGGTGCCTGGAAACCGCCGCGACCCCGGGAGAATTGAACCAGAGGCTGCGCGCCGCGGGACAGGATTCAGGGTGAGGAAAATTCTCCTCTGTGGTGTAATGGCGGCGGGCAAGACCAAAAACAAGCGCTTAACCCGGGAGGGATCGAGATGAAATACCTGGCTCTGGTCCTGGCGGTTTCGCTCTGCTGTTGCTTCTTATTGCCGGCGGCCGACTTCGACGGCGACGGCACCCCCGAGATCGCGGTTTTCCGCGACGGCCTCTGGCTGGCCCGGGGACTGACCCGGTTCTACCTCGGGGCTTCCGGCGACCTCCCGGTCCCCGGCGATTACAACGGGGACCTCAAAGACGAGGCGGCGGTCTTCCGCCCCGGCACCGGCCTCTGGAACATCCGGGGGCTCACCCGGGCCTACTTCGGCTCCTCCGGCGATATCCCCAGGAGCGGGGACTACAACGGGGACGGGACCGAGGAAGTCGCCGTCTTCCGCCCCAACCAGGGGCTCTGGATCGCGCGCAATCTTACCCGCTTTTATTTCGGGGCTTCCGGAGACGAGTCTATCTCCCCGGGCAAGCTCTCGCCCCTGGAGGGGGAGATCTCCGTCAGCGGCCAGACCGTCTCCTACCAGTCCGGGGACGACGGCTACTATCAGGCCGGGGCCGAGTTCTGCTTCCAGACCTCCATCAAGGAAGGTTTCCTGCTGGTCCGGGACCGCAACACCGGGCTGACCTGGGCGGGGGACGGGAACGGCCCGGGCTGCAACTTCGGCCAGCAGACCGACTGGAATTCCGCCGTGGACCGGTGCCGCAACCTGATTGCCGGGGGCTACTCGGATTGGCGGCTGCCCAACGCCAAGGAACTCGAAAGCATCGTCCATTACGGGGAAATCTATCCCGCCGTGGACGAGATCTTTTTCCCCAATACCAAGAACGAAAGGTACTGGTCCTCCACCACTTATTCCTCCGCCAGCCGCGCTTTCGCCTTCGGCATCGACTTCCGGGGCGGGTATTTTTACTCCGGGACCAAGGCCACTGACCTCTGCTGCCTCCGCGCCGTCCGCGGGCCCGATTCGCCCGGGGGGGGCGGCACCCGGGAAGCCGACTTCGGGGGAGACGGGATCGGCCGGCCAGCCGTCTTCCGCCCTTCCTCCGGGCTCTGGGCGGCGCGGGGCCTGACCCGGCTCTACTTCGGGACCACCGGCGACAGCCCCGTCCCCGGCAATTACGACGGGGAGGATCACGACCGGGCCGCGGTCTTCCGCCCCGCCAGCGGGCTCTGGGCCGTCCGCGGCCTGACCCGGCTTTACTGGGGGGACTCCTCGGACGTTCCCGTCCCCGGCGACTACCGCGGAAACCGGGAGGACTACTTCGCGGTCTTCCGCCCCTCCTCCGGCCTCTGGCTGTCCCGCGGCTTTACCCGGGCCTACTACGGGGCTTACGGCGACCAGCCGCTGGCCCCGGGGAGGACCGGGGGGCCGAAACAGTGCCCCGTCCCGGTCACGGGCCAGACCACTTCCTACCGGGAAGGAGACGACGGCTACCACGAAGCCGGAGCCCCCTTCGATTTCGACACCTTCACCCTCTGGGGGGCAACCCTGGTCGCGGACAACAACACCGGCCTGATCTGGGCCGCCGACGGGGACCAGGCCGGGTGCTGTTTCGGCACCCAGACCGACTGGGCCGCGGCAGTGCGCTGGTGCGAGAACCTCAGCTTCGGCGGGATCACGGTCTGGCGGCTGGCCAACGCCCGTGAGCTCCAGACCATCGTGGACTACTCCCGCACCTATCCCCCCGTGGACCCCGCCTATTTCCCCCACACTAAGGACAACTTCTACTGGACCTCCACCACCACCAAGAACAATACCGCCTGGGCCTTCATCATGCAGTTCGACGTCGGGGGCTATCTCGACGACGACGCCAAGACCGCGCTCTATCATGTCCGGGCCGTGGCCGGGCCCTGAAGCGGGGCATAGAGCAGAGGGCATAGAGCATAGAGTCAGGTCCAAGGGTTCAGGGTTCAGGAAGGCAAAAGAGCTGAAGGTAGAAGAACTCGCCCGCGGCCACAGTGGCCAGGGGGATGAACCCCAGTTCCCGCTTAAGCTCTTCCGGGGAGCGCCGGGTCTCCAGCGGGGGCCCGAAGGGAGTGGGTCC
>CAZIEA010000255.1:0-2928 GCA_964538495.1 uncultured bacterium | reverse complement strand
GGCCGCTCCCGAGGCGGTCTTCCGTCGGGGCGAACTCCTGGCCGAATTGGGGGAAAAACCCGCCGCGATCCGGACTTGGCGTTTCCTGCACGACCAGTGGCCCCAGTCCCCCTGGGCGCCCAAAGCTTTGCTCAACCTGGGAAGGCTCCAGGAGGCGATGGGGAACGACATGTTCACGAATATTTTCGGGGGACGGTCCTCGAGCCCGCAACTGCGGGCGGCGGCCGCGACCCTCGAGGAACTGGTCCGTGAGTATCCCGGCACCGAGGCGGCCGCGGCCGGAACCGCCGATCTGGCCAGAATTTACGGTCCCGACGGGCTTGACCAACCCGCGGACGCGCTGCGCTGGCGGGAGGCGACATCCGGGCAGTGAGCCCGGATTCCCTCAGTGTCCCCGGAGCTTGATGCGCTTGCGCAGATCCGCCGGGAGCAGCTCGATTTGGGAGCGGGCTTCCGGGATCTTTTCCTGCCGCCGCAAGACATAAGCCAGGGTGTAACGGGCCTGGACCAGGCCCGGTTCAAGTGCCAGCGCGGCGCGGTAAGCGGTTTCCGCCCGGGCCCATTCTTCCCGGTCGAGATGGATGTTCCCCAGGTTGACCAGGGCGTGGGGGTAGAGTGGATCGCGCCTGATCGCCTCCCGGAAGGCCGCTTCCGCTTCTTCCCGGCGCCCAAGTTTTTTCAGGGATAGCCCCAGGTTGTTGAGAACAGGGGCGAAACCCGGGTCTTCCTCCCGCGCCCGGAGATAAAGCTCGACTGCTTGCTCGTGCCGGTCACGGGCGGCATGGGCATTGGCGACCTCGAAGAGGTCCCGGGCCAGTTCCCGGCCGCGGCGCGATTCCGCCAGGAGCAGGGCGAAAACCTCTTGCGCTTGCTCTTGGCGGTCCAGGGCGAGGAGGCATTTTCCCCGCGCGAGACGGAGGCGTTTTTCATAACCGCTGGGGGTTTCCCCGGAGTTCAATTCCCGCGCGGACTGCGCCTGCGAAAGCAAGATCAGCGCTCCCTGGCAGTCTCCGGACCGGTAAAGCACCTCGGAAGCGGGCAGGGAGTATGATTCCGGGGAAAGACCGCTCCCGCCGAGCCCGAGGAGAAACCAGAGCGCTGTCGCCAGGATGATCCGGCCGCCCAGCCGGCCCCAGCGCCGGTCCCGGGCTTCCCGGGTTCCCCCTGAAAGCGCCTCGGCCGCGAACAGGCAGAGGAAGGGGACCAGGGGCTGGCGCATCCGCGAGGTTACGAAGAAAAGACAGGGCCCCGCCGCCCCGGCGGCGGTGAGGAAATAAAGCGGCGAGAAATCGCGCTTTCGCCGGGCCAGGACCATTCCGGCCAGGGCCAGGGCGGACAGGAGCCGCCAGGCCCGCGTACTTCCCCAGAGGGGGAGAAAACGCCCGAAAAAGACCGGGTGATAGTTGTCCGGAAACTCGGCTCCGGAAAAGAAGAGACCGGCCTTGAGCGCCGTCAAGCGGAGCCAGGAAAGAGGGTTTCGGCCGATCCAGCGCAAACCCTCGAAGAGCCAGAACCGCGAGGCTTCCGCCGGACCGAGGCTTCGCCCGGCCCGGCGGGAGGCTTCGAGGCGGAAATCAAGATGTTGGTATTGCGGGTGGGACCGGGCGAATTCGGGAATCCGCCCGGTCCCGTTGGCCCCGGGGTTGTTCCCCAGGTAAAAGTTCTCTCCGGCGTGGGCGGGCAGACTCCCGCCGGGGATGGCGGCCGCCCGGAAAAAAAAGACGACCGCAAGAACCCCTCCCGCGAAGAGAACCAGGGATTTTTTTCGTTTTTCCCGGGTCGCGAGCCAGAGCGCCGCTCCCAGGGGAAGCAGTCCGGGCCGGGTCAGGAATCCCAGGCCCGCCAGGACTCCGGCCCTGGCTGCCCTCCCCGGGCCGGGAGGCTTTCCCTCCCCGGGGAGCAGGGCGGCGGCCAGGGCGGCGGCCCAGAATGTCTCGAGGGCGGCAGTGAGGAACCAGCCTTCGTAAAAGCGGCTGCCGGGATAGAAGGCGTAGGCCGCGGCGGCCACCGCCGCCCAGCCGCTCCCCAGCAGGCTCCGCCCGGCGGAGAACAGCAGGCCGGCGGTTCCCAGCCCGAGCAGGAGTTGGAAGATTCGAATGGCCCAGTCCGGGTCGAACCCGCTGGCGAGGAAGAAGCGCAGGAGCCAGGGGTAGAAAGGGTTGCCTTGGAAGGAGGCCCCTCCGCCCGCGGCCAGTTGAGCCGCCCAGGAGAGGTAGTATTCGGCGTCCAGAACCGGGAAGCGGAAAAAAGGAGTCCTCCCCAGGGCGTCCAGGTAGAAGATCCTGACCGCCAGCGCCGCCAGGAGGACGAATCCCAGGAGATAAGCTTCGCGGCGTCTGCTCATACCTTACAAGTTTAACCTGAACAGAAGTGGGAAATCCGTGAAATCTGTGAAAAAATCCTTGGCATGAGCGCGCCGGGGGAAAACTGGCTGATCCGGGGGGCCGAGGTTATCGACGGCTCCGGGAGAGCTCCTTTCCGGACCGACGTCCTGACCGGGGAGGGAAAGATCCTGCGCCTGGGCGAGATCTCCTTTCCGGGGGTCCGGACCGTGGAAGGCAAGGGGAAATGGCTGCTCCCTGGTTTCGTCGACACTCATTCCCACTCCGATTTCTTCCTCCTCCGCAATCCCTTGGCCGAGAGCAAGATTCTTCAGGGAGTGACCACGGAACTGGCCGGGCAGTGCGGGGGCTCGGCTTTTCCCCTGGGCGGGGAAAAGCTCGAGCGGGTCCGGGCCCAGAACCCGGACCTGGAGATTGACTGGGAAGACTTGCCCGGCTACCGCCGGGCCCTGGCCCGGCGGGGACACGCTCTCAACCTCGCCTCCCTGACCGGTCAGGGGAACCTCCGGGGCTCGGTGCTGGGTTATGCCGACCGTCCTGCCACGGCGGAGGAGCTCGAGAGGATGCGCGGCCTGCTCGAGAAGCG
>CAZIEA010000254.1:0-2958 GCA_964538495.1 uncultured bacterium | reverse complement strand
CATGTCCTACATGTCTACATGTGAATGAGGCGGCGGTTCCTTCAGCCTTCAGCCTGCAGTTCAGCCGAGGGGAGATATTTTTGGACCGTTGCGATCAGTTTGCGGTGATCGACGGGCTTGACCAGGTAGTCCGCGGCCCCCAGCTCGAAAGCCTGGTTGATATGTCCCATCGTGTCCTTGGCGGAGAGGAAAATGACGGGGATATCCTGGAAAGTACCGTACTTCTTGACCAATTCGCAGAATTCAAAGCCGTCGATCCCGCCCATGGTGATGTCGAGGATGATCAGATCCGGCCGGGCCACGCCGAGCCAGTCCAAACCCTCTTCCCCGCTCGAGGCGGAGATAACATCGTAGCCGGTTCCCTTAAGCAGGAAAGTCAGGACGGAAACGATGGACCGGTCATCATCGATGATCAGTATCTTCTTCGGGGCGGGGGAGTCGTTCATGGATGTTTCCGGGGGAGGCTTCGGCTAACAGGAAATATTTATCGGTTCCGTCTTCAGTGCGTCCCGGATTATCTCCAGCAGTTTGTCCATGCTGAACGGTTTGGCCAGAGAGGGGATGAACCCGGAGGCGCTTTTGGACAATTTCATTTCATCAATATCATGGGCGGATATTAAAAGCAAAGGGATATTGGCGGTGCGGGGATTGCGCTTCAGGCATTCAATGACTTCGTAGCCGCTCATAACGGGCATGACCAGGTCGAGAAGGATCATGTCCGGCGTTTCCCGGGCAAGGATCTCCATCGCCTCCGCGCCGTCGTAAGCGTTGAGACACCGGAAGTGTTCCCGCTCGAGCAGCCGGTTGATGAGATGGATGACTTCCTTGTTGTCGTCGGTCACCAGGACCGAGCGCTCTCTGCGGGAGCTGACCGGCAGGGGCTTGGCTTCACGGAGCCGCTCGCGGAGGAGGCGCAGCAGGGCGGATTCCTCGGCGTCTCCGGCCGGGCCTCCCGCTCCGGCGACGGACAACTCGAGATCGACCGGCTTGCCATTGAGCAGGAATTGAACCTTTCTCAGGCGGCTGAGGAGATCCTCCGGAGCCTTCTCCCCGGTTTTCCCCCGCAAGATGCCGATGAATTCGGCGCTGTTTTTCAGGCACCAGAGGAGCACCGGGGGGGAGAGCATCTCGCCGATGAGCACGGAGAGCTGCTCCAGGAAAAGGCCGGTTTTTCCCCCGGTCTGCTCTTTCAGCGCACTCGCTTTCTCCAGCCTGACGCCGAGCAGGCCGATCTCTTCTTTCGCTTCTTGCGCCTTGGCGATCTCGTCCCGGAGGCACTCCCGGAACAGGTTCTCGTTCTTGTAATCGGGCAGCCGGAAGGAGACGCTGGTCCCCCGGCCCGGCTCGCTTTCCGCCCAGATACTGCCCCCGTGCGCTCCCACCAGTATCCGGGAAATGGCCAGCCCGAGCCCGCTGCCGCAGGAGCCCGCCTTCGGGTTATTCCCCAGGCGGGTGAATTTATCGAATATCCGGGACAGGTTCTGGCGGGAGATCCCGACCCCGGTGTCGGAGACGGTGCACCGGATGTAGCCTTTTTCGGAATGAACCTCGACGCTGATCTTTCCCCCGGGGAGGGTGTATTGCAGGGCGTTGCCGATCAGGTTGGAGATGACCTGGCCGATCCGGTCCGGGTCCGCCAGGACCCGGGGGATGTCCCGGCCGTGCGCGATTTTCAATTCCAGCCCTTCTTCCCGGATGGCCCCGTCGAAATGGTTGGCTGTTTTCTCGATCACCGCCACGATGTCGATGAATGATTTTTGAAGCTGGATCCTGCCGGTCTCGATCTTGGAGACGTCCAGCAGGTTGTTCACGATCCGGGTCATGCGGTCGATCTCGCCCAGGGTCAGGGAAAGAATTTCTTTCTGATTCGGGCTCAGCCCCCCCTGGATCCCGTCCACGATCTGCCCGACCCCGATTCTCATCGAGAACAGGGGGGTGCGGAGTTCGTGAGAGACGGTGGCGATAAACTCGTCTTTCAACTGCTCCAGTTTCTTGCGTTCGGTTATGTTTCGCAAAGAGGCGATGTAGGCGCTCTTGTCCCCCCAGGAGATCGGCGCCGCCATCATTTCCGCGGTGATCGTTCCTCCTCCCTTGCGGGCGATATCAACCTCGGTCGGGCTTCCCTCCACCAGGGAGATGCCGAATGATTTTCCCACGAACTCTTCCGCCTTCCGCCCGAAAAGCGCCTCCCCGGCCGGGTTGACGAAACGGACGATCCCGCGCTTGTCCACGATGATGACGGCGTCCACCATCGCCGTGACGATATTGCGCAGGTTGGTCCGCATTTGCGCGGAATCGTCGGGCCCGGAAATCCCGGGCGGCGGGCTGTTTGTCTTCTCGGCGGTGTTCATGGTTGCGCTGCTTCAGGATAAAAAAATAATTTTTTAGTATGGGCGGAGCGGGGAGGGATTGCAAGAGGGGGATAAAAAGGGGGCGATCTCAGGCGCTGGAAACGGTAAAATGACAAAATGAAGACGAGTTTGATTCTCGGGATGGTCTTTTGCCTGCCGGCCTTTCTTCTTCCCGCGCCCGGAATTTCCGCCGAGATCCGGCCCGTCAGCCACGCCTTGGTCAATGCCGCCGCGCCGTGGGCTACCCTGGACGATTGGATCCGGCGCGAGGCGATTTCCTTCTCCGCCGATTCCTCCGCGGACTTCGATGCCGCCGTGGACCGGTTGGCCGCCGCGCTCGATGGTTCCACGGAGCTGCTCGGCCTCGGGGAAGCGCTGCACGGCGGCGAGGACATCCTCGCCTTGCGCAACCGGCTCTTCCAGCGCCTGGCGGAGGCGCACGGTTACAGCGCCATCGCCGTCGAGAGCAGTTTCCCCCGCGCATACGCGGTGAACGAGTACGTCGCCGGCCGGGGCCCGGTCTCTTACGACGCCCTGCAGGACAGCGGGTTCAGCTACGGCTTCCGCCGGCTCGAGGCCAATCGCGAACTCGTGGAATGGATGCGAT
>CAZIEA010000253.1:2060-2969 GCA_964538495.1 uncultured bacterium | reverse complement strand
CTGGCCACCGGACTCGGGATTGCCGGCCGGGTCCGCTTCCTCGGCTACCTGGACGACCTGGGCGGGCACCTGGCCGGGGCCGATCTGCTGGTGCTCCCTTCCCGGCACGAGGGGATGCCCAATGTGGTCCTGGAAGCCATGGCTTCCGGTTGCGCCGTGGCCGCGACCCGGGTGGGAGGAGTGGAGGACCTGATCGAAGACGGGAAGGAAGGCTGGCTGGCGGAACCGGGCGATCCCGACGACTTGGCCCGGGCCGTCGCGGAAGCGCTGGTGGACGAGCGGGAACGGGCGGACCGGGCGGCCCGAGCCCGGGACAAGGTTCGGAACCATTACTCCCTGGAAAAGATGATTTCCGGCCTGGAAAACGCGCTGGAGCTGACCGGATGATCCGGCTCGCTTACGAACTGACGCTTTTTCTCGGGCTGCTGGCGGCCTCGCCCTACCTCCTGCTCCGAATGCTGACCACCCGGCGTTTTCGCCAGGGACTCGCGGAGCGCCTGGGGCGGTACTCCCCGCCCGACCTCCTTCCCGGGGAGAAAACCCTCTGGGTCCAGGCCGCTTCCGTGGGAGAGGTAACCGCCGCGGCGCCCCTGCTCAGGGAACTGCGCCGGGCCTTCCCCGGGCGGCGCTTGGTGGTCAGTTGCCAGACCGCGAGCGGGCGCCGGAGGGCGCGGGAAAGCCTGCCGCCGTCCGATTCGGCGGTTCTCAGCCCCCTGGATGCCGGGGTCTTCATCCGGCGATTTCTGCGCAACTTTTCCCCGGAGATTCTCGTCCTGATCGAGACCGAGCTCTGGCCCGGCTTGATCATGGCCTGCCGGCGGCGGGATATCCCGGTGGTGCTCTGTAACGGGAGAATTTCCGACGCTTCTTTCCCCCGTTATCGGGCGGCGCAGGCGCTGCTGCGGCCCC
>CAZIEA010000253.1:269-2050 GCA_964538495.1 uncultured bacterium | reverse complement strand
GAAAGGTGTCCGCCCTGGGAATGCGGACTCCGGAGGATGCCGGGCGGGTCGCGGCCCTGGGCGCCCATCCCGGCCGGATCCGGGTTACCGGGAACCTGAAATACGACGCCGCCGCCCTAGCCGCCAATAGCGCCGCGGCCGAACCGGCGGAACGGCTCGGGATCGGGCCGGGCCAAACCATCCTGGTCGGTGGGAGCACGGCGCCCGGGGAGGAAATCCTGCTTTTCCGGAGTTGGCGGGCCCTGCGCTCCCGGCATCCCGGCCTGCGGCTGTTTTTGGCCCCCCGCCACCTGGAACGTTTGCCGGGGGTCCTCCGGGAACTGGAGGAAGCCGGGGCCGCCCCCGCCCTTTTCCCGGAGCCGGGGAAAGCAGCCCAGGCCAGGGTTGTGGTCGTGGACGCTTTCGGTGTACTTTATGACCTGTACGGAGCGGCGGACCTGGTCTTTGTCGGAAGGAGCCTGAGCGGGCGCGGGGGACAGAACCCGATCGAACCCGCTTCCCGGGGCCGGGCCGTGGTTTTCGGGCCGGGGATGGACAATTTCCGGGAAGACGCCCGGCGCTTGCTCGAAGCCGGGGGGGCTTGTCTGGTCCCCGGGCCGGGGGATTTGACCCGGGTTCTGGGCGGGCTTCTGGACGATCCGGAGCGAATGGCCGGAATGGGCCGGGCCGCCCGGACAGCGGTCTTCGCCGCCGCCGGCGCCGCCGCCGCCAACCTGGAAATGATCCGGGAAGTTTTGTCCGAAAGATCGCGCGAGGGAAAATGATGCGGGACCGGCTGGAAAAATACTTTATCGAGGTCGTTGAGGGAAACCGGGCGGGTTTCTCCGCCCGGGCGGGCCGGAGTTTTTTCCACGTTCTCTCCTGGGTTTACCGGATCGCGGTCCAAGCCCGCTATTTTCTCTACCGAACGGGGATGCTCAAGTCCCACCGGGCCACCGCCTGGGTGATCAGCGTGGGGAACATAACCTTGGGAGGAACGGGAAAAACCCCGGTGGTGGAACGGCTGGCGGGACTGCTCTCCGAGCGGGGCCGGAGAGTGGCGGTGGTGAGCCGGGGCTACCGGCGCAAAACCGGCCCCTGGCTGCGCCGAATCCGGGAAAAACTCCGGGGCGCTCCCACCACCAGGGTGGTTTCCGACGGGCGCCGGGTTCTCCTCAGCGCCCGGGTAGCCGGGGACGAGCCTTACATGCTGGCCGGAAACCTGGAGGGGGTCCCCATCCTGATCAACCGGAACCGGGCCAAGGGGGTCCAATACGCCGTCCACCGTTTCAAATCCGACGCCATCATCCTCGACGACGGTTTTCAGCACCTGGGGGTAAAAAGGGACCTGGACATCGTCCTGCTCGACGCCGGGGATCCCTTCGGCAACGGGCATATTTTCCCCCGGGGAATCCTGCGCGAACCCAAACGCAACCTCTCCCGCGCCGACCTGATCCTGATCACCAAGGCGGGGGGAATCGACCTGGAGCCCCTGAAGAAACGCGTGCGTGAGTTGAGCCCCCGGGCCGAGATCCTCTCCGGGCGCTATCTTCCTCTTTACCTCACCGATATCCGGACCTCGCTGCGCAGTTCCCTTGACCTGGTCAAGGGGGCCAAGGTCGCCACCCTGGCCGCGATCGCCCGGCCGGAGGGCTTCGAGAAACTCGTGGCCGAGCTGGGCGCCGATCGAGTCCGCAATTACCGCTACGCCGACCATCATTACTACCGCCCGCAGGAGATCCTGGACATTCTCCAGGAAGCCTCCGAAGCCGGCGCCGAACTCCTGATCACCACCGAGAAAG
>CAZIEA010000253.1:0-259 GCA_964538495.1 uncultured bacterium | reverse complement strand
TCCGGGTCAGAATCGAGAGCATGGAAGGGGAGGAGGATTTCGACCGGCAACTGCTCAAGTTCCTGCGCCAGAGGGAAAAGGACCGGCAAAAGGCCCAGAAATAGCCCCCGGAGACCGTTGCGAAAGGGCTTTCGACGACACGGCAATCCTCTAATCGGATAACGGCGGCATGGCGGCATACTGGGGAATCCTGGTCCTGCGTTTTCTTTTCGGCTTGCTCCCCGCCGGGATCGCCCGGGGAGCGGGGTCGGTTCTGGGC
>CAZIEA010000252.1:0-2990 GCA_964538495.1 uncultured bacterium | reverse complement strand
CTTACCATGAAGATCATGAAGAAACATGAAGAAAAATCTGTGAAATCTGTGGACAAAATCAATCTGCGGAAATCTGCGTAATCTTAGTTTAAGTTAGCGGGAATTCGCGAGATTCGCGGTTCCTCACAGCAAAACTTCCTTACCACAGAGAGCACAGAGGAAAAGCTTCAGGCCACAGAGAAAACTTTTTTTCTTACCATGAAGATCATGAAGAAACATGAAGAAAAATCTGTGAAATCTGTGGACAAAATCAATCTGCGGAAATCTGCGTAATCTGCGGAATCTTAGTTTAGATTCGAGCGGATTCGCGGTTTAGGGCGCCCGGAGAACCCGGTCCAATTCCCGGGCCAGTTTTTCGATGCCGTAGGGTTTGGCCAGGGAGCCGCGGAAGCCGTAAGCGGTCGGGTCGGCCAGGACCGGGTCTTCCGAATATCCGCTGGCCACGATCGCCCGGATACCGGGGGAGGCAGCCCGCAGTTTTTCCAGAGCTTCCCTGCCCCCCATGCCTCCGGGGAAGGTGAGATCGAAAATTACGGCCCGGAAAGGATCGCTACCGGCTTCTTCCCGGAGATAGCGTTCGATTCCGAGGTTCCCGTCCCGGACGCCTTCAGCCCGGTAGCCCAGGCTCTCGAGCATGCGGCAGGTGATTTTCCGCACCGCGGGCTCGTCGTCGCAGACCAGAATTCTTCCCCGGCCCCGGACCAACCCCGTCGCCGGCGGCTCTTCCTCCGGGACTGCCGTCCGGGACGAGGGCAGGAGGATGACGGCCGTGCACCCCCGACCCGGTTCGGATCGGATGTCCAGGCATCCCCCGTGATTACGGACGATGGAATAGGTGATGGGGATTCCCAGGCCCGTCCCCTCTTTTCTGGTGGTAAAGAAGGGATCGAAAATTCTGGCCAGATACTGCGGCGGGATCCCTCCGCCCTGGTCGGCGATCTCGGTCCGGATATAGTCTCCCGGGGGGAGGCCGAAAGAATTTTCCGGTTTCAATTCCTCGTTGGCGGCGGCGATCAGAATTTCTCCCCCCCCCGGCATGGCCTGGGCGGAGTTGAGCAGAAGGTTGCTGAAAGCCTGGAAAAGCTGGCCGGGATCGGCCTCCACCGGCTGGAGTTCTCGCGCGAGATGAAACCGGCAGAAGCTGCTGGAGCCGCGCAGCGCCATGCCGGCGGCTTCCCGCAAAATGCCGTCCAGGGCGACGGGGCGCTTGACCGGGGCGCCCCCCCGGGAGAAGGTCAGGAGTTGCCTGGTCAGGTTCTGGGCCTGGGAGCAGGCCTTCTCGATTTCTTCGATGAGTTCGTCCTGATCTTTCCGGGGTTGCGTTCTGGCCAGGGAAGCGTTGGCCAGGATACTCATCAGAAGATTGTTGAAATCGTGGGCGATTCCGCCGGCCAGGGCTCCCAGGGACTCCAGCTTCTGGGCCCGGACCAGTTCGGCTTCTATTTTTTTCGCGGCCGTGATGTCCCGGTTGATCCCGATGTTTCCGATCCAGTTCCCCGCCTGGTCCCGCAGGCAGGAGACCACGGTGAACATCGTTCGCAGCTCGCCTTTTTTCGTGAGAAGAGGGATTTCCCCCTCCCAGGTCCCGTTAACCGCCAAACCCTCCCGGATCCGGGCCGTGACCCCGGCCGCTTCCCCGGGAGGGTTGAGGATTTCGGCCGGTTTCCCGAGCAATTCCTCCTTTTGCCAGCCGGTGATCCGCTCGCCGGCGGGGTTGAGATCGATGCAGCGGCTCTGGCGGTCAAAGACCAGGACCCCCTCGTCCATCGAGCGGTAAACCAGGGAGTGCCGCAGGAGCGCTTCCTCGTTCAACTTGCGCTCGGTGATGTCGCTGACCACCCCCACCGCCCCGGCGAATGCCCCGGAAAGCATAATCGGAGAAAGCTTGCAGGAAAACCAGCGGGGGGTCTCTGGTTCCCCAAGCCGGTAGTCGTAAACCGAGATCTCGCCCCGGCGGGATTTTTCGAAAGCCTTCCGGAATTGGGAGTCGACTTCGGCAGGCATGACCTCGGCGTGCTTTTTCTCCAGGAAATCCGTCGGCGGCTTGTAAAGGCCCGTTCCCGGGGGGATGCTGTGGAAGATGAAGCGTCCCTCGGAATCGAAGGCGAAGACCAGATCGGCCATGGAGGTAAGGATCGCGTTCAGGCGGCTTTCCGAACTGCGGGCCGCCTGGTCGGCCTCCACCTGGGGGGTGATGTCGTTGGCGATGACCAGGACCCCCTGTCCCCCGCCCGGGAGAGGGATGGCGGTTTCGTTGAGGTCCAGCCAGGAAATCTCGCCGCTGCGGCGGCGGTTGCGGACGATATGGCGCAGGGATTGGCCTCCCAGGATCCGGCCGATGTTGGCGGTCACCTTTTCCGGAGGGTCGGAAACGGCCAGAAAGGAGATGTTTTTCCCCACCGCTTCTTCCGGGCGGTAGCCGAAGATTCTGGTGAAGGCGGGATTGACGTCGAGGATGGTTCCGCGGGCGTCCTCGACTATGATCGAAGTCGGGGCAATCTCGAAGATGGAACGGTAGAGCCGGCCCGGATCGGGCGAATTGCTTTTTGCTTTGCTCGTGTCCGACATGCGGATTCCGATAGGTTTTGCGAAACTTTAAAATTATAGGACAATTATGCCGAGGCGGGAATCGGTTTTTTTATCGCTTACAAGCCCGAGCCTAGGTTGTAGACTTAAATTTTTCTACGTTGCGTAGCTTAATGAGCGAGGGCTTCGCCATGAAGGATTTGTCCCTTGTCTCCCGGGTCAGCCTGTACGCGTTGCTGGCGCTGATGGGAATGTTTGCCTTGCTGGTCGGGGTGTGGCAGGCAAAAGTTCTGCGGGGCCGAGCCATGAAAAACCCCGACGGTTCGACTGACGATTGGCGCGTCCAGAAAACCCACTACGGCCTCGCCTTCGCCGACCTGGTCCTGGCCTGCCCCGCCGGTGTCCTGGGGATATTAATCAGTCCAAAATAGTATAGACATATTAGGAGCTTATGATAGTATGGC
>CAZIEA010000251.1:2192-3002 GCA_964538495.1 uncultured bacterium | reverse complement strand
GACAACGGGAAGATGCCGCCGGATAATTGTTTCTATTGATAGAAACGGAATTGTCGTCCGTGAATTTCACGAATTAAAACCAATTCTTTTCCGCAGATTACACGGATTTTCACAGATTGTTCCTTTATGCTCTTCATGATCCTCATGGTAAGAAAAGCAGGCTGAAGGCTGAAGGAAAGGCTACGCTCGATAGCGATCTGTGAGAATCTGTGTAAATCTGTGGAAAGAAAGAAGCGTCCCGAACCCTTCTCTGTGGTGAAATAAAGCGAGCTGAATTTCAAACCTCGATCCGCCTAAATTAAAAAAGGATGGAAAAATGAACGCGCTCAAACTTACCGCCAAAACCACCCGGCCGCCCACGGTGATCCCGGTCGGCAACGTCCGGATCGGGGAGGGCTTCACCATCATCGCCGGGCCCTGCAGCGTGGAGAGCGAGGAGCAGACCCTGCAAACCGCCCGGGCGGTCAAGGCCGCCGGGGCCGACCTCCTGCGCGGGGGCGCCTTCAAGCCCCGGACCTCGCCCTACGCCTTCCAGGGGTTGGGGCTGGAGGGGCTGAAGTTCCTGGAGAAGGCCCGGGCGGAGACCGGGCTCCCGGTGGTCACCGAGGTGATCGATCCCCGGGATGTCTCCTGGGTGGCGGAGTACGTGGACGTCCTCCAGATCGGGGCGCGCAACATGCAGAACTTCTCGCTCCTGAAGGAGGTGGGCAAGTCGGGCAAGCCCATCCTGCTGAAGAGGGGGATGTATTCGACCCTGGACGAATGGCTCCTGTGCGCCGAATACATCCTAAGCGAGGGCAATCCCCACGT
>CAZIEA010000251.1:0-2132 GCA_964538495.1 uncultured bacterium | reverse complement strand
CCCCAGCCACGCCACCGGGCGCTTGAGCCTGATCAAGCCCATGAGCTTGGCCGCCGTCGCCGCCGGGGCGGACGGGATCATGGTCGAGGTGCACCACAAGCCGTGCGAGGCGATGTGCGACGGCGACCAGTCCCTGACCCCGGAGGCCTTTGCCGAGTTGACCGGGGAGGTCCGCCGCCTGCGGGCCTTTTTGGACGGGAAGGGGTGAGAACCTTCGCGGTCCGCGGCCGCCTAGCCTCCTCGACGGTCATTGCCGGAGGCGGGAGGGATCTTCTGCCCGAGCTGCTCCGGGACCGGCTTTCGGCGGTGGTGACCGACGATAACGTCCGGCGTCTCCACGGGGATGGTTTCCCGGAAGCGCCCGTGCTCAGCGTGCCCCCGGGGGAGGGGAGCAAGACCTTGGCTTCGGCCGGGCGGCTGCTCCAGGAGTTCGCCTCTCTGGAGATCGACCGGGATGGGTTCATCCTGGCCGCGGGAGGGGGGATGGTAACCGACCTGGCCGGCTTCTGCGCCGCCACCTACATGCGCGGGATATCTTTCGGCTTTCTCCCCACTACCCTGCTTGCCCAGGTGGACGCCGCCATCGGGGGGAAAAACGGGGTCAACCTCGAAGGCTACAAGAACCTGGTTGGGACTTTCTCCCAGCCGGAGTTCGTGCTTTGCGACCCCTATTTTCTCGGCACCCTTCCCCCCCCTGAATTGCGCTCCGGCCTCTCCGAGTGCGTCAAGGCCGCCGCCATCGCCGACCCCGTTCTCTTCCGGCTGATCGAGGAAGGGGCGCGGGATTTACTCGCGGGCGGTCCGGAACCCCTCCGGGAGGTGATCGAACGCTCGGTGGCGGTCAAGGCGGAGGTGGTTTCGGCCGACGAACGGGAGTCCGGGCGGAGGCGGCTGCTCAACTTCGGGCACACCTTCGGCCATGCCGTGGAGCGGACCCTGGGGCTTTCCCACGGGGATTCGGTGGCGGCGGGGATGGCCGTGGCCGGCCGTCTTTCCCGGGACCGGGGATGGCTTTCGGCCGCGGACTTCGATCGGTTGCTCGCGGTCCTGGTCGCGCTGGGATTGCCGACCTCGCTTTCCGCCGACAGCGTCAGAGTGCTGGATGCCTTGAAAAGGGACAAGAAAAGGCATGGGGAGGGGATCGAGTTCGTGCTCCTGAAGGGGATCGGCGAGGCCGTGACCGAACGGATCGGGTTCGGGGAATTGGCGGAGGCGGCCGGTGATCTGCGTTAGCGTCCGAGAAAAAAGCCCGGAGGCGACTATACGGGCCTTGAGAGGCCTGGAGTTCGCCGAGGTCCGCCTGGACGGATTTTCCCCCACCGCCGCGGATGCGGCGGAGATTTTTTCCTCCCACCCTCGTCTGATCGCCACCCTGCGCCCCGGCAGTCTCCCGGAGCCGGAGCGGGGGGAACTGCTTCTGGCGGCGGTGGCAGCGGGGGCGGCTTACCTGGACATCGAGCTCGAGTCTTCCCCCGTTTTTCGGGAGACGCTCATCCGGGCGGCCCGGTCCCGGGGCTGCCGGGTCATCGTCTCCCATCACGATTTTCGCGGCACGCCGGGGTCGGAGGAACTCGCCTCTCTGGTCGAAGGGTGTTTTTCCGCCGGGGCCGACTTGGCCAAGATCGCCTGCCTGGTCAATGCCCCCGCCGAGGCCGCCCGGCTGCTCGGGCTGCTCGACGATCCCCGGGTGATCGTGCCGGTGGGGATGGGCAAACTGGGCCGGATCACCCGGGTGGCGGCTCCCCTCCTGGGCGCTCCCTTCACTTTCGCCTCTCTGGCCGAGGGCCGGGAGACGGCCGAGGGCCAGTTCGAGGCCGCCCGGCTGAAAAAAATCCTCTCGGAGATTTCCGGTGGCCCGGCTTGAGCTCTACGCCGTGGCGGGCCGCCCCGTCCTGCACAGTCTCTCTCCCGCCCTGTTTAAGGCGGGGTTTGCCGCCGAAGGCATTGCGGCCGCCTACACCCGCCTGACCGCTTCCGGCGCCCGCGCCGTCTTGGAGTTGGCCCGGGAAATCCCCCTGCGGGCTTTCAACGTCACCTCCCCCTTCAAGCAGGATTTGCTCGAATGCCTGGACGAGCTTGACCCCTCGGCTCGGGAGACCGGCGCGGTCAATGCCGTTATCATCGGCAAAGGG
>CAZIEA010000250.1:0-3032 GCA_964538495.1 uncultured bacterium | reverse complement strand
CTACGAGATAATCCTGGTCTCTCACCACCCCCTGCCCGTGCAGGCGGAGGGGGATCTGGTCTGCCTGACCAGCGCCGCCTCCGACCCCTCGGCGAAACGGAACGCCGGGGCCCGGGCCGCCCGGGGCGATATTCTGGCCTTCATCGACGACGATGCCTGGGCTCGGGAGGACTGGCTGGAAAGCGGCCTCTCCGCCATGGGGACCCAACCGGATACCGCCGGGGTGGGCGGGCCCCGGCTCCTTCCGCCCGATTCCAGCTTCCGCGAGAAGGCGAGCGACGTGATCGCCCACTCGAAGTTCTTCGGCAACGGCCATTACAACTGGCCGGAGATGGAACTGCGGGACAAGATCCCCCACGGGATCATCAACACCTGCAACTGCTTCATCCGCAAGGACGTCTTCTTTTCCCTCAACGGCTTCAACGAGGTGATCGGGCTGGGCGCGGAAGACACCGAGTTTTTTTTCCGC
Source organism: uncultured bacterium (assembly GCA_964538495.1). Taxonomy (GTDB): domain Bacteria; phylum Auribacterota; class Erginobacteria; order Erginobacterales; family DAOSXE01; genus CAZIEA01. The sequence continues at coordinate 2,563 of CAZIEA010000250.1, read as the reverse complement.
GCTTCTCACCGGAGCCGCCACCGTTTTGCTTACACCTGGAAGACCGTGGTCTACCACCGCCCGCGGCGGATCGGTTGGGGACTTTTCCGGCAGCGCTACCTCTACCGGGTCCAGAACGGGAAGCTTCTCTGGGTCCACCCCTCGATCTACCTCTCCCGGGCCACCTTCAGCGTCGGGCTTTTCGGGATCTCCCTCTTCATCGTCCTCTCCCTGATCGAGCCGCTCGTTTTCCCCCTGGGGATCGGGTTTTATTTCCTGCTGGCGTTTTCGGTCTCGGCCGGCTACGCCCGCTACGACTGGAGGTTCCCCCTGGTCCTGCCCCCGATCTTTTTCCTCCACCACCTTACCTATTATATCGCCATCTGGCGGGGGATACTGAGCATCGTCACCAACCCCGGCGAGATCCGCCGCCTCCGGCGCTCCTCCGGCGGTCTTCGCCCTCCCGTCGCCTGATGGAAACCCGGCCGGACATCTCGGTCCTGGTCGCGACCATGAACCGGAACGGCCCGCTCCGGGAGCTTCTGCGGGCGCTGCGGTCCCAGACCCTCGAACCCTCTCGGTTCGAGGTCATCGTGGTCGATAACAGCCCTTCCGGGGAGGCGCGCGGTTTGGTGGAGGAGGAACGGGCGGGGTCGTCCCTCCGGGTCCGCTATCTCCGTCAGCCGGCGCCCGGCAAGTCCCGGGCGATGAACCTCGGTCTGGCCGCCGCCGAGGCCGACTGCCTGGCCGCCACCGACGATGACTGCCTCCCGTCGGCGGACTGGCTGGAGACGATCCGGTCCGGTTTCGCCGGGGAAGGGGATGATGTCTTCTGCCTGGTCGGGAGAGTCCTCCCGGGAGGGGAACGGGAGGACTATGCCTCCGCGGGGCTCGACCGGCCCCGGAAAGTCGCCTACCGGGGTCTGCGCGCCCGCTTGAGGGCGGGGACGATCGGGAACGGGAGCAACGCGGCCTACCGGAAGCGGGCCTTTGCCGAACTGGGGGGATTTCTCCCTGTTCTCGGCCCCGGTTCGCCGCTGGGCTCCGGGGAGGAGACGGAGTTCTTCGACCGCGTCCTCGCCGCCGGGAAAAAGATCGTCTTCCTCCCCGGCTCGGTCGTTTACCACCAGCCGGAAAGGACGGCAGCAGAGAACCGCCGCCGGGAGCGCCACAGCCTCCGCGCCCGGGGGACAATCTACGCCCTCCGGGTCGCCCGGGGTGACCCCGGGGCGGCTCTGCTCTTTGCCGGACGGGTCCTGGCCGGACCTCCGGCGGCCGCCTTTCTCTACCTTCGGCAGCTCTGCCGCCCCGGCCGGAAGATCCCCTTCTGGTACCGGCCCGACTGCCAGGCTGAACTGGTTTATGGGTTCGCCACCGGCCTGCTCTATCCGCGAAGATGGAACTGACGAAGAGAATCGATCTTAACCTCGGCTACACCTGCGATCTCGCTTGCCGGTTCTGCTACTACCGGGAGAGCCGGGTCTCCCCCCGCCCGCAACGACGGCGGGACTTAACTACAGTCGAGGCGAAAAAGTGGCTCCGTTTCTTCCGCCGCCGCGGCCTGGAGGCGGTGGACCTGACCGGGGGCGAGCCGACCATCCGGGCCGACATCATGGAACTGGTCAGCTACGCCCGCGAGATCGGCTTCCGGACCGTCTGCGTCATCACCAACGGGATTCGGATGGCCGAGGGGGATTTCTGCCGGCGGCTGGTTGAAAGCGGACTCAACGACGTGCTCTTCTCCATCCACGGCCCCGGGCCGGAGATCCACGACGCCCTCACCCGGACCCCGGGTAGTTTCGAGAAGAGCAGGCAAGCGCTGGAGAATGTCAAAAGCCTGAAGATTCGCCGCCGGAGCAACACGGTGGTGACCGGGGTCAACCTCCGGCACCTTTCGGAGACGGCCCGTTTCCTGCGCGACCGGGGAGTCAGCCGAGCCAACTTCATCCTCTTCAACCCGGTGGTGGAGGCCCAAGGCGCCGACGGGGAGATCGCGGACCGCTACCGGGAGGCGGCGGACCACCTCCGGCGGCTGGTTGCTGAACACGCTCCGGGCTTCGAGAGGCTGATTATCCGTTACTTCCCCTTCTGCCTCCTCCCCGGCCTCGAGGAACGGATCGTCAATATGCCCCGGGTCCAGTACGACCCCGACGAGTGGGACTACCTCTGGCGTTCCTACTTCCGCCGCTCCCTGCCGGTCTGGCTGGCCGCCGTCGTCGGGGGCCTCTTCCTCCACCCGGAACCCCGCCGTCTCTTCCGGCTCGGGCCGGCCGCCGCCCTCCGGGAGTCCGTGATCTGGTCGATCATCGCCGTCAACCTCCTCCGGGGTTCTCCCTGCCGCCGCTGCCGCCTCTACCCGGCCTGTGGCGGGGTCTGGCGGGGCTACGCGGAGCGGTTCGGGTCCGGGGAACTGCATCCGGCGGAAGGCGAAGCGCCGGCCGGACCGTCAGGCCGGCGCCGGCAGGTGAAAACATGAAAGCATTCTCCCGTATCTTCCCCCCCGCGGCGGGACGGATCGACTCTTCGGCAACCGGTTATTACCGGTCGGTGACCGACCTCTATCTCGCTTACAGCGGCGGGGAAG
>CAZIEA010000249.1:0-3051 GCA_964538495.1 uncultured bacterium | reverse complement strand
GGGCGGGACCGGGTTGCCCCCGGAGGTGATTCCGTCGGGATGGAAATTTTTCAGGGTCAAGAGCCGGAGAAAGGAAAAAATCCCGATCAGGACGCTCTGACACCAGTAGATCCAGAGGATCATCGCCGCCGACCAGTTTTCGGTCAGGTAGAGGACGAAGATCCAGAGGTTGACCGCCAGCAGCGAGAGCAGCGTGGGGTCGAGCCAGGCGCTCCGCTTTTCCGGGCTCAATCCGAAAGCCATTTTTTCCCGCTCCCCTTCAGGGTTTGAGCCCGCGGCGGACTTCGGCGGCGGCGATGATCGCCTTCATCCTTCCCGGGTCGAGGGGGCGGTCCCAGCGGCCTCCTTCCTTGAGCCAGGAGCCGATGATGAAGCCGTCGGCCGCGTCCCATAGGTCGGAGAGGTTTTCCGGGGTGGTCCCCGAACCGACCAGCAGGGGCAGCGAGGTTCCCTCCCGGGCCTGGAGCAGGTCGGCTTTCCCGGTGGGGGCTCCGGTGGCGGTCCCGGTCACGATCAGGCCGTCGGCCCCGAAAAACTCGGCGGCGTGGGCGGTCTGGGCGAGGTCGAGGTCGGCGGTGATGGCGTGGCTGGAATGTTTCTTTTTGATGTCGGCGAAGATCCGGATTCCCTTGGCCCCGATGGCCTTGCGGTAGCGCAGGAGTTCCCCGGCGTCCGCTTCCATGATCCCCTCGTCGGCGACATGGGCGAAGACCAGTCCCTCGGCGCGGATGAAGGCGGCCCCGGCGGCCAGCGCCGCCGCCAGCGCTTCCCGGTTGGCCCCGGCCAGGATCTGGATCCCCACCGGGCAGTCCACGACCTTGACCACGGCCGCCGCCGCCGCGGTCACGGCGGCGGTGATCTCGGGCCCGACGCCGCGTTTCAGGTAGGGCAGGTCGTGCATGTTCTCGATCAGGACCGCATCGAAGCCGGCTTCCCGCAGGGCGGCGGCCTCCTCCACCGCGATCCGGACGATCTCGGAAATTTTCCGGCTGGAGCGCGGGGTCCCCGGGAGGGCCCGAAGGTGGACCATCCCGACCAGCGATTTTTCCTTTCCCTTGAGCGGGCTCATCTTTTCCTCCCGGTTTTTTTAAATTTTAGCACATAATTTTCCGCCAAATTTTTTTTCCCGGCATAGGGTGTAGAGCATAGAGCATGGGGCATAGAGCATAGAGTTTTTCTACATGTCCTACATGTCTACATGTGAATGAGGCGGCAGTTCCTTCAGCCTTTAGCCTACTTTTTCACCATGAAGGGCATGAAGAGCATGAAGTTTAAATCTGTGAAATCTGTGGACAAATTGGTGCTTGGCGCCTTTGCGTCTTTGCGCCTCTGCGTGATGATGGCGCGCTTATTGCCACAGAGTTCACAGCGCGGGAAAAGGGATGAAGTTTTCCGGGCCCGGGACTAAACTTACAAACAGGGATATGACTATGCCTGAAGAAGTCTCGATCGTGGTTTGCGGCCCGGCCGGACAGGGGATCAAGACCGTGGAGAGCCTTTTGGCCGCCACGGTCAAGGCCGCCGGGTTTCGCGTCTTCACCGCCAAGGAATACATGTCCCGGGTCCGGGGGGGGATGAACTCCACCCAGGTCCTGATTTCTTCCCGCCGGCTCCGCTCGCCTCTTGAGCGGATCGACGTCCTGGTTTCTTTCGGCCCGGGAGGGATCGAGCATCTCCGGGAACGGATCGGTCCCCGGACCCTGGTCCTGGCGGACGCCGCCCCGGAAGGCGAGGACGCAGCCCGGGAGGGCATTTTCCGCAAGATCCCCTGGCAGGGGATCGCCGGGGAGATCGGCGGGGAATTTTACGCCAATACGGTGGCGGTAGGGGCCTTGGCCTCCCTCCTGGGCTTTCCCGAGGCCGCCGCGTCCGCTTCGGTGGAGCGTTTTTTCTCCGGCAAGGAAGAGAAAGTCCGCCAAAACAACCTCCGGGCCCTGGCCCGGGGCTTTGCTCTCGGGGGCGGCCTCAAGAAGGATTTGTCGGCCTCCCTCGCCCTTTCTCCCGGGGAGAGCCCGGCGGGCGAGGTTCTCCTCAGCGGGACCGAGGCCACGGCCCTGGGGGCGATCGCGGGGGGGTGCAACTTCCTCTCCTTCTACCCGATGTCGCCGGCCACCGGAGTGGGGACTTACCTGGCCGCGGCCGCGGACGAATTCGGTCTCGAGGTCGAGCAGGCCGAGGACGAGATTTCCGCCCTCAATATGAACCTGGGGGCCTGGTATGCCGGGGCCCGGGGGCTGGTCACCACCTCGGGGGGAGGGTTCGCCCTGATGGTGGAGGGTTTGAGCCTCGCGGGTATGATCGAGACCCCCTGCGTGATTCACCTGGGGCAGCGGCCCGGCCCGGCCACCGGGCTTCCGACCCGCTCCGAGCAGGGAGACCTTCTCTTCGTCCTTTTCGCCGGCCACGGGGAGTTTCCCCGGATTATTTTCGCCCCCGGTTCGGTCGAGGAGGCTTTTTACCTGGCCCGGAAAGCTTTCAATCTGGCCGCTAAGTTCCAGGTTCCGGTTTTCCTCCTTACCGATCAGTTCCTCCTCGACGCCGTTTCCACCGTCGCCCCCCTTGACCCTTCCGGGTTCAAGGTCGAGAAGCATATCGTCAGGACCGCTTCCGGCTATCGCCGTTACGAACTTTCCCCCGGCGGTGTCTCCCCCCGCGGGATTCCCGGCTGGGGCGAGGGGTTGGTGTGCGCCGACAGCGACGAGCACGACGAGTCCGGGCACATCACCGAGGATTCCCGGACCCGGGTCCGGATGGTGGAAAAAAGGCTCGCGAAACTCGATTCGCTGCGGGCCGAAGCCGTCCCCCCCGAGTTCCACGGGGACCAGGACTACCGGGTCCTGGTGGCGGGCTGGGGCTCGACCCGGGGCCCGGTCCTGGACGCCCTGGAGCGGATGGGGGGCCGGGGGATCGGGTATCTGCACTTCTCCCAGGTTTATCCCCTGGCTCCGGCGGGGTTGGAGCGCCTGCAAAAGGCGCCGCGGCTGGTGGTGGTCGAAAATAACGCCACCGGCCAGTTCGGGAGCCTGATCCGGCTGGAGGCCGCCCGGACGG
>CAZIEA010000248.1:991-3075 GCA_964538495.1 uncultured bacterium | reverse complement strand
AAAACAGGCTGAAGACTGAAGGAACTGCCGCCGCATTCACATGTAGGCATGTAGGACATGTAGAAAAACCGCCCCAGACCCCGATTACGACCAAATCTCCGGAGCCAAAAAGAGAGAACGACTATGGCGGAAAATGCGGATAGGACTTATGACCTGGCGATCGTGGGCGGGGGCCCGTCCGGGCTGGCCGCCGCCCTCTACGCCTCCCGGGAACGGCAGAAGGTGCTGGTTCTGGATAAGGTTCTTTGCGGCGGGGCGCCCCTCAACACCGGTTCGATCGAGAACTATCCCGGGTTCCCGGAGGGGATCGAGGGGGCGGAACTTTCGGGGCGGATGCGGGAGCAGGCGGCGCGCTTCGGGGCGGAATTCGCCGAGTTCCGCGAAGCCTCCGGGCTTTCCCGCCGGGGTGAGTTGCTTGAGATCGCCTGTCCCGAGGGCCCGGTCCGGACCCGGGCGGTCATCCTGGCCGCCGGGGGGGAACCCAAGCGCCTGGGCATTCCCGGGGAGGAGGAGTTCGCGGGTCGGGGGGTCTCCTATTGCGCCACCTGCGACGGCCCCCTTTACCGGAATAAGCCGGTGGCGGTGGTGGGGGGAGGCAACACCGCGATGGAGGAAGCCCTCTTCCTGACCCGCTTCGCCTCCCGGGTATTCCTGGTGCACCGCCGGGCCCAATTCCGGGGGGCCAAAATCCTGGAGGAGCGCCTGCGGGCGGAGCCCAAGGCGGAACTGGTCCTGGAAGCTCGGCCCCTGCGCGTGGAGGGGAAGGCTGCCGTGGAAGCCCTGGTGGCGGCCGTTGCCGGGGGGGAGCGCCGGATCCCGGTGGCGGCGGTCTTTTTCCTGGTCGGCTACCGGCCCAACAGCCTCTGGCTGGGGAATTCGGTCGAGCTGGACGCGGAAGGAAGGGTGGTCACCGACTCTCTGATGCGGACTTCGCTGGAAGGGGTGTTCGCGGCCGGGGACCTGCGCGCGGGCAACCTCCGGCAGGTCTCCATCGCGGTCGGGGAAGGGACGACCGCCGCCCTGGCCGCGCGGGATTACCTGGAAACCGGCCACTGGCCGGAGAGGGACAGGCTGAAGGCTGAAGGCTGAAGGAACCGCCGCCTCATTCACATGTAGACATGTAGGACATGTAGAAAATCTGCTTTTTTCACGCTAAGACGCAAAGACGCCAAGAAACAATCTGTCCACAGATTTCACAGATTAAAACTTCATGCTCTTCATGTTCTTCATGGTGAGAAAAATAATTCTCTGTGGCCTCTACTTTCCCTCTGTGAACTCTGTGGTGGGGAAGTTAGGCTGAAGCATGATCTTCATGGTGAGAAAAGCGCTTTGAAGGTGATAAAATAAAGTTATAAATCCGAAACACTCGAGCAAAGGAGCAAGACCATGGCGCTGGAACTCAACGAGAGCAACTTCAAGGCGGAAGTCCTGGACTCCCCCATTCCGGTCCTGGTGGATTTCGGGGCCCCCTGGTGCGGGCCCTGCCGGATGATGGCCCCGGTCCTGGAAAGCCTGGCGGCCAAGTACGCCGGCAAGGTCAAGATCGCCAAGGTCGAGGTGGACGACAACCCCGCCTTGGCATCCCGCTACGGGATCCAGAGCATCCCGGCCGTCTTTCTTTTCAAGGCCGGCGTGGTGGCCGGTCAGCGGGTGGGGGCCGCCTCGCCGGCGGACTTCTCGGCCTGGATCGACGGCCTGATCTGAGCTTTTTTTCGCGCTCGCGGAATTCAAGGCAGGCTTCCGGCGGGCTTGTCTTCGCGGCGTTGCCTCATTCGGGAGGGCGAAATTGAAAGAAACCCTGGAAGCCATCAACCGAATGCGGGCGGACGGGGTGATTTCCCGCTACGTCTTTGACAGTGGTAAGCTGGATTCCGTACTTTCGCGGCACGGGTTGTCGGAAAAATGGGAGAAGTTCCGCCGTAAGTTTATCGGGGACAAGCCATGAACGCGCGCATGAAGGCGATGTTGGCGAGCAAGGGGAAGGAGCGTCGCCGTCTGGCCAGGTTGTCTTTCACCGAGAAGGTGGCGCTGTTGGAACGGCTTCGCGACCGGGAACTCGCCATTGCCGCCGTCCGCCCGGCTCG
>CAZIEA010000248.1:0-921 GCA_964538495.1 uncultured bacterium | reverse complement strand
AGCCGGACTGCGCCACGCCCCGAAAACCGCGACTATACCCCCCCGAGCGTCCCGGGGCAAGTTCGCCCGACTTCCTCGAAAAACCGTAATCCGTGTAATGGGGTATGGGGTGTGAGGTGTGGGGTATGGGGTGTGGCAACAGGGTTCAGGAAAAATCGTAATCCGTGATCAGTAATCCGTCACCTTGATTCGTGGGGATTCGCGAGATTCGCGGTTTCAGAGCGCAACCCGGAATCCAGAATTCAGAATCCAGAATATGCGGCTTTGAAAATTGATTTTTGGCGTCTTTGCGTTTTGGCGTCTTTGCGTGATAGAGGCGGCGGTTCCTTCAGCCTTCAGCCTGCTTTTTTCACCATGAAGAGCATGAAGAAACATGAAGGGAAAATCTGAGAAAAGCAGGTTTCCTACATGTCCTACATGTCTACATGTGAGTAGCGGCGCGCTCAAGGGTTAGTGACCGGCACGTCGGTGGAGGCCCCGTAATAGGCGCTCGTCACGCTCTTGACCAGCCAGCGCCCAACCGAGGGACGGAAGACCGCGAAGTCGAGCGTCCCGTCCCCGGCGTAGTCTCCGGGCTGGACGGTGTCGGCGGCAGTCCCCCAGTAGGCGTTGGGCCCGTCCTTGACCAGCCACCGGCCCGTGGTCGGCCGGAAGATCGCGAAGTTCCAGGAACCGTCCCCGGTGTAGTCCCCGGGCACCACCGTGTCGGTGGCGTTCCCGTAGAAGACCTGGAGTCCGTTGCGGACCAGCCATTTGCCCAAGGACGGCCGGAAGACCGCGATGTCGGTCGTCCCATCCCCGTCGTAGTCCCCGGGCACGGTGGTGTCGGAGGCGAACCCGTAGAAGACCTGGGCCCCGTTGCGGATCAGCCACTTGCCGATTGAAGGCCGGAAGAGGGCAACGTCGGCCGAGCCGTCCCCG
>CAZIEA010000247.1:0-3087 GCA_964538495.1 uncultured bacterium | reverse complement strand
CCCCGTGGCAATGATCGCAGCTCCTCCGGCGGAAAAACTCGATTTGGCGCTTGAGCCCCCGCGCCGCCTCCGCCAGGGTGATTTCCAGCTTGTAGTCGATGTCCCCGCCCTGGACGGGACCGGGCCGGCGAGAGCCTCCGAACCCGAAAAGATCCCCAAAGATGCTTCCCCCGAATCCCTCGAAGAAATCCCGGAAAATATCGGCGGGGTCGTGAAACCCAAAGCCCCGGCCCTTCAGCCCCTCATGGCCGAACTGGTCGTAAATCCGGCGGCGATCCGGATCGCAAAGGACCTCGTAGGCCTCGGAAACTTCCTTGAAACGCTCCGCGGCCTCGCGATCGTCCCGGTTCCGGTCGGGGTGGCATTTCAGGGCCAGCCGCCGGTAGGAACGCCTGATCTCGTCGGCGGAGGCTTCCCGGGCCACTTCCAGGACCTGGTAGTAATCCGGCTTGGCCATGCTCAAGACTCAGGCACTTCGGGCGGGGAGCGGAAAACCCTGACCGCGGTCGGGCGCAAGAGCCGGCCCTTGAACAAATAACCCCGCAGGATCTCCTCGGCCACCGTTCCCTCGGGGCACTCGGCGCTCTCCACGCAGGCCACCGCCTCGTGCAGGAACGGGTCGAAAGGTTTCCCCAGGGCCTCGACCTCCTCGAGCCCGTGGCGGGCCAGGGTTTCCTTGAGCTGCTTCAGGATCATTTCCACCCCGGCGCGGTAAGGATCCTCCCCGCCTTCCGGGGAAGATTCCAGGGCGCGCTGGAAATTGTCCATGACCGGCAGGAGTTCCCTGATCAATTCCTGGTTGCTGAAGACCAGCGAGTCCGTCTTCTCCTTCTCCAGGCGCTTGCGGACATTATCGAGTTCCGCCATGGCCCGGAGCATCTTATCCCGGTTCCCCTCCGCTTCAGCGGCCTGAGCCAGCAATTCTTCGTATTTCTCCCGAGAAAGGGAAACCACGCTTCCCGGGGCGGTTTCCGCGGCCCCTGCCTCCGGAGCGGGAGACGCGGAATCGGCAACGGCAGCCGAATCTTCTTCCGGCTCCAGGATTGGATTTTTTTTCTCCTTTCTTCCTTCTCGAGTCATCTTCCCTCCTCAAACTCCAAACTAAAGCAATATAAAGAGACATGGGCGTGACTGTCAAGCGGACGCGGAAGCCCTTGGTTTGAATTCCCCGGGCCCGGGAGGTATAATTTAGAAATGCCGGAAACCCAAAACACGTCATCGCTGGAAGCGATAAAAACGGAAGACTTGCTGCTGGCGGCGCGCGAGCTGGCCGGGAGGGGATTATTCGGCCCGGCCGGGTATTACGCCCTGGAAGCCTTGAGCCGTTTTCCCGGAAGCGGGGAAGAGCCCCGGGAAGCGGCCCTGCTGGCCGAGTTAAGGCCTCTGCTGTCTCCGGACCCCGGCTATCTCCCCGGCTTTATTCAGAAGAAGGTCAAGACGGCGGTGGAACTGGCCTTGAGTCGGGCGGCCGCGGGAGGCATCCTGCCCCCGGTGGCGCCCTCTCCGGAGGACTGGGACCGGCTGGCGGCGGCCCTGGGCCCCGCCATCACCCTGGCCCGGGCATCCGAAAAGGAGCTGGAATTGGCCCCGGAATCGTTCCGGGACCTTTTCGCCCTACGCCTCCATCTCCAGGTCTGGGCCCCGGCTTTCGAGGAAAAGCTCCGGGAAGCCGGGCACCGGGTCTGGCTGGACTCCATTTCCCGGGTCAACCGGAATTCGGGCTATATCTGGCTGGCCTACCGCCCCACCCCGAACTTGAGAAAACTGGAAACCCCCACCTATTCGCTGATTTTCACTCCCACCCATCTGGCCGCCGGTCTGGAATTCGGAGGGAAAACGCTCAAGGCGCGGCACGCCTACTTCCGAAAGCTCCTGGACGGGGAACTCGACGGGAACCTTTCGCTCCTGGCCCATCTCGGGCTCTCCCTTATCGATGTCTCCTGGTTCTCCACCATCCGGGCCGCCGTCTCCATCGAGGATTATCTCAACTTTCCCCCCGTCCGCGAGGCCGTCAACCGGAAAGCCCAAGAGGGGCTGGAACGCCTGCGGGGGGAAAACTTCTTCAGTTGGAATCTGGCCCTGCCCAGCTTGATCCGTCCCGCCGCCGGCGGCCCCCCCGGCGGCCGGGGCCTGGAGCCTTTGCTTCTGGAGATCGCGGGCCCGATCCTGGAACTGATCCGCCGGCTCTCTTGATCCCGGCGGAAACCCGCCCGAAGAAAAGGAGCCGGGGCCCAGGCCCCGGCTCCTTCCTCAGCGAACTTTCAAAACCGGAGGCTTCAGGACTCCGGCACGGTGGAGATCGCCTCGGCGGCCGGGAGCGCCGGCGCGCCCGGGCGGCCGGCCCGGGGACCGCGGCCTTCCCGGCGGGGACGGCCTGCCTCCGTCCCGCCTTCCCCACGCCCGGGGAACCGGAGCCGGCGATAGGCTTTCCACTGCTGGGGAGTGAGATCCCGGCGAACGGCCAGGGAATTCTCCAGCCGGGCCTTGACGCCCGCGGCGGTCAGTTCGGAGATCTGCTTGATCAGGGGATTGCAAACCGCCGGGTCGGGCGATTCCGCGTTCATCTGCTCGCGCAGGGTAATCTGGGCTTTCTCCAGGGAAGCCCGGCGATCGATCTCGGCCATCTGGAACTCGACCGCCTTTTCCCGAAGCTTGACCGCCTGAAACTCGGTCAGCCCCAACTGTTCGACCAACTCGGCGGTCTCGGGGACCCGCCCCCCCCTCCGGCCTTCCTGGGCCTCCGCGGACGCCGCCGCCAAGACCGAGGCGGTAAGCAGAACCGCCGCCAGCACGCAGATTTTTTTCATCCCCAGCCTCCTTCGGTTCGGGGTTTCCTCTGCCTTCATCCTTTTAACTTCCCCGAGGCGGATAGGTTTAATTTTGACTCTGCTCTCTCTGCTTACCTTTCTTTCCACAGATTACACAGATTTACACAGATTATTTCGTTATCGCTATCGTGGTCGTAACCGGCCGGCATAGAGCATAGGGCATGGAGCATAGGGTCCGAAAACCAGGATACAGGAAACAGGAGTCAGGATTCAGTGTGTCGTATCGTCCCTCGCTGCGCTCGGGACTTGTAGTATCGTT
>CAZIEA010000246.1:2083-3095 GCA_964538495.1 uncultured bacterium | reverse complement strand
GGCTCGAGGCGCCAGAGAGCGCTGGCAGCCCGGCCGAAGCGGCCTTCCAGGTTGTAATCCCCGCCCCGGATCTCCCCGACCCGGACCAGGTCGAAACGTCTTTTCAGGGAAGCGGCGGCCTTGGCGGAGTCGCGCTTCCAGCCCGAGGTTTCCAGAAGGTAAACCCCATGCCCCCGGCCCAGGACGGCCGCCAGCCCCGAAAAGGTCTCCACTCCCATCCGGTCCAGCTCGAAAGGCCGGAGACTGTGGGAAGAACTGAAGAGTTCGATGAACTGGCTCACCGGCTTGGTGGCCAGGATGACCGAGCCCGGCGGCGCGAGCGCATCGATGTCCCTGCCCAAACGGGCGGCTTGGGGGAGCTGGAAGCCCTCCCTCCCGGCCCGGGCGGAAGAAAAATAACGGACCGGGAAAAGAATGAAAAGAAGGGCGGCCACGGCCAGATAGCGGGAGAAGAGACAGGGTGTTCGGAAGCGCCATACCGAAGCCAGCCAGAGGACCGCCCCGAAAACCAGGACATAGGCATCCATCTCCCCCAGGGCATAGGCGTGGCGCATCCGGGAGCGAACCCACCAGTCCAGACCCAGGAGGCAGGGGCCGCCGTAGAGAAACAACCGGGGGGGCTTCTCCAGCAAGCTCCCGGCGCCCGCCGCCGCCAGCAAGAGCAGAAAGGGATGCGCAACCATCATGTAGCGGGTCATGAGGTGGACCCACATGCTGTAAAAAAGAACAAAGATCAGCGGTATTCCCAATCCCAGACAGAGGATTTCCGGCGAGCGCCGCAGCCGCCAAAGCCCGATGGCGGCCAGAGCGAGCAAAAACGGCCCGTAGAGCCGCCAGAAGTAACGGGCGGTCTCGGGAGCGGTGGTCCGAAAAAAACCGAGCCAGAGGGGCGGAGGCGTGGTTTCGCCCTCGATTTTCAAGGGGTTGCGCTCCACGATCTCCGGGCGGGGCGGCTTGAGCGGGTTCCCGGTGGCCTGGCGGTTCTGATAAAGGGCCGGGGCCAGGCCCAGGG
>CAZIEA010000246.1:0-2073 GCA_964538495.1 uncultured bacterium | reverse complement strand
GGGAGAAAGCCGTCGCGGCCAGGAGAACGGCCACGACGGCCCTCTTCCAGCCCCGGCCTCCCAGCCGCCAGAGCAGATAAATGCCGGCCAGGGGGACGGCCAGGACATTGGGAAGGCGGACGGAGGCCGCCAACCCGAAGCAGAAAGCCCCGGCCCCGATTGCGCCCCAGCGGGTCCGGCCCTTCTCCCCCAGCCCGAGCGCCAACAGCCCGCACCCCCCGACCAGACAGGCCACACCCGAGAGATCGGCGGCGGGACGGAGGGCGAGCTGCCAGAATTTGTCCACCAGCACCGCCAGGAGCGCCGTGGAGAAAAAGGCCAGAAAACGCTTCCGGGGCAGAGAGCGCAGGGCGAGCGCGGCAAACCCGTATTCGGCCGCCAGCAGCGCCACGAAGATCAGAACATTGGCGTAATAAACCGACCCCGGACCGAAGACCCGGATGAAGCCGGCCAGAATCAGGGGGAAACCGATGGTGTATTTGCAATGGATCCCGGCGGCGGAAGCCACGTAATTGCCGTGCAGCACGAAGTGGGCCTCCCCCGGAGCCCACTCGGGCTTGAACCAGGAGTAAACGGGATAATCGCTCCCCAGTTTCCCCCGGGAAAGGTGTCCGGCGAAATGGACGATACCGAAGGGATCGCTCCCCAGGGCGGCCGAGTAGCCGGCCAGGCCCAGCAGCAGCGAGAGCAAAAGGAGCCCTCCCAGAAGCAGCCGGACCGCCGACTTTTCCCAGTTCACCGGCCCGGGCATATCCCGCGCCTCCCTTAGTCCCGGCTCTCCCGGATCGCGTACTCCTGCTCGTCCCCCCCCCGCCCCAGCGCCAGCATCTCCCCCAGGAGCCCGGTGGAGATGAACTGAAACCCGATCAGCATGAGCAGAATCCCGAGGAAAAGCAGGGGCCGGGTCCGGATGGTGTCCCCGAAGAGGCTTCCGACCACGAGGACGAAGTCGATCAGGAAGCCCGCCAGGAAAAAGAAGCAGCCCAGGCCCCCAAAAAAATGCAGGGGTTTCTTGAAGTAGCGGGTAAGGAAGAGCACGGTCAAGAGGTCGGCGAATCCCGCGAAAAACCGGTAGGGGCCGAACTTGCTCTCCCCATGCCGCCGGGGGTGGTGCCTAACCTTGACCTCGGTCACCCGGAAACCCCGGCGGTGGGCCAGCACCGGAATGTAACGGTGCAGCTCCCCGTGGACGGGGATGGTCTCGATCACCTCGCGGGTGAAAGCCTTGAGCCCGCAGTTGAAATCGTGCATCCGGATCCCGGTCAGCAGGGCGGTGGCAAGATTGTAGATCCGGGAGGTAAGCTTTTTCACGAACCGGTCCCTGCGCTCCGCCCGCCAGCCCCCGACCATGTCGTAGCCATCCGCCAGCTTGTCCAGCAGGGTGGGGACCTCCTCGGGCTCGTCCTGGAGATCGGCGTCCATGATCACCACCCGGTTTCCCCGGGCGGCGCGGAACCCGGCCCGGAGGGCGGCCGACTTGCCGAAATTCCGGCGAAACCGGATGACCCGGAAACGCCGGTCGTTTTCGTGGAGGCGTTCGAGAACGGCGAAGGACCCGTCGGTCGAGCCGTCATCCACGAAAACCGCCTCCCAACTCTCCCCCCGCCCGTCCAGGGCCTTGCCCAGCCGTTCGGAGAGCTCCCGGAGGCTCCCCTCTTCGTTGTAGAGGGGGATCAGGACCGATATCTCGATTTTTCCCGTGGTCATGGCGGCTCCGGCGGCGGCTTCCCTTATATATCTTACGACAGTTCTTCCTTCCCCAGGATACAGAAAACAGGGTTCAGGGCTCAGGGAAACCCGTAATCCGTGAACAGTAATCCGTAATCCGTCGAAAACCAGGATACAGGAAACAGGAGTCAGGAGAACCAACGTAATCAGTGATCAGTGATCCGTAATCCGTCCGCCAAATTCGAAATTCGAAGTCAGAAACCCGAAACAAATCTCAAATTCGAATTTCACAAACCACCTTGCGGTTTCGAATTTCGAGTTTCTGATTTCGAATTTGTCTTTCTACATGCCCTACATGCCTACATGTGAATGCGGCGGCAGTTCCTTCAGCCTTCAGTCTTCAGT
>CAZIEA010000245.1:0-3118 GCA_964538495.1 uncultured bacterium | reverse complement strand
TTACCGCTGGTACGCTTCCGAAAAGCCCGCCTCCCCCTTCCGGGACGAGATCGCGATCTTCCGCCCTTCGTCCGGTCTGTGGGCTATCCGGGGGTACAACCGGTATTACTTCGGCCGGGCCGGGGACAGCCCGGTAACCGGCGACTTCAACGGGAACTCGCTCGACGACATCACCGTCTTCCGGCCTCTGTCCGGCCTTTGGGCAATCAAGGGGATGACCAGGGTATATTATGGCAAGATGGGCGACATTCCGGTGACGAGGTAGGCTGTCCGATTCTGTGCTGAGAAAAAGGGCGACTCCCTGGTTCCGGTGACATGTCCCCCGAGAACTGAGCCAGATCGTATGTTAGGAATTTGATCTGGTTCACAACCGGGAGGGGAGGTCAAAGGGTGGTTCTCCCTGATAAAAGTCCCCGCAACCTCCGCTCGGAGGCTCTGACCCGCCCCTGGAAAACCTCCTCTTGGACCGATTCAGGGAGATCCAGGAGCCTGAGGTACTGGCTGATTCGTGCGGGGGTGACCGAGCATGGAGCATAGAGTCAGGACTCGGGGTTCAGGAAAGGCTCCTCAATGGGGACCAAGGAGATACGAATTTCTCCACGGTGGATTTTATAAGGGTAGATCGGAAAGGCGACCTCGAAAAGAGTCGCTTGGGGGTGACGCGCGGGGAGTCGGACGTCATCCCGCGTTGCGGGACAAGCAACCCACGCGACTCCTGGCTCGTTTTCGGGGGTCGGGTGGGATTTTTTTGTCCGCTACAAGATGTGTGTCCTTCAGGTCTCCCCAGAAGCGGATTCTTATCTTCTCGGGAGAAAGGATGGTGGAAGGGGCATCCCAGGCGTCCCGACCATACGATTCGGGGAGGGAATAATGGGTTTGGGCCGAACGCGGCGCTCACCGTTTTGGCAAAGGCAAGCGAAGCGCGGCCTTTGGCAAATACGGTGAAGCGACCTTGTTGGACGGCCTCATTTCTTGAATAGGTCGCCGTGCGTGCCCGTTCGTTCCAGCCGAAGCGTTGCTTCGTCTGTGGTGTAGATCAGCACCCAGTCCGGTTCGATGTGACAATCACGCAAGGGGCGCCACGGCCCGATAAGCGCGTGATCCCGATGACGGGGATCAAGTTGCTTGCCGACGGCAAGCTGCTTGACGACCTCGCGGAGCTTCGAAAGGTCCTTTCCTCGCTTCCGCATCCTCTTGAGGTCACGTGAGAAGTGCGTGGTTTGCGAGACCCGCTTCATTTCTCCCAACTCTCGAACATGTCGTCCAGAGAGTTGAACTCAACAATGCCTTCACCCTTGCGGCTTTTCTCAAGAGTCGCGGCGGTGGAGGCATTCGGGATCTCGACCGGGAAGGGAAGGCCGCCCCGGAGCGAGATCTGGCGGTAAAATATCCGGATTGCCTCCGTCGGCGAGATGCCAAGCCTGTGGAGCACGCCTTCCGCCTTGCGTTTCGTCTGCGGCTCGATTCGCGCATGTACCGCGGCTGTTTTCATGATGTCAGTGTGTCGCATCTGCAACACATGTGCAAGGCCTTTCTTCTCTCGTCCAACTAGTTATTCTACACAATCTCCGTTTGCCGGCAGCCGTGCAGAAATTTTACTGGGGTTTCAGCTTAACGGGCCGAAGATTTATCCTAGATCCCCCTCGGCGGTTACCCTAACACCGGAAATTCCGTAGTTATGGTGATTTGTGCATAACAAGGTGCCGTAGTTATACCTTGGTCAAGTTCGTTGCTTATTTCGGGGAACTGCCCAACCCCACCCGAAAACCGTAGAAGCCGTCGCGGCGGTCGGGGCTGCCGCCGCCGCGCCCCGACGAGAGCGGACGCCTGGGACCGCGGTTGTGCCAGGAGCCGCCCCGCAGCACCCGGAAGCTCGATCCGGACGAGTACCTGTCCTCGCACCACTCCCAGACGTTACCGCCCAGATCATAAATTCCGTTGGCGTTGGCCGCGAAGGAACCCACGGGCGAGGTGTTCTCGAAACTGTCGACATTCAGGCTCGGGGCGTAATTCCCCGCCCCTTTCGGAGGAGGCCAGGTTCCCTTCCCGCCGTTCCAGGGATAAACATCCTTGATCCCCTCGTTCTTGCTCGCAGGCGAGCCCGACTTGCCCTCCCGCAGACCCACGGCCATGCTCCATTCCCAGTCGGTCGGGAGCCTGTATTCCTGGTCCAGCCCGATCCGGCGCTCCTGGCGCTCCTGCCCCGTCATCCAGCGACAGAACGCCTGGGCATCCTCCCAGCTCACTCCCACGACCGGATGGTCTTCCAACCCGGCAGGTGGTTTGCCATTGAACCAGGTATTCCAGGGAGCCTTTCCACAACCAACGGCACACTCAGGCGTCCGGTGGCCCGTGGCCTTTACGAAGGCCCGGTAATCACGGTTGCGGGTCTCGTACTTGGAGAAGAGCACGCCGGGTAGGCCCTCCACCGGCACGAACTCCATCCCCAGGCTGTTGGTCCGCGTTTCCTGCTCCCCGCACCCTGCAACCACCGCAAGAATCAACCCCAGAAATGCCACTCTTCCTGCACTCATTTTTCCCCTCCCTTGAGTTAATCGACCTTGGTTTCAATACGGATTGACGTAGGTCGGCGGCTGCCCCGGAGCCTGGATCGTCCAGCCCCCGCCGAAGTTGTTGGGCTGGATGTAGGTGGGCGCCTGCCCGGGTGCCTGGTGGACATAGCCGCCCCCGAAACTCGGGGTCAGGTAGGAGGGGGCTTGGCCTGGGGCCTGGATCACGTAGCCACCGCCGAATTGCGGGGTAACGTAGGTGGGCGGTTCCCCCGGCGACTGGATTACGTAGCCCTGGGAAAAAGACGAGCCCGGGAACAGAAGAGCCAAGCCTAAAAGCGCAAGCATGCCTGCCTTCATTGCCGCACCTCCCGGGAGTAGACGGCTTCTCTGGGAGGATTCTACTCCCCGCTTCCAGGAAGAGGGAAGGCTGAAAGGCAGGGGCTTTTTGGGGTTCAGGGCTGGGGAAGGGTGGTTTTCCCGGACAAAAGCCCCCTCAACCTCCGCTCGGTGGGCTTGATCCGCCCCCGGAGAATGTCCGTCCGGAGGGATCCCGGAAGGTTCAGGAGCCGGAGGTACTGGTTCAGTCGTGCGGGGGTGACGTTGAG
>CAZIEA010000244.1:0-3130 GCA_964538495.1 uncultured bacterium | reverse complement strand
CCGCAGGCCAGCCCCAGGGCGCACCAGAAAAACGCCCCCCGGCGCCGGAGCAGGGCCAGCGCCCCCAGGATTCCCAGGAGGGCCGCCCCGCCCGCGGTCAGGAGATCGCGGCGGTTGACGAAGAATCCCTGCAGGAACAGGCCCGCGTCCCGAATCGCCCCGAAGGCCGCCTCCAGCTCCGGGAAAGCGCCCCCGGGGAGGAAAGAGGTCCGGACCGCGTACCGGAGCGTCCAGGCAAATCCCGCCCCGAACACCGCCGCCAAGGCCGCCCCCAGGAGTAAAACCCGGCCCGCCCCGGGAGGATTTTTCCCGCGTAGGAGCAAGCCCGCCGCCGTCAGGGCCAAAGCAACCAGGGCCGGGACGATGAGGGGATTGTGGACCAGGCTGGGGACTGCCGGCATCCTGCCTCCTCAGGGAGTTTCCGGGTTGGGGGGGAATTCCTCCGCCCCGGTTTCCGGGGCCTTGTCCGCCTTCCCCGCCCAGAGCAGGGCATAGGCGATCCGGCGCCCCCTGGGATCGCGGGGTTCCCGGGCTTCCCCCCCGGTTTCCTCGGCCAGGCGGCGCAGGGCCGCGGTTCCCCACGTCCCCGGGGCGGCCACCACGGCCGCCGGCTGCCCGGAGCGGGACGCATCCCGGGCGGAAGATTCGATTTCGTTGGCGCGGATGTAGCGGTAATCCCGGGCCGGCTTGCCGTCGCGGCCCAGGAGGCGGAAGTTGATGGTGTCCTTCCCGAGCTGGTCGATGGGCACGATGTAGAGCCTGGTCTCCGGCCCCAGGGAAAGCAGGTAATCGTCGAAGTGCCGCTCGTCCTCCCAGCGCCCGGCGTGGTCGGTGTTGCGGTAAAAGACCGCCAGGTCGAAGGCCGCCCCGGCCCCCAGCCCTACCGCCGCGAGCAGCGCGAGCAGGACCGCTCCCCCACGGCCCAGGGCTTCCCGCCCCCGCCCCAGGAGCTGGGAGACCGGGATCGCGGCCAGCCCGAAGATGAAGGGCCAGGAGACCATCATCCTCCGGACCATCACCGGGGGGCGGGAAAGAAGGTTGGGGATGAGAAAGGCCGCCAGGAAAAAAAGCGCCAGCCGGTAGTTGACTCGGCGGATTTTTCCCAGGGCGAACCCGATTCCGAGCACGGTCAGGGCCGGGACGGCCGGGCTGAAGAAAAGGTTCCCCTTCGGCCAGGGATCGTAGTTGAAGCCGCGCCCGATAAAAAAGCTCCGGACCAGGAGGACGAAATTCTCCCAGACCAGCGGCAACCCTCGGATGTAGTCGGCCTGGGGGGTGTATTGATGCTGCTGGGTCCGGTGCCAGACCGATTCGTAGCCCGCGAATTTCGGGGCCATCAGTTCCCGGACTGGGATGTGCAGGGATTCCTCCAGCAGAAGGACAAACAGGACCGCCAGGATCAGGCCCGGGAGATGGCGGCGCAGGAAACCACGGTGAAAAACGACGAAACCTGCCAGCACGGCCCCGGCCAGAAGGATCGGGTACTTGGCCGGGGAGTAAAAATAGCCCGCGAAGGCGCAGGCGAGCCCGAGTAGGAGATAGGCGGCGACGTTGCGCTTGAGGACCGCCTTGAGCAGGAGATAGACGATCAGGAGGCTGACGGCCTGGGTCGAAACCAGCAGGAGCCCGATCCGGCTGTAGTTGAGCGCCAGCGGCGAGACCGCCATCAGGAAAGAGCTGAGCAGGCCGATTCGCCGCCCGAAAAGGAGGTTGAAGATGCCGTAGGTCAGAAGAACCGAAAGGGTTCCGTAAAAGGAGGGGACCAGCTTCAGGGAGGCCAGGGAGACCCCCAGGAGTTGGAAGCTCAGGGCCACGCAGTAGGAATAGACGGGGGAGAAATTCGTGTGTCCCAGCCCCCGCCAGATCGTGGAATTCCAGAGGTTAGGGCTGTGGGAGCCATCCAGGATCCGCAGGGCCTGCCAGGCGTAGTCGGTTTCGTAATGGTCGAAACGGATGGAAACGTCCTCCAGGCGGTAAACCCGCAGGGCGAAGGCCCCGAGCACGATCAGCGCCAATAGGAGGGCGCCCGCCGGGGATCCTTCCCGCTCCGGTTTTTTCGGAGCCTCTTCCGTGGGGCCGGCCTGGGCCTGGGCCGAGGCGAAGGCATAAAACGCCCCCAGTGCGAGCAGGACCGGGCCCCAGGTCATATCGTAGCGCCCGAGCCGGTCGGCCCCCATCAGGGCGAAGACCAGCCCCAGGAGGAGGAAAGCGAAGGAGAAGGCCGCCCGGCGTTTCCGCAGCAGGCCCCAGATTCCCAGGACCGCCGCCAGCGCCGGCCCGGCCAGGCGCAGGTCGGAGGCGTGCTTGGGCACCGCCATTCCCAGCCATTGGCCGGCGTCGCAGGCCGGCTCGACCGCGTAGCCCAGAAACCGGTTGAGTCCGGTTTTGCCCGGCCCCGCCGCCAGGTGGGAGAAGGCTCCGAGCGCTCCCAGGACCGCCAAAGCCAGGAGGGAATTCCAGCGCGCCCGGCGGTAGCGGGCCAGGGTGAATACCCCCTTGACGGCCGCCCCGGCCAGGACCAGAACCCCCGCCGCGATTAAGCCTGCGTATCCCATGGCGGACTTTATGCTCGAAAACGACTATGGCAACGAGCTTCGATTACGATTACGACAAAGACAACGACAACGATTAACTACATGATCTACATGTCCTACATGGTGAGAAAAGCGGGGAAAGCCGCGCCAGGGTTCAGTCGGAGAAGGAAACCTTCATGTTGGTGTAGGCGGGTCCGGCGGACTGGGCTTCGAGCCCGCTGATGGTGTGGAAAAAGCGGTCCTCGAAGTCCGGATTCTCCCCCGGCCACCCGCTTGAGCCCCGGTAAACGCTGGTGTGTTCCCCGGGGGCCCAGGTGCAGCCCACGAAGATCACCGGGTCGGGGGAGTTGAACTCGAAACTGCTGTATTTCCCGGGCTCCTCGGCGGTCAAAAATCCGGAGCGGGCGATCTGGAGGTCGGGTTTGTCGTCTCCGTTGCGGTCGGCGTAGGCCACGATGTAAAAACCCCCGTCGGCTCCGGGGAGGGCGTGGGCAATCTCGACCAGGACCTTATCCCCGGTCTTCTTTCCCGGTTTTACTTTCCAGACCCAGAGGTGGTAGTTGCCCTTGGTGTTGTGGACGTTCATGGTCAAAAGC
>CAZIEA010000243.1:0-3145 GCA_964538495.1 uncultured bacterium | reverse complement strand
TGGACATGCTTCAGCATAGAGCATAGGGCATAGAGCATAGGGATAGAAAAACAAAACCAAATTTTGCGTCTTGGCGTGAGAAAAGTGGGTTTTCTACATGCCCTACATACCTACATGTGAATAGCGAGGTTTTCCTTCCGGTTCACTCGTTATGGTCGAAAAGAATGCTGATCGGGGTGTCGTTGTGAATACGGCTGATCGCTCCGCCCAGCATCTCGGCCAGGGAAACGACCTCGAAGCGGCCGGAGCGGACGGCCTGCTCCTTGATCGGAATGGTGTCGGTCACCCAGATCCGTTCCAGCGGAGTCGCCAGCAGGGTCGCGACGGCGGAAGAGGCCAGGACGGGATGGGTGACGGTGACGTAGACCTTTTGGGCGCCCTTCTCCTTCAGAAGCCCGATGGCCGAAGCCAGCGAGGTCCCGGTCGAGACCAGGTCGTCCACGATCATGATGTCGCGGCCGGCCACTTCCCCGATCACGTTTCTGACCTCGGTAGCCCGGTCCCCAAGCCGGCGCTTGTCCACCACCGCCAGGGGGCGGTCAAGATGCTTGGCGAAATGCTTGGCGATCTTGATCCCGCCCACGTCGGGAGAGACCACCACCAGGTTGGAGAGATTCTCCGGGGAGAAGTTCTCCCGGAAATACCGGATAAACACCGGGGCCGCGTAGAGATGATCGACCGGAATGTCGAAAAAGCCCTGGATCGGGGGGGCGTGCAGGTCCACGGTGAGGATCCGGTCGGCCCCGGCCGCCACGATCAGGTTGGCCACCAGCTTGGCCGTGATCGGGACCCGGGGCCGGTCCTTGCGGTCCTGGCGGCCATAGCCGTAAAAGGGCAGGACCGCGGTGATCCGGGCCGCCGAGGCCCTTTTCAGGGCGTCGATCATCACCAGCAGTTCCATCAGGTTGTCGTTGGCGGGGGGGCTGGTCCCCTGCAGGACGAAAACGTCCGCCCCCCGGACCGGTTCCTCGATCCGGACCGCGATCTCGCCCTCGGGAAACCTCCCGACCTTGGCCGGGCTCAGTTCGATCCCGACCTCCCGGGCGATCCGCCGAGAGAGGTCGGGGTTGGCGTTGCCGCTAAAAAGCATCAACCGGTGATTTTTCATGGCTTCCCTCCCCGGGACGGCTCCGCCCCCGGAAAAACATCCCCGGCGCCCGGGACCGCGCCCTTCCGGTGGAACTCGCGGCGGCGGTAGATCGCCTCGGCCGCGGCCAGTTGCTCGCGGGAATTGATCCCCCGGATCTCTTCGGAATCGGAAAGCAAAAATGCCCCCACCGGATTCCCGGAGGCAACCAGCAGCCGCACCGCGTCGGTCAGGTATTTTTCCTTTTGGCGGTTGTCGTCCCCAATCCGCCCGAGAATATCCCAAACCCCGGGGGAAGCAAAGCAGTAGATTCCGCTGTTGATCTCCCGGATTTCCCGGGTCGGACCGTCGGCGTCGGTCTCCTCCACAATCGCCTCGAGCTTTCCCCCCTCTCCGCGCACGATCCGTCCGTAGCCCGCGGGATCCTCCACCACCGCGGTAAGGACGGTGGCGGAATACCCCCCTTCCCGATGGGCCGCCAGCAACCGGGCCGCCGTCTCCGCCCGGAGCAGGGGCACGTCCCCGCACAGGACCACGACATCCCCGGAAAAGCCTTCAAGGAAAACCTCCGCCCGGGCCAGGGCATCGGCGGTCCCCCGGCGCTCGGTTTGCACGACCGTCTCGCAGCGGCCCCGGAGCAGGCGCTCGACGACCGGCGCCTCCGGGGGAATAACCGCGACCGTTTTCTCCGGGCGCAGGGCCAGGGCCGTTTCCAGCACGTGCAGGACGAGAGCCCGCCCCCCCAGCTCGTGGGCCACCTTGGGCAGGGGACTCCGCATCCGCTTGCCCTCGCCCGCGGCCAGGATCACGCAGGCCGTTGGTTGATTTTCTTTTTTCCCGCTCATAGTCGCAGTCGATCGCGCGCGCCGGAGCGAGTTCGGGGGGGAGTTCTTGCGGGGAGAGCCGCCGGGGGGAAGCTCCGCCCGGGCGGAACTCCCTGACCGGACTTAAATCCGGCCGGCGACTGCCCGGCGAGGACTCGAACCTCGAAACTCGGCTCCAAAGGCCGATGTGTTGCCAATTACACCACCGGGCAAAATGACGCTGGAGCCTTACCAGGTTCGGCTCTTGGCGCTAAGCGCGGAAGCCTCTTTCTGGGCAGAACCGGGGGCATGTTACCACAGCCCCCCGCCCCGTCAACCGGAAACCCGAGACACAGGATTCAGGTTGCAGCATAGAGCAGAGGGCATAGAGCATAGAGTCCTAAAACCAGGAGTCAGGAAAATCCGTAATCCGTAATCAGTAATCCGTCACCTTGATTTGCGGGGATTCGCGAGATTCGCGGTTCAATCGGTGCGGCAGTTCCTTCAGCCTTCAGTCTTCAGCCTTCAGCCTGTTTTTTTTCACCATGAAGAACATGAAGAATCCGTGTAAATCTGTGTAATCTGTGGACATGCTTCAGCATAGAGCATAGGGCATAGAGCATAGGGATAGAAAAACAAACCCAAATTTTGCGTCTTTGCGTGAGAAAAGTGGGTTTTCTACATGCCCTACATGTCTACATGTGAATGCGGCGGCGGTTCCTTCAGGCGGTTGGAGGCCAGGGAAATGAAGACTTCGGGGCCGAAGAACTCCCGGGCGGCTTCGGCGGCGGCTTCCGCTTCAGACCGGGAGGAGCACAGCCCAACCACGGTCGCGCCCGAGCCGGCCAGGACCGCCCCCAGGGGGAGCCGGGCGCGCAGAAAATCGAGCGTCCGAACCACGTCGGGAAGATGGATACGGGCCACCTCCTCGAAGACATTGTAGATACTTGCCGCCAGGGCCGGGAGATCCCCGGCCGCCAGCGCCTCCAGCAGGGGCGCGAGCTCGCCCGGGCGCCGGGGGGGAAGCCGGTCGATCTCCCGGTAGGCCCAGGCCGTGGGAAGGGGAACCCCCGGGTTGACCAAAAGAGCGTACAGGGCCGGGGCGGGCGGCAGGGGTTCGACCAGTTCCCCCCGCCCCCGGCAGAGAGAGGTGCGGGGGCGGAGGAAAAAGGTTACGTCCGAACCCAGCCGGGCGCAGATCCCTTCCAGCAGCTCCGGCGGCGGGGAGAACTCCCAGAGCCGGCAGGCCCCCAGG
>CAZIEA010000242.1:0-3154 GCA_964538495.1 uncultured bacterium | reverse complement strand
GAGCCGGTGGCCGCACCAGTAGCCGGGGCAGAAGCCCCTTTCCTGATGAGCCTGGCAGGAGAAGCTTTTCAGGTCGTCGGTCCCGGTATGGATCATCCCGCAATAGACCCGGGTCCAGAAATTGGCCCGGGCGGAGGGGTCGTACTTGTCCCAGTTCGTGCCCCAATTCAGGTCTTGTTCGTAGTAGGAGCGGATCAGACCCCCGATGTGCTTGGGATGCCAGCCCAGGGAAAGCAGGACCCGGCAGACGTTCTGGAGGTTGGTGGGGTTGAGCAGGCTCCAGTTGGGATTCCGGATCGGCTGGGCCACGCAGGGAGGGAGCCCCGCCAATTCCAGGGAACGGTAACGGCTTTCCCAGAGTTTGCGCTCGTAGTGCTCGATCGAGTCGAAATCGCGGTGGAAGGCAAAAAGGCTCGATTTCCGGTAGGCCGTGATCAGGCGGTCCCAGCCCGCGGCGGCGTCCGGGATCGCCCCCGAGCAGTCCCGGGCGTAGAGGGCGGCCAGCCGGAGATCCCGGCGGAGGTGAAAGAGTTCCCGATAGCCGAGCCGTCCCCGGGGCAAGGTGGCGAAAACCGGCATTTTCCGGGCCAGGCCGGCCCCCACCTGCCCGACGTAGACTTTGTGCTTCTGGTGAGTGGAAAAAGTGGTGCGGATGTCCCGCATGTAAAGCGGATCGGCGTATTGGGTGATGTCCATGCTCATCCCCTCCCGGCCCCTTTGGCGGCGGCTGACGGCGGCGTCGGAGACGGTGACCGGGATCGGGGAACTTTCCCGGGTGCGCAGGATGACCTGGTGGCTGAGGTATTCGTGCAGTCTGCCGATCCCGCTGTAGCCGAGGGCGGCTCGTTTCGGGGTGGGCCGCCGGCGCTTTTCGTCGGTTTCCTTTACCAGGGAGTACTTGAGGGCCAGTTCCGGCTCCAGACATCCGATTCTCTCCAGGCGGCGATGGACGGGGGAAGAAAAGGGAATCCGGGAAACCAGATGGTAGCCGGAGGAAGTGGAGTCGTTGAGATGGACGATCCCGTATTCGGCCAGGATTCCCTCGATGGCTTCATAGGCGGGCTCCATCAGCTCGAAGTAGGTTTCCTGGTCCCGGTAAAGCTGGTGCCAGGTGTCGAGGTTGAAGTATTCCACGTCCCAGACGGCCAGGGTGGAGCCGTGGTCCCGGATCGAGCGGAAAAGGTCGAGACCTTCCTCCATTAGTCCTTGGAATTCACTCCGGGAGGTGACGAGCTTGATCGGGCGCTGGTATCCCTTCCGGACCAGGGGTTCGCCGAAACCGACAAGGTAATCGCAGGTGAAGGGGTCGCCGCCGCAGAACTCGTAAATCCGTTGCCGGACCGCATCCTGCCGGTAATACCGCCGGACGGCCTTGAGTTGGGCCGCCGAGAGGGGAGACCGCGTCTCGGATGTCACGCGGGTTTACCCCCGGAATCCGGGAAAGAGGCGTCCCAGCGATAGTCACCGAGGTTGTAGCCGCAGAAGGGACGGACGCAGTAACCTTTCTCCTGGTGCGAGATGCAGTTGTGGTCCACGAGTTCGTCGAGCCCGGCGGCGATCAGGCCCGCGAAGGTCCGGACATAAAAGCTGGAACGAGACTGTGCGTCGAAGTGCTTCCACTGGTCGTGAGGCCAGCCCGGTCCGGCGGTCCAGCGGGAATAGACCAGCCCGGCCACGTGCTGGGGATGCCAGCCCCGGGCCAGGAGGCAGCGCGTCAGGGTCTGGAGATTGGTGGGTTTCAGGAGCAGATCGTTAGGGCGCTCCAGGGGGGCCTGCAGGCAGGGGGGGACATCGATGTAGTTCATGGCTCCGTAGGTGGCCGGCCACTCCGGCGCCGGATGCTGCTCGGCGGAGTCGAACCACCGGTGGAAGCGGTGGAGGCGAGACTCCTGGTAGTCCCGAATCAGGTTCTTGGCGTTGGCGGAATAGTTGGGGATGAAGCAGTTGATGGTGGCGGCGTACTCGGCCGCGTGCCGGAAGTGGCGCCGCAAGGCGATGGTCTCCTCCAGGTTCAGGCGCTGCCTGGGGATGGCGATCTGGATCGGGGTCCCGTCGGCGATGGCATCCCCCACTTTCCAGCGCTGGATTTTGTGTTTCTGATGGGTGGAGAAGGGGCAGCGCAGGTCCCGCATGAAGACCGGGTCCCCGAAACAGGAAAGGTCAAACGAGATTGCTTCCCGTTCCCGGGGTCCTTTCCCGATCGCGACATCGGTGATGACCAGGGGGAGATCCGTCTTTTTCCCGGCTTCCCGCATGGCCCGGTGGGTCAGGAACTCCATCACCCTTCCCAGCCCGTCAAAGGCCTGGGCGTAGCGCTCCGAGACCGGCCGGTGCCGCTTGGAAAGGGTGCCCCGGTATTTCTCCCGCAGGGAAGGGCAGAGTTTCCCGATATCCTCCAGCATCAGGGCTGCCTCGGTCCCGGATTCGATCCGGAAAGAGAAGTGGTAGCCCTGCCCGGTCATCAGGGTCAGGGGCTTGATCTTGTAGGCGGCGAACGCCGCCAGGATGGCTTCGTAGACTCCCTCCAGGCGGCGGAAAGTCCCGACCTGGTCGTAATAAATCTGGCCCGGATGGTCGAGGTTGAAATACTCGACGTCGAGGACACCGAGCAGGGACTTCTGGTCCCAGATCGAGCGGAAGATGTCCAGCCCGCGTTCGAGGATTTCGTTGAAGCCGCTCCGGGGCTTGGAAACATAAGGTTCCGGGGCGGGGCTGCCCAGGAGGGACTCGCCGTAGCCGACCAGGTATTCCGCGGAGCAGAGTTCCGGTTCCCGGGCGTTTCCGCCGCAATACTCGGCGATCCGCTCCCGAACTTCGGGGTCGCGGTAGAACTGGTGAGGCGTGAGCATTTCTTTCTCCTGATGATTCGGTTTGGGGGCCGGCGGTCGAGGCCGCCGGCTCGGCGCAAGGCCGGGATTATCCCCTTATCCATTTTTGGCGGCAATCACAAAGAACTTTCCCGGCGAAGGGGGGTTGACAAGGCCGGGGGAAGGGGGGAAAAATCTTTGGCCGGAAAAGGAATTTTAACTTTCACAGATTATCGTACTCGTACTTGGGGTGTGAGGCGTGCGGTTTGAGGCTTGGCGCTGGAAAGACAGGCTGAAGGAAAGGCCGCTTTATTCACCATGTAGGACATGTAGAACATGTAGGGGGT
>CAZIEA010000241.1:2769-3179 GCA_964538495.1 uncultured bacterium | reverse complement strand
GAGGGAAGCTGATCCACGTCCCCCACCGCGATCAGGGCGGTGCGGCCGCCCACCGCCTCGAGCAGGCTCCAGGCCAGGGGCAGATCCACCATGCTGAATTCGTCCACGATCAGGACGTCGGCGGCCAGCGGGCGGTCCCGGTCCCGGGTGAACGAGCCCCGGCGGGGATCGAACTCGAGCAGCCGGTGGATGGTGGAGGCGGGGATCCCGGCGCTCTCGCTCATGCGGCGGGCGGCCCGGCCCGTAGGGGCGGCCAGCGCCACCCGGCGCCCCTTGGCCTGGAAAATCAGGACCAGGGCGGCGATCAGGGTGGTTTTCCCCACCCCGGGCCCCCCGGTGATCACCGCCACCGGGGAGGCCAGCGCCAGGCGCAAGGCCTCTTTCTGCTCGCCCGAAAGAGCGACCCCGAG
>CAZIEA010000241.1:0-2669 GCA_964538495.1 uncultured bacterium | reverse complement strand
CGGCTTTCCGCCCAGGCCGCCGCCCGTTCCGAGTCGACGCCGGGCAAGGGAGGAGAGCCAGCGCGGAGGGCCCGGAACCGCCTGGCTACCCCGAGTTCGGCCGCGTCAAGACCGGCAAGAAAGACCAGTTCCCCGCCCCCGTCCGCCGCCCGGACAAGCAGGCGGCCCGCCGCGAGTTCCCGGTCCAGGGCGCCCGCCGCCGCCGCCGGGTTGGTTTTGAGCAGTTCGGTCGTTTCCCGCAACAGTTCGTCCCGGTCAGCGGCGCAGTGGCCTTGTTCCGTCTTCAGGCGCAGGACGTGATCCAGCCCGGCGGCGCCCCGAAGCACCGAATCGGGGGCGATCAAGAGGCTGGCGGCAATCCGGTCGGCGCTGAGGAACCCGATCCCCGGGATGTCCCGGGCCAGGCGGTAGGGGTCCTCCCGAATCAGTTCGACCGCCCGGTCACCGTAAGTCCGGTAGATCCGGAAAGCCCGCCCGGTGGAGACGCCGTGGCCGTGCAGAAACACCATGATGTCCCGGATCCGGACCTGTTCCCCCCAGGCCCGCACGATCAGGTCCCGGCGGGCGGGGCCGATCCCCTCGACCCGGGTAAGCTCCTCGGGTCGGTTCTCGATCACCTGGAAAACCCCGTCGCCGAATGCGGCGACCAGGCGGGAGGCCATCGCGGGCCCGATCCCCCGGATCAGGCCCGAGCCCAGGTATTTGCGCATCCCCTCCGCCGTTCCCGGAGGGGCGGCCCGGAGGACTTCGGCCTGAAACTGGCGGCCGTGGCGCGGATTGATCTTCCAGGAACCTTCCGCCTCCAGCATTTCCCCGGGATGGACGGAAGGCAGGGAACCGGTCACGGAAACCAGGCCCCGCATCCCGGGGACCCTGGCCTTGAGCACGGCATAGCCGTTTTCCGGGTTGTGAAAAATCACCCGTTCGATCAGTCCGTGCAGGCGGTCGCCGGCGGATGGTTCAGACCGGGAGTTCAAGATAAACCACCTTGCGAAGCGCTGGGAACTGGCAAGCCCCCGGCTGTAATCGCCCATTCCATTGCAGGGTTCAGGGTTTAAGAAAACCGGCAACCAGGATACAGGAGTCGGAATTCAGGGGGTGAGAAATCTGCGGATAAAGGCGATTAACTCATATCCCGCCCGCGCGTGAATAACAGAGCGGGTCTTCCAGCCTACGGCCTTGCTTTACCCTGATCCCGCCGGCTGGTAGAATTCGGGTTCAACAAGAGCCGGGGAGAACCCCCGCTTAAGGAGGGAAAAATGGACATCCTGATCACGGGCGCCGGGTTGCGGCGCAAAAGCGGGCTTTGGGACATCGCCATCACCGACGGGAAGATCAAGGAAATCGCCCGCCGGATCAAGGGACGCCCCAAACGGAGAATCGATGCCCGCGGGGGCCTGGTCACCGAATCCTTCCTCAACGCCCATCTCCATCTCTGCAAGGTCTATACCCTGATGCAGATCAGCGAGAACGCCCTCAAGGCCTACCACGGGGGGAACATGGGCAAGGCCATGACCGCGATCGAGGCGGCGGTCGAGGCCAAGAAGAATTACGACGAAAAGTGGATCCTGCCCAACGTGCGCCGGGCCCTGAAATCGGCGGTCCGGTTCGGGAACACCCACATCCGCGCCTTCGCCGACGTGGACAGCAAGGCCAGGCTCGAAGGGGTCAAGGCCCTGATCAAGGCCAGGGAGGAATTCAAGGGGGTGGTGGACGTCCAGGTGGTGGCTTTTCCCCAGGACGGAGTGGCCCGCGAACCCGGCGCCTTCGAACTGGTCCGGGAAGCCATGAAACTGGGGGCGGACGTGGTCGGGGGCATCCCCTGGATCGAGTTTACCGAGGCCGACGAGCAGGATCATATCGAGAAGATGTTCGAGATCGCCCGAGAGTTCGACGCCCCGATCTCCATGCTGGTGGACGATGCCGGGGACCCGGGCCTGCGCACCCTGGAAATGCTGGCCCTGGCCGCCATCCGCCACGGCTGGGAAGGCCGGGTCCTGGCCCATCACGCCCGGGCCATGTGCATGTATCCCGACCCTTATTTCATGAAGCTGGTGGCCCTGCTCAAGCGGGCCAGGCTCGGGGTGATCAGCGATCCCCACACCGGGCCGCTGCACGCCCGGGTGCGGGAACTGCGCGCGGAAGGAGCCCTGGTCGCCCTCGGGCAGGATGACATTTCCGACGCCTACTATCCCTTCGGCCGCAATAACATGTTGGAGGTCGCCTTCCTCAACTCCCATCTGCTCTGGATGACCTCGGCGGCCGAGCTGGAGGAAATCTACGACATGGTCACGGTGGACGTGGCCCGCTGCATGGGGCTCAAGGGATTCGGGATCAAGACCGGCCATACCGCCAACCTGGTGGTCCTCCGGGAACCCAATGTCCTGGAAGCCCTGCGCAACCATGGAGAACCCGCCGCCGTGATCAGCCACGGGCGCCTGGTGGAGATGAAAAAATACGCCTGAAGACGGCCATGAAGGGATTTCCGGCCATCTTGATTCCGCTCGCCTTCCTCGCCGGCTGCAGCCCCGCCGGGGATTCCTCCGGAGGCGGGCGCCCGGGACGGGAAGCCCTGGCGGAAGCCGACCGTTTGGCGCAGGCCGGGGAGACGCGCGCCGCGAGAGAGCTTTACCGGCAGGCCGTCGAAGCCGACGCGCGCTCCTCCCGGG
>CAZIEA010000240.1:0-3194 GCA_964538495.1 uncultured bacterium | reverse complement strand
CCTATGCTCTATGCTGGAAAACAGAGAAATCAGAGTTAATCAGGTGCAAAATTTTGCGCGTCCTGAACCCTGAACCCTGAACCCTGAAACCTGGAACCATGAACTCCGAGAACGGGATTAAAAAACAGCCTCAGCCGAAAGAGCTCAGGATCGAGGTCTGGGGGATCGGCCGCTGGGGTTCCGATTCGGTCTCCCGGGCCCGGCGGGGGATACCGGCCGGGGTGGTCTTCCGGGCCCTGGATAACGACAACCAGAACCTGATCTGTTCCCCCCTGGAAGAAAAGGCCTTTTACCGGGGACCGGAGAGCCTGGCGGCTTTCCTGGGAAGGATGGACACCCTGGTTCTGGTTGCCGAATTGGGGGGGGCCATGGCCGCGCAACTCGCGGACATATGCCGAGAGGCGTCCGGGCGCTCTCTCCAGGTCATGTCGGTGCTTTTGCTTCCTCCGCGGATGGACGGCGATAGAAAAATGAAACGGGCCGCGGCCATCCTTCAGGAACTAGAAGCGGCGGGGGGGGTTACGCTGGCGCTGGACCCGGAGCGCTTCCTGGGCCGCGCCCGTGCCGACGAGGCGCTGGATCGGATTTTCGCCCTGGGCGAGCAGGCAGGAGCCACTGCCCTGCAAGCCCTGCTCGGAAGCTTGCGGGCCGAGCAGCCGGCCCGGCGGACGATCGGCGAACTGGCGGAAATCTTTCCCTCCGGTTCCGAAAGCGCTTCCGGGGAATGGGAAGGAAACGGGGTTGCCGAACTGGTTCCGGGGGCCAAGCAGGCTTTTACCAGGATGAAACTGTTTTCCCGGGAGCGGATCAAGCTCTCCGGCCTGCTGGCCTGTATTCATTCCCGCGAAACGGTGCCGGTGGGGGAATTCCGGGCGCTGCTCAAACTTTTCGACGAACTGCTGCCGAGTTCCGCCCAGCGCCTGATCTCCTTCAGCCGTTTCCCCGCGGAGGCCGCGGCCTGCGCGATATCCCTGGTTGCTTCCTTCCCCCGTCATGCCGGGGGGGGACAAGGCGATGATTTTCCCCTCGCTCCGGCCGCCGCCACCCAGGCTACGCTCGATTTCGAGAAGATCGATCGGGGCCTTTTTGCCGGGGTGGAGCCCAACCTGGTGGGGGGCGAGGACCTGGATATCCCGACTTTCATCCGCCGGGGCGAGCCCCTGGGTTAGCCCCGCATTCCGGCCGGCCACGATCAAGGCGCTGAAAATACTGGTGGGGCTGGGGCTGCTCCCGGCTTGCGCGGCCGGGGCGGTTTCTCTCTGGGAATTCGCGGGGGCGACCTTCTCCGGGGTCCTATTTTTCTGGATCGGTGCTTTGGCCTATCTTGTCCTGCTCGGGATTTTTCAGCAGCCGATCCGGACCTATGTTTTCGGGCACGAGCTCACCCATGTTCTCTGGGTTTACCTCTGCGGCGGCAGCGTCAAGGGATTCAAGACGGGCGCGGGCGGCGGGAAGGTCAGGGCGACCCGGGCCAACGCCCTGGTTTTCCTGGCCCCGTATATCTTTCCGGTTTACAGCATTCTTCTACTCGGGGTCTGGCTGGGGGCGGGGCTTTTCCTTCCCCTGGAGCCCGGGAAGGAATTCTTCGCGGGATTGCTCGGGTTCAGTTGGGCATTTCACCTGACCTTCACGCTTTTTTTCCTTTTCCAGGGCCAGCCCGACCTGGCGGCGGCGGGTCGGATTTTCTCCCTGCCCGTGATCTGGTTGGCCAACCTGGCCGTCCTGGCGCTCTTGCTGGCGTTTCTGTTTCCGGAGGAGGGGGCCGGGGGATTTTTCGGGTCTTTCTGGCGGCGGCTTCCGGAGTACTATGGCGGCGTGGCGGTATTTATGCTGCGGATTCCCCGGTTTTTCGCCGACTGAGTTCGTCCGCGGCTTAACCGCGAATCCCCGCGAAACTTTTTTCCCTCACATGTAGACATGTAGGGCATGTAGAAAACCCGCTTTTCTCACGCAAAGACGCCAAGAAAACCGATTCGCCTACGGATTAACCGCGAATCTCGCGAATCCCCGCGAAACTTTTTTCCCTCACATGTAGACATGTAGGGCATGTAGAAAACCCGCTTTTCTCACGCAAAGACGCCAAGAAAACCGATTCGCCTACGGATTAACCGCGAATCTCGCGAATCCCGGCGAGTCAAGGTGACGGATTACGGATTACTGATCACGGATTACGGGCCTTCATGTTCTTCATGTCCTTCATGGTAAGAAAAAAAGTAATTCTCTGTGGCCTGAAGTTTTTTCTCTGTGAGCTCTGTGGTAAATAAGCGCGAACTTCATTACGCCAAAGCGCTTTAAGGGCTGTTGCCGGGGAGAGGGAGTTTAGGTAAAATATAATCGCGAAATATGGCACGGCATTGATACCGGGTAACCGGAGGGAGAAAAAATGCGCAGGTTTTATTCGCTGGTTTTCCTGCTGGGGTTGGGAATGGCGTTTTCCGTTCGCGCCGGCGAGGACGGTTTCTTGATTCGCCGGATCAGGTTGGTCCCGAACCCGGTTCCCGGGGAGATTTCCGGCGAAGAGGTTCTGGAAGTCAACTTTGGAGTCAGCCGCCGGGGCTGGATCCCGGGCTTCGGCTGGACTCTGCGCGGCTACGGCGCCGGGAGGAGTTTTGTCGGACAGGACGGGACCGCATATTTTCTTTCCGGGCAAACCCCCCGGAACCGCTTGGCTCCCGGGCGGATCAAGGGGCCGGGCGAATTTAGCGCCTTTTTCGCGGTGCCCAAGGGGGCGGAAGTCCTGATCCTGGCCCTGGGCGCGCCCGGAAAGCTGACTTACCGGATGCTTCCTTCCAACCGGCTGGTGGAGGAATTCCGGGTCTCGGTCCCCGAAGTCAGAAACGAGATCGCCCGCTCCCGCTATGCCTGGGTGGGATCTTCCCGGCGGGATTGATCCCCCGGCTCCGGTTCTCCCGCCTAATCCTTACTCTTCGGTCCGGAGTCTGCCCGGCGCCCTGAACCTTGAACCCTGAACCCTGAACCCTGAACCCTGAACCCTTCTTTCATCTCCTTTTCCCGGGATTGTTTTGGGGTTGCGAGTCGGCCCGGCTCGGGTAAACTCTGAAACCTGAACCGGGAAGGCGTTCATGAAGACGAAAACGGCATATTTCTGCCAGGAATGCGGAACCAAATCCCTCAAATGGGTCGGACGCTGCGGGGGCTGCGGGGGCTGGAATACCATGGTGGAGGAGAGCATC
>CAZIEA010000239.1:0-3230 GCA_964538495.1 uncultured bacterium | reverse complement strand
GGGTGGCGGTCTTGACCGGGGAAACCGAGGGAGTGGGGGTGACCACTTGGCAGCTGCTCACCTCCCCCGGGCTGCCCAGAACCGGGTAGCCGCCCCGGTCGGAGGCGAAGGGGACGCCGCCGTAGGTGCACCAGTTGGCGCAGACGGTCCCGTCGAAACCCGGATTCTTACGCTCCATGGTCCGGCGGTTGTTGGCGGCGGAGCTGATGCCGGCGCACCAGTTACTTTCGTCGGGAGCCGGGTTGACCGCGTCCACCAGGATCCCGGTCCCTTCCGGCTCGTTGTAGAGTCGGAGTTGTCCGACGTTGTCGTTATATAAAGAGAGGGAGCCGACGGCATTGACTACCGCCCCGGCGGAGAAGATGTCGTTCTTGGAGGAGAAGACCCAGTAGGACTTGGGCGGAATGATCAGGGTCCCGATCGCCCCGGAGAAGTCATAGGAATAACGCGGGCTCTTGAACGACCAGGAGCTGATGTCCACCGGGTAATTGGTCCGGTTGTAAAGCTCGATCCACTCGTCGTAATAGGAAGCCTGAAGGCCGGCCCAGCAGACCTCGCTGATCACCACCGAGCCCTGGATCGGGGGAGTGGGGGGCGGGGTCGGGCTGGGGAAAGGCAGGCCGTCCACGGGATGGTCACGCCAGGCCAGGTCCTCGATGGGATTCAGAGCGGTATAACGGTCCAGCGGCAAACCGACGCTGTAGTAGTAGGGAGCCAGGTCGATCCGGGGCTCGATCGAGTAGTAGTAGCCGTCGGTGTAGACGCGGATCGGGGCCTCGGTAGCCAGAACGTACTGATTGCAAGGGAACGGCGTGGAAGAGCCCCGGCTGACCTGAAAAACGGATTTGCGCCCGATACCGGTCTCGGTATATTGCACCACCCGGTCCAAGGCTTCGCAGTTGGGATGCTCGTAGCTATTGTCCCAGCACGCCACCAGCGCCCCCTCGGGGAGAGTGCGCTGGAGAAAGACGCTGGGGCTGTGAAACCGGGATCCGTGGTGGTCCAACAGCAGCAGGTCAAAGGAGCGGTTGATGTCGTTGCGGTAAACGTCGCTCACCGCCTCCTCCACCCCGACGTAAGCACTGAGCGAGCTGCTGGTGGAGTCCCCCCCGATGTAGTAGTCGAAGCCGCCGTAGATGATAGCGGCCACCACGCTCTTGGCGTTTTCGTCGATGGTCCCGGTCAGGGCCGGGCGGTCAAGGACAAAAACCTTGTTCTGGTCGCCCGGAGCCAGCGGATTGGCGTTTCCCAGGGCGAGCCAGCGCAGGCGCGCGCCGTAGCCGAAGGGGATGTCGGCGCCGAGAGCAGGAACCCGGCGGGAGGCCACCCCGGCGGTATAGAAAACCGAGAGCGCGCTCCCGTCCACGTCCTGGGTCCCGCCCCGGTCGTAGGCGACCGGGATCTGCCCCACCCCGTCGCGGACCAGGGGCGGGTCGGCGGGATCCCCGGTCCCATTGGCGATGGTAATGAAGCCGTAACAGTGGTCGGCGTCGAAGTGGCTAACCACGGCATAGTCGATCCGGTCGTAGCCCAGGGAATCCAGGAGGTAGAGGACCTCCCGGGGGCATTTCTTGGCCAGAACCCCGAAAGTGCTCTTGTCGCCGCAGTCGAACAACCAGACTTTGTCCTCGGGCGTGATCACCAGAGTGGCCTGCCCCACTCCATCCCCGGGCTCGTCCGGGTCTCCGGCCCAGACCTGAAAAATCTGCAAGGGGGGAGGCACCGGAGTGGGGGTGGGACCGGATGGAGTCGGCGTAATCCGGCAGTAAGGCAGTTCCCAATCCGCGGGCAGGTTGTAGTTCTGCCCGGTAGCGACGGTAATAACCGATCCTCCCCAAAAGTCTTCGGAGAGAGGATAATAAAGATCCTCGAAGCAGTCTTCGTGGGTGCCGTTATAGGCCTGGGTCCAGGCATAGAGCTTGTAGTAGCCTTCCCGGAGCCGGGTGACGGTGAACTCCCCGTTGAGGCCCGAGCTGCTATTGCCCAGGGCCTGCTCTCCCAGGGTGTAGGTAATGACCCGGATCCCCGCGATGGGCAGGCCGGTTTCCGCGTCCGTCAGCCTTCCTGAGATCGCGGCCCCGGGGTCGAGGGCGAAATCTATCCCGGTCCGGATCTCCCCGTTGGCCGCCTTGACCGAGTCGGCGGTCTCCAGGTAATACTTCCCGGAGTAATACTGCTCGACATAGCCGTTGCCGGGATAATCCGGGAGGACATAAGCGCGAATCCGGTACATCCCCGGGACCAGATTGGTCAGGGAATAAGTCCCGTCCGCCGCCGTTATTGTCGACCCGGCGGCCGAGGGGGAAATACCCACGATCCGGACGCCGGACAAGGGCGCCCCGGTGAGGGAATCCGCGACCCGTCCCCGAATGATTCCGGTCCGTTCCTGGGCCAAAAGCGTGGAGGCGGGCAGGAAACTCGCGAGCGCGAGCAAGGTAACGGCAATCCTTCCGGCGGCATTTTTCATTCAGCGACCTCTTTGTCTCAGTGGTTTAAAGGCAAGGTCTTTGCACCTGATTAACTCTGATTTCTCTGTTTTGCAGCATAGAGCATAGGGCATGGAGCATAGAGCAAAACCCCAACCCTTAATCAGGAAGCCAGACGCCATAATCAGTAATCTGTGAAATCTGTGGACAAAATTAATCTGTTTAATCTGCGTAATCTTAGTTTTGCTTTGCGTGGATTCGCAAGATTAGCGGTTTAATTCGTGAAATTCGTGGATCACCGAGTGGCGGGCCCGTCCCCTCCCCTTCCGAAGTAAACCCGGGTTGCCCCCCGCACCAACCAGAGGCCGTTAGCAGGCCGGAAGATGGCGGCCCGGAGAGCCTTTACTCCGGAATAATCCAGCGGCACCGGAATGTCGCCGTCCGCGCCGTAATAAAACTTGGTCAAATTCCGGATCAGCCAGCGCCGGGAGGCGGGGCGGAAAACCCCGATCAGGGCACTCCCATCCCCGGTGTAATCCCCGGACACCGGGACATCCCCGGCCTGCCCGAAATAATGAGTCCCTCCCCCGCGCACGCTCCAGCGCCCGGTCAGGGACCGGAAGACCGCCGCCTGGGCCTCATCCAACTCCTTTTTATTTAAAAAGCGGGTCTGAGGCATGGAGATTTTCTTTTTCATAATATGCATGTACATATTGATCTTGTCGGCGCAGATCTTTATGGATTCGGGATCGTCTATCACCGTTATGCCGTACATCTGGGCCATCCGGGCCGCAACATAGGTGC
>CAZIEA010000238.1:2870-3249 GCA_964538495.1 uncultured bacterium | reverse complement strand
GAAGCGGCTGGCAATGCGGAGAAGCCCCCGCAGGGGGCGAAGGAAGATAGCCACGGGCGCAAGCCCGTGGACAAAAGAATAACAAAATTACTTTGTGAGCCCCCGCAGGGGGCGAAGCCCACGGCGGCATCACGCAAAGACGCCAAGAACTGATCTGTGGAAAAGGAAAGCAGTTCTCTGTGCGCTCTGTGGTGAAGTGGCGCTCCTGACTCCTGTATCCTGTATCCTGAATTTGCTTTTCTCGAGCCTATCTCGTGACGGGCAGATCGTCGGATTCCCCGAACCAATACTTGGTGGTATTGTGGATCGCCCAGAGCCCGTTGCTGCGGCGGAAAACGGCGGTGTACATCCGGTATATCTTGACACACAGTCTTCCGCA
>CAZIEA010000238.1:2029-2860 GCA_964538495.1 uncultured bacterium | reverse complement strand
GCGGTGTAGTCGCCGGCGTTTTCGCCCAGGTAGGCGGCGGGGACGGGAATGTCCCCGTCGTCCCCGTAATACCAACGGCTCCCGGAACGCGACACCCAGGCCCCGGTCGCTTCCCGGAAGACGGCGGCCGCGACGCCGGGGATCAGCCCCGGGGCTAGAAGCACGGGCCGGTCGCCGGAAGCGCCGAAGTAGAACCGGGTGATCCCCCTCCAGCGCCAAAGCCCGGTGGCGCCCCGGAAAACCGCCATTTCGCCGGTGCCGTCCCCGTTGAGGTCGGCGGACACGGGGGTATCCCCCGCAATCCCGAAGTAAGGCTTGGTAACCCCCCGAACCAGCCAGCGGCCGGTCTCTCCCCGGAAGACGGCGGGGTCGCAGGAGCCGTCGCCGTTGTAATCGCCGGGAACCGGCAGGTCCGAGGCAATCCCGTGATAAAGCCTGGTCTGCCCCCGGACCGCCCAGAGGCTCGCTGAGGGACGCCAGACCGCGGGATCGGCGGTGCCGTCCCCGTCGTAATCCCCGGGGACCGGGATGTCGGTGTCGATCCCGAAGTAGATCTGGGTCAGGCCGCGAACCAGCCACAGGCTCTGGGCGCCGCGAAAGACCGCGACGTCCGCGGTGCCGTCGCCGTTGTAGTCGCCGTCGGAAACGGTCAGGGGTTGCCGGAAAGCAGCCAGGGGGGAATCGGCCCCGTAGCCGTAATCGTTGCGGGCCTTGACCGTCCACCGGTAAGTGATGTCGAGCTTCAGGCCGGTGAAAGCTCGGGAAGTGGCCGAGGTGACGTAGATGATGGAACTGGAGCCTCCGGCCATGCGGCGGGCGGCAATATAGTCG
>CAZIEA010000238.1:0-2019 GCA_964538495.1 uncultured bacterium | reverse complement strand
TCACCGGCGCCCATGCCGCCGTGATCGTCCCGCTCGCGAGGCAGATTGCGCTTCCGGCCGCCGGCGAGACTATCTCCGGAGCGGGGAGAACGGTCCCGCCCGAACCGGCGGTAAACGAGGAAATCTCGGAGTAAGGCCCGTAATCGACGCCGCAGCGCAGCCGCGCCCGCCAGTAGTAGGTCTCGGCCGGATCGAGATTATAGCTGTAGCGCCAGGTGCCGATGCCGATGTGCTGGGAGGAACCCATACTGGCGACGTAGTTGGTGAAGGCGTAGTTGCGGGCCAGTTCCACGGAAACCCCGGTAGCCTCCGGGTCGGTCTGGGCGTCCCAAGTAAAAAGAGGGGCGATGGTGTCGATCGTCTCCTCGTCGGCCGGGCTCAGGAGCAGCGGAGCGGTCAGGCACTCCGCGCAGAGTTCCCGCGGGCCGGGGGCCGCGGGAGCGGGGAGACCTTCCGTTTCCAGGATTTCCGACTCCACGCCCGGGACCAGCTCGACCACCAGGACTTCGGCGGCGGCGGGAACCGCGAGCGCGCAAATTACCGCGGCGGCGACAACAATTCCGAAAACAACGGCCAAAACTTTCATCCCATCTCTCCTCCCTGTCCGAGCTGGAAGCCCGCTCCCGGGGCCGACTCTTTTCTTGAGGCAATGTTATTCCCGGGCCCGGGCGGCGCGCAAGCCGCAAAAGGCTGAAGAAACCACCGCCATTATCACGCAAAGGCGCCAAGACGCAAAGACGCCAAGGACTGATCTGTCCACAGATTTCACAGATTTTACCTTCATGCTCTTCATGTCCTTCATGGTGAGAAAAGCAGGCTGAAGGCTGAAGACTGAAGGAACCGACGCCACGATTGGACTACAAATTACGCGAATTCAGGCGCCGGATTACGGATCACTGATCACGGATTACGGGTTCTCCTGAACCCTGAACCCTGAACCCTACCCTCTGCTCTATGCTGAGTATGATAATCTGTGCCAATCTGTGAAATTTGTGGAAAAGTAGTTCTCGGTGGGGAAATGGCGCGAGCTTAATCCGGTGAGCGGTAAACGAAGGGGGCGGGCTCCCGGGAGGGAGCCCGCCCCCTTTTCACTTAACCGACTTCAAGCCCGGGCGGTCAAACCTGCGGCGCCTCGGGTGCGGGAGCCGGCACCGGCGCCGGCACGACCGGAGGAGCAACCGGGGCGACCGGGGCGGCGGGAGCCGCGGCGCGCGGGCGCCGGGTTCGGCGGACTTTCCTGGCCCGGCGGACCGCCTTCACGGCCTGGCGGACCTTCCTGACCTTGCGCGCCTTCCGGGGCTTGGCGGCCTTGGCTAAAGCCTTCCCGCCCCCGGATTCGATAGCCAGGATGGCGGCGAGCTTGGCGGAGCGGGGTTTGGCCCGCCCCTGTTCCCAGGCCCGGACGGAAGCCACGCTGGATTTGATCAGCTTGGCGAAGTCCATCTGGTTGACCCCGAGTTTCTTCCTCAGGGTCTTGAGCCGGGCCGGGGTGACCCCGGCGGAAGCCTTGGGAGCCGCCAGGCGACGGGGGCGCTTGGCCGGCTGGCGCAGCGGTTTCCGCCGAACCCGGCGGGCGACCTTCCGCGCCTTCTTCCGGCGCGCCTGGCGCGCGGGCTTACGGGCGGCCTTGGCCGGCTTCCCGAGGACGGCGGCTTCCTTGGCTACCCCCTCGAGCGCCTTGGCGGCCTTCGCCACCGCTTTCACGAGTCTGGCCACCTTGCGGGCGGCCTCTTCCTTCGCCAGGGCCGTGATCTGGGCCTGGAGATCCAGCAATCCCTTCGCCATCGCTTCCTCCTTCGGTTCGCGGGTTTCGGGAAGTTGACACTCCTATTTTGGCAGATTAGTAGTCATAAAATATTAACGCAAGAAAAAAATAGCGCGCCGTTTCGCCACGGAGCGCACAGAGAACTGCTTTTCTTTTCTCACCATGAAGGGCATGAAGAGCATGAAGTTTTAATCTGTGAAATCCGTGGACGTTTTAGCATAGAGCATAGAGTCAGGGTTCAGGGTTCAGGGTTC
>CAZIEA010000237.1:0-3313 GCA_964538495.1 uncultured bacterium | reverse complement strand
TAGGCCTCGCCGCCAGAGCCCAGGGTGATCCCACGGCCGTAATCAGTACCACTCCCCCCGAGGTAGGTGGAGTAGACCAGCGACCCCCCGGAGGAGGAGAACTTGGTCACGAAGGCGTCGTAACCTCCGCCAGAACCGGCCTGGAAGGCGTTCAGGGTGGGGAAGTTGGCGGAGAAGGTATACCCCGCGACATAGGCCTCGCCGCCTGTTCCCAGGGTGATCCCACGGCCTTCCTCACCGCCACTCCCCCCGAGGTAGGTGGAGTAGCCCAGGATGACTGTCTCGGCGGGAAGCCGGGCCGGGCTGAAGCCGAGCGCCAGAAATGCGACCGCCGGCAGAA
Source organism: uncultured bacterium (assembly GCA_964538495.1). Classification (GTDB taxonomy): domain Bacteria; phylum Auribacterota; class Erginobacteria; order Erginobacterales; family DAOSXE01; genus CAZIEA01. The sequence continues at coordinate 2,973 of CAZIEA010000237.1, read as the reverse complement.
GCAGCGCTTTCCTCATAAGTTCCCTCCTCAATGGGCCAGGATAAACGACCGGGGAAAAACCTTTCCCCGTCACCCCGTCACGCTATTTCGGTTGGCCAATAATTCAGGGGGAAGGCTTCCTCAATAATCAAGAAGCCGCCATGAGATCTGCCCCTGACGGCCGTTATTTGGCCACTTCCCGCCTGTTTTGTCCGGGGAGCGAAATACAATCGCCCGGCCTGGATCAAAATCCAGAACCGGGCGCAGTATCCCGCAGGAACCATCCCCTGAACAGAGCATAAGTACCATCCCCTTGTCTGGGAAAAACCATACTCCCGGGCAGAGAGTTCGGTCAAGGTACCTTTTCTTCCCCCGTAACCCCCGCCCGGGCGATCTCGTCCGCCTCCAATGCCGCCTTCAGCACCCGGTAAACCCTTTGATACACCCCCAGAGCCTTCGATTCCCGGGATCCGGCCACGTTCAGGACTTTCGGCTTGAGCCTGCCCAGCCAGGAAGCGACCGCCTGGATTGCTTGGTCCTCCGGCTGGGCCGCCAGGTCGACGTGGAGAAAGGGCTTTCCGTTTTCCTTCGCGATCCGCAGGGTCAGGCCGGTTCCCCTGCTGATCTTCCCCGGGATTGACTGCCTGAGGTTTTCTTCAACCAACCCTTCCAAACTTCCGTCAGGCGCTTCACGGTATCGGGAATGAGCGCCAGCGGCTCTTCGACGATTTCCCAGCCCAACTCGAAGCCATACCCGTGAACAAAGCGGTGCCGGAAGCGGAGATAGAGCCCGAGCCGGTCCGCCACCTCGGAACTCAGGCGACCTCCCAGGTTCTTGTCGTCAAGAAAAGCTGCCAGGATCCGGCGATGGGAATCCGCTCCGTTCGGCATCGGAAACCCAAGATAGCGACAGCGTCTTTTCCAGATGTTTTCCAACCCCAGCATTATGTCGGAAACATACTTGGCGGCAGCTGCCGCGTGCCAGGGTTTTGGATCGGCTCCGGCAGCATTATGGAGCTCCGTTGCCGCTCGGGCTGTCAACCGAAGTTGGCGGAGTTCGTAGCCGATTTCCTCGGGCAGGCCGCGCTCAGCCATAAAGCTCTCTCGCCCCTTTTTCTATCATCCGGAAGAATTCCGGGCTTTCTTCCCGGCTCACCAGGTCAAAAGGCTTCCGCAGCAGCCTGAATACGGCCATTTCCGCCGCCCCCAGCCGGGACAGGGGAATCCCCTCCACTCCCAAATCCAAATCCCGTGCCGTTTCCGGGGAAGACACATAACTGCCGAAGACGATTACGCGCCGGGCGCCGAATTGCCGCAGGGTTTCCACTACGGACTGAAATTTCTTCTCGGTTATTTGCATATTTCCCATCTCTTGTTTGTTAAGGATCTTATAGCAGACCAAAAATAACGGTCAAGCCACGATTTCAGGGCCGGAAACAACAACTCCTCCATCAAGATTGCGACACCGACAACAAAAAAAACGGGAGAAAAACTCCCCCCGCGCGTCTATCGGAGTGGGAAGAGCCTTAACCGGGGGAGGAGAAGATGCTCTCAAAGGTCTGCTCGGCGGGACTGGAGGGGATCGACAGCTTCGCGGTCGAGATCGAGGTGGACGTGCGCACCGGGATGCCCACGGAGGTGGTGGTCGGGCTCCCCGACACCGCCGTCCGGGAGAGCAAGGACCGGGTGGCGGCGGCCCTGGCCAACTCCGGCTACGAGTACCCCGATGACCGCATCATCGTCAACCTCGCCCCCGCCCACCTCAAGAAGGAGGGCCCGGTCTTCGACCTCCCCATCGCGCTGGGGGTCCTGGAGGCTTCCGGCCAGCTCGCCGCCGGGGGGCTGGGGAGCCACTGCGTTCTGGGAGAACTCGCCCTCGGCGGTTTGGTCCGCCCGGTCCGGGGCGCCCTTTCCATCGCCCTGATGGCCCGGGATGAGGGCAAGAAGTCCCTGCTCCTGCCCCGGGTCAACGCCCCCGAGGCCGCCGTGGTCGAGGGGATCGAGGTCCGGGGGGTGGAGAGCCTCGCCGAAACCGTGGCCTACCTGGAGGGCCGCCGCGAGCTCGCGCCGGTCCGGGTGGACCGCGAGCACCTTTTCCGCGAGGGGTCTTCTTATGCGGTTGACCTCTCCGAGGTCCGGGGCCAGGCCCACGCCCGCCGCGCCCTGGAGGTCGCCGTCGCCGGCGGCCACAACATGCTCATGATCGGGCCGCCGGGTTCGGGCAAGTCCATGCTGGCCCGGAGGATCCCCACCATCCTGCCCCCCATGAACCTAGACGAGGCCCTGGAGACCACCCGGATCTACTCCAGCATCGGCCGGGTCCCGGCCGGATCGCCCCTGCTGGCCCGGCGGCCCTTCCACAGCCCGCACCATACCATCTCCAACATCGGGCTGGTGGGCGGGGGAGCCAAAATCCGCCCCGGGCGGATCAGCCTGGCCCACAACGGGGTCCTCTTCCTGGACGAGCTGCCCGAGTTCAGCCGCTCGGTCCTGGAGGTCCTGCGCCAGCCCCTGGAGGACGGAGAGGTCACCATCACCCGGGCCGCCGGCTCGGTCACCTACCCCGCCCGCTTCATGCTGGTGGCGGCCATGAACCCCTGCCCCTGCGGCTACTACACCGACGCCGCCCGGGACTGCCGCTGCACCCCGGGGGAGATCCGGCGCTACATGTCCCGCGTCTCCGGCCCGCTCCTGGACCGGATTGACATCCACGTCGAGGTCCCGCGGGTGCGCTACGGGGAGATGGCGGCCCGGGAGCCCGGGGAAAGCTCCTCCGCCGTGCGGGCTCGCGTAGAAAAGGCCCGGGCGCTCCAGGCCAAGCGTTTCGGGGGGGAAAGCGGGATCCACGTCAACGCCGCCATGGGCCCCGCCCAGATGCGCGAGCACTGCCGGACCGACCGGGAGGGGGAAGAGCTCCTGCGCCGGGCGATGGAGGAGCTGGGCTTTTCCGCCCGCGCCCACGACCGGGTGCTCAAGGTGGCCCGGACCGTGGCC
>CAZIEA010000236.1:0-3344 GCA_964538495.1 uncultured bacterium | reverse complement strand
CCCCCAGCCGAACCACTAGGTCGGGGTTGGAGATCGCTTTCCAAGGTCCGGCCTCGAAAACGGTGGCCTGGCTGAAAGCGCCCCCGGCGGTGTCGAGCCAGAGATAGTCTTCCCGGGAAAGACCGGAGAGTCCCTGATACAGCTCCAGGGCAGCCAGGCCGGCAACCGCCCGCCTGGCTTTGGCCGCCGTCTCGGCCAGTTTCTCCGGGGGCGGAACCCGGTCGTAGTAAACTTCGAACAAGGGCGGATACTTTTTCGGGTTGATCTCCCACTTCTTCGCCTGGGCGTCCCGCCACAGGCGGCGCATAATCCGCACCGGCTCCTCGGGGTCCGGGGGCAAGGCGGAACCGCTCATCCGCGACCGGAAGTGCCGGGCCAAAACCTCGTGCACCGCGCTCCCGGCCGCCATTGGGAGGGTCACCATCTTCCCCAGCCGATAGGCCAGGCGGCTTTCTTCGTCCGCCGCCGAATCCCAGCCTCCCCAGTGCCGGTAGTAGCGCAAATAATACTTGCGCCGGCACTCGTTGAAACACTGCACCCGGGAGCGGGACCAGTGAAAGGGATTGACCAGTTTCCCACCTTGCGCCATATAACCTCCTTAGATAGCGATATTACGGTTTGGCGCCGCTCCCGTCAATCTTTCGGGGTTCTCCCGTAATCAGTGCCCCGTAATCCCTCGTCTGGAGCAGTCGTAGTGCAGGGCTTCAGCCTGTTTTTTTTACCATGAAGGGCATGAAGAACATGAAGGTAAAATCTGTGAAATCTGTGGACAAATCGGTTTTCTGCGTCTTGGCGCCTTTGCGTGAGAAAAGCGGGTTTTCTACATGTCCTACATGTCTACATGTGAATGCGGCGGCAGTTCCTTCAGCCTTCAGTCTTCAGCCTGTTTTTTTACCATGAAGGGCATGAAGAACATGAAGGTAAAATCTGTGAATCTGTGGACAAATCGGTTTTCTGCGTCTTGGCGTGAGAAAAATAGGTTTTCTACATGTCCTACATGTCTACATGTGAATGAGGCGGCTGTTCACAAACTTGACACCTCCGGGGACGCCGGGGCAGAATACGCCCAGTCTCCGGTATGAATCCGGAACTCAACCAACGGGGAGGTGAAGTTGGTGAAAAAGCAGATTTTGGCCCTGCTGGCCGGGTCCGTAACTCTTTTGGTTCTCCCGGCGGCGGGCGGCGCCTCGGGGTTCGCCTTGTTAGAGCAGAGCGCCAAGGGCCTGGGCGAAGCCATGGCCGGCGGGGCCACCGAAACCGACGAGCCCAACAGCATCTTCTACAATCCGGCCGGGATCGCCTTCATGGATAGCGACGGGGTTTCCGCCGGGTTATCGGCGATCCTGATCAAGGCCGAATACACCGACCGGGGCTCCTACGATATCCTGGGCGCTCCCCTGCAGGGACCGGACGCCACCAGCGACCGCACCGGCTGGGTTCCCAACCTTTTCGTCGCCTTCAAGCTCTCCGACACCGTGAGCGCCGGGTTCGGGCTCACCGCCCCCTTCGGACTGGGCACCAACTATCCCCGCAACTGGGTCGGGCGCTACCACGCGGTCAAGACCGACCTCAAAACCATCAACCTGAGCCCGGCCGCGGCCTGGCAGGTCGTCCCCGGCTTCCTTTCCATCGGCGGGGCCGTCAACATCCAGTACGTGGATGCCGAACTCACCAACGCGGTGGATTTCGGGACCATCCTCTACCCCGCCGCCGGAACCCCGCCCCAGTCGCTGGACGGCTTCGCCGACCTGAACGGCGACGCCTGGGGGGTCGGTTACAGCCTGGGGATACTCTGCCGGCCGACCGAGACCACCAAGATCGGGCTCAATTACCGCTCCAAGGTCAAGCAGACCCTCAAAGGCGACGTCAAGTTCGAGGTTCCCGCCGTGGCCCGGGCCATCCTGAACGCGGGGGGGATGACGAACTACTTCGTCAACACTGACGCCGACGCCGACCTCACTACTCCGGCCAGCCTCTCGCTGGGGGCGGCCCAGATGCTGGGGGACGATTTCGAAATCAAAGCCGACCTTTCCTGGACCGGCTGGAACTGCTTCCGGGAACTGGCGGTGGAGTTCGACAGCTCTCAGCCCGACGCAATCACCACGGAAAACTGGACCGACACCTACCGGGTCTCCCTGGGCCTGGACTGGTATGTCACCGAAGCCATCACCCTCCGGGCCGGAACTTCCTACGACGACACCCCGATCTCCCAAGACTACCGCACCCCGCGCATTCCCGATAACAACCGGATCTGGCTCAGCCTGGGCGCCGGGGTGGACCTGACCGAGGACCTGACGGTGGACCTGGCTTACCTGCACCTCTTCATGGAGAAGATGGACGCCACCCTGACCTCGGCGGAAAACGCCAGCAAGGGCTTCATGGTCGGGGAATACGAGCCCAGCATCGACGTCTTCAGCGCCGAAATCTCCTATCGCTTCTAAATCTCGCCACTGTGCGCAAAGCCCCGGCGGGGGCCGCTCCGCCGGGGCTTTAACTTTAAGCGGACGCGCCCCGGCGACGGGCCTATAATAATTTTTTCATGCGCCTCCGTTCGATAATCGCGGCCGCGGCTCTTTTGCTCTCGGCGGGAGAATTCTCCCCGGCCTTCCCGGTGGGGATCGGGATCCTTTCCGGGGTGGACTACCAGGAGCGCGTCTTCGCCTCGGGGGGGATGGAATACGACGCCCGCCAGTTGCAGTTCTTTCTCCAGCCCCAGCTCAGCCTGGGGAAAAATTGGCGGATTTTCGCCCGGGTGGGCTACAGCAACCTCACTTACGATTCCCCCGCCCTGGGGGGAAAGGACTACAACGAATGGGGCTGGTCCTGGGGAGGCGGGCTGGGCTGGACCCCGTTGCGCTGGTCCGGCCTCTACCTGGGAACCGAGGCGGGGTGTTTTCTGACCCGGACCTCCGGCTCCTCCCGGGAAGGGGAATACCTGAACTGGGGGGCGGATCTCAAGGCGGGCTGGGACCTGGAGGCGGTGAATGTCTATCTTGGAGCCGCCTACGACGACGGAATCATCCGCGACAAATCCGAAGATGATTCTTCCCGGGAGGAATACCGCCTGGAGGATCCCTGGAACCTCTTCGCCGGGGCGCAGCTAAATGTCCCCTTCCTCCCCAGCCTGCAGGCCCGTTATTATTTCTGGAAAGACCGCCTGGCCATCGTGGGCCTGAACTATGATTTCTAAACCGCGAAGTCGCGCCAACCGAAACTAAGATTACGCAGATTACCGCGGATTTAAGTTTGTCCACAGATTACACAGATTTTTCCTTCATGCTCTTCATGATCTTCATGGTGAGAAAAAAATAATTCTCTGTGGCCTCCGACTTTTCTCTGTGCGC
>CAZIEA010000235.1:0-3355 GCA_964538495.1 uncultured bacterium | reverse complement strand
GGATCAAGGCCGCCAACCCCGCCCTGACCGTGATCGTCGCCAGCGGCGACGGCTGCAGCTACGGGGAAGGGGGGAACCACTTCATTCACGCCATCCGCCGCAACAGCGATCTCACCCACCTGGTGCATGACAACATGGTTTACGGGCTGACCAAGGGGCAGGCCTCCCCCACCAGCCGCCCGGGCTTCGTTACTCCTCTTCAGGTGCACGGGGTGAGCCAGGAGCCCTTCAACCCGGTTGCGGTCGCCCTGGCGCTCAAGGCTTCGTTCGTGGCCCGGGCCTTCATCGGCGATCCCGATAAAACCGCTGGGATCGTCCGGGAGGCGATTCGGCATCCGGGCTACGCCCTGGTGGACATCCTTCAGCCCTGTGTCACCTTCAACCGGCTCAACACCTACGGGTGGTTCAAGGAAAACACCTATTACCTCGAGGAAGGCTACGATCCTTCCGACCGGGCGGCGGCCTTGGCCCGGGCCCTGGAAACCGAAAAGCTGCCCTTGGGGATCTTTTACCGGGACTCGGGCCGGGCCACCTTTGAGGGGAACCTGGAGCAATATCGCCGGGACCGGCGTCCGCTTTCCCGGCACGAGGTCAACCTCGACTCCCTGCGCCGCCGCCTCACTCACATGTAGACATGTTTTGGCATAGAGCAGAGGGCATAGAGCATAGAGTTGCCCAGGGTACAGGAGCGAATCGGGGTCGGTATCGGAATCGCTATCGGGATCGAGCGCGCGCGCATATTCACCATGTAGAACATGTAGGACATGTAGTACTCGAAAACCAGGCTGAAGACTGAAGGCTGAAGTAACTACCGCCTTTTCAACCATGTAGGACATGTAGATAAATTCGAAATCAGAGTGACGAAATTCGAATTTGTTTCTGATTTCGAGTTTCGAATTTCGATTTTTCCTTCAAGGTCGTTATCGTTGTCGTAATCGTAATCGAAATAATCTGTGAAAATCTGTGTAATCTGTGGAAAGAAAACGGGTCAATTCTGGGTTTCGACGGATTACGGATTGCTTGATGCCGTGAAGGGGAAGGAGCCGGAAAATACGGGAAAACCGTCCGAGCCGAAAGTTGCCGATCCCCGGGCGGGGCACCGCAAAAGGTTGCGGGAGCGGTTTCTTCAGGGCTCCCTGGCCGGGTTCCACGACTACGAAATTCTGGAACTGCTGCTCACCCTGGGGACCCCGCGGCGGGACTGCAAGGCCCTGGCCCGGGCCCTGCTCAAGGAATTCGGGTCCCTGCGGGCGGTGCTGGACGCCTCCGGCGCCGAACTGAAAAAAATCAAGGGGGTGGGGGAGATCAACCTGGTCGGGGTCCTGCTCCCGCGCGCCGTGGCCGGGCTTTACCGCGAGATCCAGGCCCGGGAGGCCGACGCGCTCGGATCCCCGGAGGCGACCGCGGAATTTCTGCGCGCGGCCCTGGGCTCGCGGGACCGGGAGATTTTCCAGGTGCTTTTTCTGGACAACGCCAACCGGATCAGGCAGGTTGAGACCCTGTTCGAGGGGACGGTGGACCAGGCCGTGGTCCACCCCCGGGAAGTGGTGGCCGCCGCGCTCAAGGCCGGGGCGGCCCGGGTTATTTTCGCCCACAACCATCCCGGGGGGAGCCTGCGGCCCAGTTCCGAGGACCGGGACCTGACCCGCCGCCTCCGGGAGGCCTGCAGCCTGGTCGGGATCGAGGTGCTCGATCACCTGATTGTGAGCGACCGCCCGGGCTATTACAGCATGAGGGAACAAGGGGAGTTGTAAATGCGCATCGTCCTGCCCGTCCTGGCCGCGGTGTTTTTCGCCGCCGCCTTTCCGGCCCCGGCCTGCCTGATCTGCGAGGATGCCCCCTGCGCGGTCGAAGACGGTCTGCGCGAGCGGATCGCCGCCGAGGGCCGCGCCCTGATCCCGGAACTGCGGGAGATCGTGACCTGCCGTCACACCGAGCATTTCCGGCAGCGGCTCCTGGCCATCGAGACCCTGGGCGAATTCGAGGACGCCGGCGCCGTCCCCATCCTGCAGGAGATCGTCCTGGAGATCCTCAACCCCGCCTCCCTTTCTCCTTTCGGCCCCTATCTGCCCGAGGCCGAACTGCGCGCTACGGCCGCCCGGGCCCTGGGCCGGCTGGAGAGTGCGCCGACGGCGCCGCGAATCTTCGCCGCCCGGGAGGGGCTTCCTCTGGAGAGGCAACGGGAAATCCCGAGGTTGCTGGGGGAGTTGCGGGAACCCGGGGCGCTGGAGATGCTCTCGACGATCCTGCGCGCCTCCTCTGACGACGAAACCGCCTTTCAGGCCGTGATCCAGCTCCGGCGCCTGGGTACCCGCTCCCAGGTTCCGGCGGTGGAAGCCCGCCTGGCCGTCTGGGAAGAGGAGTTTTCCCGCCGGCTCCAGGCCGGCGATTACAACCGCCTTCTGGAGAAAAGGGTCAAGTACACCCGCTCCAGCCTCCGGATCATGCAGGGCCGCCGCTAAACGAGAGCAGAGAGCATGGCGCCGGGGCCCGGGCATCTTGACTTTATAGCGCTATGACGTTATAGTGCTCCTAAAACCGGAGGCGGGCGATGACGACATTGACCAAACGGGCGACGGTGTACCTGGAGCCGGCGCTGCACAAGGCCCTGCGCCTGAAATCCGTCGAGACGGAGAGGTCGTTCTCGGATCTGCTTAACGAGGCTGTCCGCGCCGAGCTGGCGCAGGACGCGGAGGATCTGGAGGCGTTCGCGGCCCGCCAGAACGAACCGACTCTGTCCTTCGACGAATTCGTACGGGGACTGCGGCGCGATGGCAAGATATGAAGTGCGCCTGCGCAAGTCGGTGGGCAAGGATCTGGCCCCGCTTCCCAAGCGGGACGTGAGAAGGATCGTCTACGAAATCCGCCCCGAAGTTCTCATTGTTTGCGTCGTGAAAGTCGGCCACCGCAAGGATGTCTACCGCTGATCTCCGCCCGCCCCGGCGCCCGGAAAACTGATTCGTCCACGGATTTAACCGCGAATCTCGCGAATCTACACCAATGAGCTTTTCTACATGCTCTACATGTCTACATGTGAATAGCCTCAGTCCGCGTCTTTCAGGGCGCGGCGGCGCAGTTCGGGGTTGGAGATCTCCCGCGCCAGTTCCCGCGCCTCCTCTCCCTTGCCCTCTTCGGCCAGGAGGCTGGCGAGGTTGCAGCGGCAGAGGTCGGCCAGTTCCGGGAAGTCCCGGATGCCCCGGCGGTAAAGCTCCTTGGCCTTTTCCCTTTGCCCGGTTCGGGCCAGGCAGCCCGCCAGGCTGACGGAGGCTTCCGGCCGGCCCGGTTCGCCCTCTGCGACCGCGGCGAAGAAGCCGGCGGCTTCGGCGAAGTTCCCCTCCTCCAGCAGGAGCTGCCC
>CAZIEA010000234.1:0-3418 GCA_964538495.1 uncultured bacterium | reverse complement strand
GCTTTTGGCGGTCCGCAGGCTCCGGGAAGAAGGCAAAATCGAGAAAAATCCCCGGCAGGGCGCGGCGGCACTCGGCGAAGAGAAAAAGATGGGAGGTCGACCGGTTCACGTCGGGAAAGCAGGAAAGCCGGACGATGAGGACGCGGGCCGAGGCCGAAGCCCACGGAGGATTCCCGAAAGATTCCCGGACGGCCGGAATGACGGCCTCGTCCGTTTTCAGTCGGGGCCACGGGCGCGCAAAGCGCGCGCCGTTCTCTTGCGGACCGATCCCGCCGGCGGATTCCGGAGCGGGAATGGATCCTGAATCAGCCCCGTTCAACGCTTGCGCCCGCGCTTTTGCACCGAAAACCCGAAGCGGCCGAGGCGGCGGCCCAAGGCGAAGTATTCTCCGTGCGCGAAAGCCAGTAACCCGGCCTTTTCCAGGCGCAGGCGGCCCCTGGCGTCGATGAGCGCCGAGGACGCCTGCACGGCGACCACCTCGGCCAGGAACAGCACGTGGGTGCCCAGCTTCCGGGAGGATTCGACCCGGCACTCGATGTTGACCGGGCATTCCCGCACGACCGGGCAGCGCACCTTCAAGGCGGCTTCCGGCGTCAATCCCGCGCCGGCGAACTTGTCCACGTTCCGGCCCGAAACCACCCCGCACCAGTCCACGGCCCGCGCCTGCGCAAGAGAGGTAAGATTGACGACAAACTCGCCCGTCGCCTCGATGATCCCGAAGGAATGGCGTTCGGGGCGAAGCGAGATCGACAGCATGGGCGGGTCGCTGCAGACCGTGCCCGTCCAGGCCACGGTGATCAGGTTCGCCTTCCAGCCCCGGAAGCCGCCGCAACTGACCAAAACGGCGGGCACCGGCGCGAGCATCGTCCCCGGTTTCCAGGCCCGTTTCCCCCCGGACGCGGGCTTCGCCATGCCTGCCCCCGTTAAACCTGCTTTTCGGTCGGGATAACGGCTCAGGCGCAGAGGGATTTGACCTTGAAGCCCAGGATGAGCATGGCAATCCCGGAAATCAGGGCCAGAGCCCCGAAGAGCCAGGCCAGGGCAAGCACGCCCGAGAGGGGGTGGAAAATCAGGATCAAGGCGAAGAAGGCGAAAAGAAAGCCGCAAACCCCCATCAGCCCGCGGCCCGGGACCCCGGAAGGAAGGTTGAAGGCGTTATAGATCTGGGTCACCCCTCCCACCAGCATCCAAGCGGCCAGCAGGAGAACCAGCCCGGCCCAGAAGCCTACCGGCCAGAAAAGGGCGACCAGCCCGATCAGGATGCCCACGATCCCCTGGAGAGCGGCGCCGTCGCGGGACGAGCCGGTCGCGCGTCTCAGGGAAAACAGGAGCATCAGGCCCTCGGCCAGGGCAAAGACTCCGAAAATCACCGCCAGGACCCAGAGCACCTCCACTTCCGGGCCCAGGAGTATGATCAGACCGAAAAGTATGGTCAGGACGCCCCTGAGCGCCAGGACCCACCAGTTCCGGGCCAGTTCGCCGATGTTGAGCCCGATCCGGGCTCCCGGGACGACTGTTGCTTCCATCGCGCACCTCCCTTGCGGTTAGCCCCGTAGATCGGGGACATAAGGATAGTTTACCCCCAGAAGAAAAAAGGAGCAACGGGGATGAGGAAATCAACTTATGGATGACAAGGTGTCAAACCCCTGGGTTCGAACCCCAGCAGGAGTTTGTCCGATTCCCAGAAAATTTAATGTTTTAACGGAGAGGCTGGGATTCGAACCCAGGGTACGCAAAGCGCACAACGGTTTTCGAGACCGCCCCGATCGACCACTCCGGCACCTCTCCCTAAAAAATTACTATATCACGCCAAGGCGCCAAGACGCCAAGACGCAGAAAAAGATTCATCCACGGATTTCACGGATTTTTCTTCATGTTTCTTCATGATCTTCATGGTAAGAAAAAATCTCTGTGGCCTGAAGATTTCCCTCTGTGATCTCTGTGGTGAGGAAGTTAGGCTGAAGGCTGAAGAAAAAGCGCACAAAAAGCAAGGGGGCGGCCCGGTGAAGGGCCGCCCCCCGCTTTAGGCTTAATCAGCTCTTACTTGGGATAGGGGTTGGTGACCGGGGTGTCGGTGGAGGCGCCGAACCAGGTGGTGAGCCCGTTGCGGACCATCCACTTGGACTGGGCCGACTTGAAGACGGCGATGTCAGTTATCCCGTCGCCGTTGTAATCGGCCGGGACCACGGTATCCGTAGCGCCCCCGAAATAGGCCCGGGTCAGGTTGCGCACCAGCCAGAGACCGCTGGTCGGCCTAAAGACCGCGATGTCGGCCGTCCCGTTGCCGGAGTAGTCGGCCGGAACCACGGTGTCGGTGCTCGCCCCGTACCAGGCGGTAAGTCCGTTGCGGACCATCCACTTGGACTGGGCCGACTTGAAGACCGCAATGTCGGTGGTGCCGTCGCCGTTGTAATCGGCCGGGACCACGGTGTCGGTAGCCGCCCCGAAGTAAGCCCGGGTCAGCCCCCGCACCAACCAGAGGCCGCTGGAAGGCCGGAAGACCGCGATCTCGGCGGTGCCGTTGCCGGAGTAGTCGGCCGGAACCACGGTGTCGGTGCTCGCCCCGTACCAGGCGGTGAGCCCGTTGCGGACCATCCACTTGGATTGCGCCGCCTTGAAGACGGCGACGTCCCAGACGCCGTTGCCGTTGTAATCCTGCGGCACCGGCTCGTCGGAAGCAGCCCCGAAGTAAGCCCGGGTAAGATTGCGGATCAGCCACAGGCCGGCCGAGGGACGGAAGACGGCGATATCGCTGGTGCCGTCGCCGTTGTAGTCGCCGACCACGGCGCCTTGCGACTGGGGCGGGGTGGGAACCGGAGTCTTGACCGGCTGGCCCTTATAGAAGCTGGCGTCGTCGGCGTAACCGGCGTGACCCAGGGAAGTTCTCTTGCCCCAGACGTCCACCCGGGCCTGGGTGGTGCCCGCGATGGCGGTGTTGGTCACCTGGAGGAGCTCCCACTGCCCGCTCTTGGTGGAGTAGACGGTGTTGGTCCAGTAGGTGTAATAGCCGGTTTCGCTATACCAGCGCCCTCCCAAGCCCATGGTCCCGGGCGCCTGGGAATAGACCCAGGCCGCGAAGGTGTAGTCTTCGCCGGGGATGACGGGGCTGAGCCAGCTCTGGGAAACTCCGGCCCCGACGCCGGGAGGGGTCGTCCAGTTGCTGAAGGAAGCCGAGTAGGAGCCGGAATGGACCACGCCGGACTCCCGGTCCACGTCCACCCGGTAGTCCACGCTCCAGTCGGTGGGATACAAGGTGCCGTAGGTGTCGGAGGTCCAGGACTCAAATCCCGGGTTGTCCAGGAGGTTGCCCCCTACCGGGGTGGGGAGGATGGGGGTAGTGACGGGAGAAACGGTGGGGCTGGCGGTAGGCGGCGCCGAAGGGGTGGCGGTGGGGGTTTTGTAACCCTCGGGGGTGGGG
>CAZIEA010000233.1:2725-3422 GCA_964538495.1 uncultured bacterium | reverse complement strand
CCCTATGCCCTCTGCCCTATGCTCTATGCTGAACTGTCCACAGATTTCACAGATTTTTCTTCATGTTTCTTCATGATCTTCATGGTAAGAAAAAAAGTTTTCTCTGTGGCCTGAAGCTTTTCCTCTGTGCTCTCTGTGGTAAGGAAGTTTTGCTGTGAGGAACCGCGAATCTCGCGAATCCACGCCGATTCAGGCTCCGGATTACGGGTTACTGATTACTGATTACGAATTCCCCCGACTCCTGAATCCTGTTTCCTATGAACAAACCCCGCACTCCCGGCAACCCTCGGCCGGGCAGGCCGGCGTGGTCTCCCCCGCCTCGGCCTTTTGGCGCTCCCGGGCCAGGTATGGCGGCAAAACCTCATAAGGCCGGGCCGAGGCCGCCGCGGAACTCATCCCCTCTCGTTCGATCAGCTCGAGGATACCTCGCCCGCCCCGGGACAGAACCGCCTGAAGCAGGGCTTCTCGCGCGCTGCCCAGGGAAACCTCGACCCCGGGAAGGGGGGCCAACTCCCGTTGCAGTTGCTTCATCCGGCGGCGGAGCAGCTCCGGGGCAACCAGCGGGCAGCCCTGAAAGGGAGTCCCCGGTTTGGGGACAAAGGGAGAGACACTGACTCGGAGCGGGAGTATTCCCGAGAGCCGGCGGCAGAAGGCGATGATCCCGGAACGATCGGAATCATCTTCCCCGGGCAGCCCG
>CAZIEA010000233.1:0-2715 GCA_964538495.1 uncultured bacterium | reverse complement strand
GCAGAAAGTAGAGTTTGGCCCGGCGCAGGCCCGCGGCGGCGGCATCTTCCAGAACCCGGCGCCAGAGATCCTCCGGAATGTCCTTGTTGATTGCCCGGCGCAGACGGGGACTTCCGGCCTCCGGGGCCAGCGTGACCTCGTTCTGTCCCCCGGCGGCCAGGGCCTTAAGCAAGAAAATGGAGGCGGTCTCGGCCCGCAGAGAGGAGACGGCGAAACGAAAGCCTTCTTGCCGCAGGGACGCGACGATCTCCTCGAGCCGAGGGTGGTCGGAAACCGCCGGGGAAACCAGACCGAGACGATCCGTGGTTCCGCGGTAAAGAAGCGCTTCCTCGATTATGCTTGGCGCCGGGCGATAACGGGGAGGGCGATAGATAAACCCGGCGGCGCAAAAACGGCAGCCCCGGGACCTCGATCAGGGCCCGGCCGGCAAAAACTCCTTCCCGGGGCAGATAGCGGGATCCCTCCGGAAACTCCCAGGGCACCCGGAGCGGGCGGGGAAAAGGAGGAGGGGTTTCCATGAGCGAGGGGACATAAACCCCCCGGAGTCGGGAAACTTCCTCGAGCAAAACCGACCGATTTTCCCCGGCTGCTCCCTCGATCCGGTCGAGAAACTCCCCCAGTATCCCCTCCCCTTCTCCCAGGACCATGGCATCCACATAAGGGGCCAGCGGCTCCGGGTTCAATCCGACCGCGGCGCCGCCGGCAATAACCAGGGGCCCGCGCCGACGGGCGGCGGCTTTTTCCGGAAGCCCGGCCCGACGCAGGATGTCGGGGATATTGAGAAAATCCGGCTCATAGGAAACCGAGAAGGCAATCAGGTCGAACTCGGAAAAAGTCCGGTTTTTCTCCCGGCTGCGGGTATCGCCCCAAAAGGCCCGTTCGGAATGCCAGTTCCTTCGCCGGTCAACCAGGCGGAGGACGGCAAGATACCCGAGGTTGTTCATCCCCACCGGGTAACGGTTGGGAAAAACCAACAACAGGGAAAACGGGGACTCGAGTTTCTTCCTCCCCAGGATGATCTCTTCCGGGGCGCGGCGGCGGGAAAAAGCGCGCATCGGCCTCTGCGACCGAGGGGTTATGCCCGGGCCCGGGCGGAAAGGTACTTCCCGATCCGTTCCCGGGCGGAAGCGGCCATATCGGTAAAGAAAAAAACCACCTCAAAGGGGACGGAAGCCGACTTCCGCTCGCACTTGACCACGATCCCGGAGCACTCGACCTTTTCTTCCCCGGAAAAAGTGAAGTTAATCCTGATCTCGTGATAGAGAGGGAGATAGGTGTCGGATAGGGCCCAGAATCCATTGGGCTCCAGCTTCATCCCCACCAGGTTGACCCGATCCGGAGAGGCGGGATGGTCGGCCCGCCCGGCAATATAGGACTCAATCTCGAGACGATCCTCGGGAGCCATTTCGTCCAGGCGGAACACCACCTTGGCTTGATCCTGACCGCCGCCGGGCGCTTCCTTCCGCACCAGCTCACCCCGACAGCGAATCTCGGAAACTTCGCCGGCTTCGGGCAGGGGCAGCGAGATGTTCAACTCCACCGGGGCGGAAACCTTGATCCCCCCGGGCAGGGTACAGGAAACCGACTCCGCCCCCAGGTCGCAACCCGGAGCGGTGAACTCGCCTTCGTAGCAGCCCACCCGGACTCGGAAATTACCCGCCACCCGGGGAGAAACCCGGCGGTCCAGCTTCGACTCGGCCATGCCCATAGTCTCCCTAATAAACTGGTTATCTTGCAATTATGGTGAAAAAGAAAAATTTCTCTAAAAATTGCAGAAAGCCCAAAAAGTCGGCTAATTCACCGTGCGGAACATGAATGGCAAACCTGTATATCGATAGCACCTCGGAGCACCGCTGTCAAGGGCGGCCGGGCCGAACTTGGCCCCGGAATTCCGCCTTCAGCCTACCGTCCCGGGCAGGACCCGGACCCGGATCGCCCCAACTTCCGGAATCTCCAGAGCTAATTCCGTGGTCATCCTTCCCAGCAGAATCCGGTAGGGAATCGCCACTTCTCCCCCGGCCGTGGTCACCGCCACGGAGGCCCGGCCCAGGATGGGTTCGGCCCGGGAAACGGCCTCTTTCAGTTCAGCCAGAAGCCGGAGGGATTGCCCGATCTCCGGCGGCAACTGAAAATCGGCCCCGCAGCGCGGGCACCGGACCTTCCCCCGGACGAGAACCTCCTCAAGCTTGAGGGCGGCGACTCCCTCGCAATCCGGGCGCGGACAATCGATCTCGATCATATCTCGGGCTCCTCTTTCGGGTTCAGTTCAACCAGGCACTCCCAGAAGTCGCCCTTCCCCATCTCGAGGTCGAGGGCCACCGGCTGATCCTGAAATCTGGTTTTCTTCAAGGTCACGAGGGGGAAAACCACCTTCCCGGCCTCGTCTTCTTCCTCCGTGGCCGTAACGGTGAGCAGGTACGGGGTATAGCCGAGAAAAAAGCTTCCTTTCCAGACTTCGGCCTTTTCCGGGCGGCTGACCAGGCGGATCGAATAGTCCTCGTGGAATGTCCGGCAGCCGAAGCCGAAAACCGCCAGGACCGCTCCCCAAAAAACGATTTTCATCGCCTTCATGCCCCAAGCCTCACGCTAATGCGGAACTGAGATTTCGCAGATTACCGCAGATTAATGCTTGTCCACAGATTTCACAGATTAACTCAGATTTTTTTTCTTCATGCCCTTCAATCTCTTCATGGTGAGAATATTTATTCTCTGTGA
>CAZIEA010000232.1:2375-3427 GCA_964538495.1 uncultured bacterium | reverse complement strand
GGGAAGGGGAGGGGGTGATTTTCCGGGAGGGGGAGGTGATCCGCAAAGTGCCATTCGCTCGGATTGTTCCGGCCCTGCTGGAGGAGTTGGGGAAACTCGGGGACTGATCCGTCCGCGGGAAACCGGGAGGGAAACCAGGATGGTTCAGGACCGCGAAGCCGATACCGAACGGGGTTTCACCCGGCCGCTTCGCTTTCTGAAACTCTTGGGGCTGGGGGGGGATTTCAGCCCGGTGGCCTTCAACACCGCCGCGCTCCTGGCCGGGCGCGGAGTCCGGATGGGAATATCCCTGGCCCTGGCGGTGGTTCTGGCTCGTTCCCTGGGCCCCGGGGACTACGGCAGATGGGTGGCCTTGACCGCCCTGGCGGCGCTTTTCTCCCCCTGGGTGGCGCTGGGGTTGGATACCGTCGCGATCCGGGAATGCGCCCGGGGGCGGGTCCCGGAGGCCAAGTGCCTGGGGGCGCTGCTGCTTTTCCGTTTTCCGGCCGGGGTTCTCGCGCTGCTCGGCGTGGTCCTGGCCTGGGGCCTGCTGCAGGGATTTTCCCCTCCCGCCCTGGGCTTGGCGGCCCTGGTCGGGGCGGTTTACCTGGTCAACGCCCTGGCCGAGTCCGGGGTGGTGGCCTATCGGGTCCGGGAGAAAATGTGGTACGAGACTTTTGCCAATACCGGCAAGGATGTTTCCGTGCTCCTGCTGGTCCTGCTGGCCTTGCGCCTGCTCCCGGCTCCGGAGCGGCTTTTGGGTGTGGCCTGGGCATATCTGGGATCCTCGCTGGTATTCTTCTGCTTGGTCGCGCTGATCCTCCGGCGCCGTTTTGTCCTTCCCGCCTTCGACTTCGATGCGAAACTATTCCGGGGGCTTCTGGGGGCGGGTTTACCCCTGGCCCTGGCCGTTTTCTGCAATAATTTCCAGGATGTCGCCCGGGTTCTGGTCGAGGCCCTCCTGGGCAGCCGCGCCGCCGGGCTGTTCGGGGCCGCCGGACTCCCCGTGCGGGGGGCGGAGCTGCTGGCGGTCTCCTTTGCCGGGGCGTTTTTCCCTCGGCTCAGCCGCGGCT
>CAZIEA010000232.1:0-2365 GCA_964538495.1 uncultured bacterium | reverse complement strand
GAAACCGCCCTGGCCGTCGGGCTGGCCTGGAGTTTGGCGGCCTCGCTTCTGCCCGGCCACCTGCTCCGGGCGGTATTCGGAGAGGAATACGCCGCCGCGGAAACGGCCCTTGCCCTGCTCGGAGCGTCCTGTGCCCTGGTCTTCCTCAACCACATCTTCTTCGGCGCCATGGTTGCCGCCGGAAAAGAGCGTGGCTTTGCCGGGATCATGGCGGCGGCGGCGGCGGGGAACCTGCTGCTGACTTTTTTTCTGGGGCGGATCCTGGGCATAACCGGGGCGGCCCTGGCCTTTCTCTCGACGCAGTTAATCCTGGCGGTGGTGCTTTGTCTCCGGGTGGGAAATTCGTTCGGGCGCCCGCCCCTGGATCGGGGAATGCTTGCCCTGGCGCCCGGTTTCCTGGCCGGGGTCGGGGCCGTTTACGGCCTCTCCCGCGCCGGGGTCTGGCCCTGGGCGGCCCTGGGGGCGGGTGAGGCGCTTCACCTGTTCGGGGCCGTCCTCGCCTGGCGCCGGCGTATGTCCGGAGAAGGGTTTGCCTCGCCGGAAGGAGGGCGGGGATGAGCGGGGCGCTCAAGAAAATCGGATTCGTGTTCTCGCAGTTCCCCTGTTACGACGAAGTTTTCATGCTCCGGGAGATGGCCCGCCTCCGCGACCGAATCGACATTTTTATTTTTTCCATCCGCTCCGCCCGCCGGGACCCGGTTTCCCACCCGGAGGCGGGACCGCTCCGGGAGAAAACCTTCTCTGCCGGATTGTTTTTCGACTCCCGGGTGATCCGGGAAAACCTGCGCCTGTTTTTCCGGCGGCCGATCCGTTACCTCCGGACTTTCCGGGAGGCATTCCGGCTGGGTTGGCCCGATCCGGTCCTGGCCTTGCGCTCCCTGGCCGTCTTTCCCCAGGCCGTCTATTTCGCCCGGATCTGCCGGGAGAACGGAGTGGAAGCCGTCCACGGCCAGTGGGCTACCTACCCGGCGGTCTCGGCCCGAATCGTCTCCCTGCTCAACTCCATCCCTTTCAGCTTCACCGGGCACGCCCACGATATTTACCTCAAAACCGCGGGCCTGGCCCGCAAGCTCCGGTCCGCCGCCTTCGTCGTCACCTGCACGG
Organism: uncultured bacterium; assembly: GCA_964538495.1. Taxonomy (GTDB): domain Bacteria; phylum Auribacterota; class Erginobacteria; order Erginobacterales; family DAOSXE01; genus CAZIEA01. Next base: position 1,261 of record CAZIEA010000232.1, on the reverse strand, counting down.
GCGAAAACCTCCGGTATCTGGAAACAATCTGCCCGGGCCTGGCAAAGGGGAAAGTCCGGGTTGTCCATCACGGGGTGGATCTCTCGCTTTACGGTCCCGCTTCCGCCAGGCCGAGCGGGCCGTGCCGGATCCTTTCCGCAGGGAGCCTTTTCGAGTGCAAGGGCTACGAATACCTGATCGCGGCCTGCGCGCTCCTGAACTCGGGCGGTTTCGATTTTCGCTGCCGGATCGTGGGAGGGGGGTATCTGGAACCGGAACTGCGCCGGCAAGCCTCCGCCGCCGGTTTGGGAGAAAAGCTCCAATTCACCGGCTACCAGTCCCAGGCGCAAATGCCCGGGCATTACCGCTGGGCCGATCTTTTCATCCTGCCGGCCGTGCTTCGCATCCACTGGGGAATCCCCAATGTCCTGCTCGAGGCTATGGCCTGCGGCGTCCCGGTGGCTTGCACCGCGTTGAGATCGCTACCGGAACTCTACGGCGATCCCCCTTGCGGGTTTGTCATTCCGGAAGAGGACCCGGAAGCGATCGCCGCCCTGGTCAAGCATTGGGCCGGGCGAGGGGGGGAACTCCGTCAATACGGCCGGCGCGGGTTGGAGCGGGTCCGGGCCGGCTGGGACATCGATAAAACCGCCGCCGCGCTCGGGCGTCTCTTCGGGGCTGAAGGCTGAAGGAACTGTCGCACTATTCACATGTAGACATGTAGGACATGTAGAAGGATTCAGGGTTCAGGTGCGAATCGGGGTCGGTATCGGAATCGGTATCGGAATCGAGCGGTATCAGGCTGAAGACTGAAGGAACTGCCGCCTTTCTCACGCCAAGACGCAAAATTGGGGTTTGTTTTATTAGCTCTATGCTCTATGCCCTATGCTCTATGCTGAAACGTCCACAGATTTACACAGATTTTACCTTCATGCTCTTCATGATCTTCATGGTGAAAAAACAAGACTGAAGGCTGAAGGAACCGCCGCACCAATTGAATCGCGGATCTCGCGAATCCCCACGAATCAAGGTGACGGATGACTGATTACTGATCACGGATTACGGTTTTTTCCTACTCGTACGCGGTGTGAGGTGTGCGGTGTGAGGTTTGGCGCCCCCAAGACAGGCTGAAGACTGAAGCCTGGTTTTAATCCGTGTCGAGAAAGGCAGGCGGAGGAATCAGGGTTAATCAGGCGCAAAAATGGTGTATAAATGAATTCGAAAAAGGCGAACCGGAGGTCGGATTTGGAAACCGTGAATCTGGGAATCATCGGGGTGGGGG
>CAZIEA010000231.1:0-3432 GCA_964538495.1 uncultured bacterium | reverse complement strand
GTCCAAGCCCTCCCGGTAGAGTCTCTCGGCGGTCTCCGTTTCCCCCGCCCCCAGCCGGACCCGGGCCAGGTTGAGAACGGCCGCGGCGGATGCCGGGGCCTTGCCCCGGGCGTCCTCCCAAAGCCGCTCTTCGCTCCCCCAGATCCCGGCCCGCGCGACCGTCAGGGACGCCAGGCAGAGCAGGACCGTCCCCGCGAAAATCCCGGCCGGCCGAAAACGGCGAGTGGCGGCGGCCAAAAGAGCTCCCGCGGCCCAGGCCAAGCCGGCCAAGGGCAGGTAAAGATAGCGGTCGGCCGCCGGCTGCGGGAGGGGGATCAGGTGGGTAACCGGCGCCAGGCTCAAGAAAATCCACCCCAGCGGGAAACGGGCGGATGGGCGCTTCAGGGCAACCGCGGCCAGGCTCAGCAGAAACATCCCGGCCGCGAGCAGGGTCGCGAGCGGGAGATTCCAGGCTCCGCCCGGCCGCGGGAGGGAATAGTCCAGGCTGAGCCCGACCGGGAAGGCGAGCTTGAGAAGATTCTGCCAACCGGCGCGAACGGCGAAGGCCAACCTCGCCTGAAATAAGGGAGGAGTGACCGAGGTCAGAGCGCCGCCGGCCAGCGGGCCCAGGCGGACAACCAGGTAAAAAACCGTCACCCCGCTCCAGAGGAGCAGCGGCAGCGGCCGCGGGCGCACCGGGCTCCGGCCCAGGCCGAGAATCAGCGCCAAGAGCGGAAAAAACAGCAGGCCAATCTCCTTGGAAAAGAGCGAAAGGGCGTAAAGGACGCCGGTCAGGACAACCAGAAAAGGGCGGCCGCCGGAGAGGGCGCGGGGAGCCAGGAGAAGCGCCCAGAGGAGAAATCCGAAACTGAGGGGATCGTCGTTGAAGGAGACGCAGACCGTGGTCTCCACGGCCAGGGGGTGGCAAAGAAAGACCGCCGCGGCGAAAAAGGCTCCTCCGCCTATCCGGAGGAAGCGTTTCCCCAGCAGGTAGACCAGAAAAGCGTTGAGGGAGTGAAGAAGGATTTTTCCCAGCCGCCACCCCACCGGGTCGAGCCGGAAAAGAGCGTAACCGGCAAAATAACCGAAGGCGGAAACCGGGCGGTAACGGGGTTTCCCCGTGCCCCGGAAGTATTCCCGCGTAAACAGGAGCCCGAGATGGCCGGGCCGCTTGATAAAACCGTTCTCGACCAGATAAGAGTGATCGTCCCAGGCGAAAGGAGCGGAGAGGCTCCCGGCGTAAAGCCCGAGGGCGGCCGCCAGCAGGAGCAGGGCAATCAGCCTTTCCGGGCGGGACAAAGTCACTCGGCCGATTCGCCGTCCCGGAAGAAAGGGGATAAGAGCGCGGAGAACATTTCCTTGATCTGGAGCCGGACTTTTCCGTAACCGCTCATCACGACGCCGACCTCGCCGGTGTCCGGATCGTATGTCCAACTGTAAACCCCGAAATCCCTCCGCGGGATCTCCCCCCCGAGGAACATGGAGCCTTCCAGGGTCTTCGGATAATTGCCCGGCCCGCCGGCGGCGCGGGTTTTCCAGAAATGAGCCATCACCGCCGAGCGCACCAAGCCGGCGGTTTCCAGCGCCCGGAGGTGGTTCTGCCGGGAAACATAGTCACGCGGGGGCGCGGGTTCGGGGCCAAGCAGGATATACCCGGCCGTTCCCAGGACCACGACCGCGGCCAAAACGATGAGAACGACCACGCTGATTTTCATCCGGCCATACCTCCCGAGTTACTTTTCCGGGACATTTTCCCCCAGGGCGACGATCTCCGCCAGTCCTCTTTGGGCCTGGGAGGATCCGGGCCTGATTTCCAGGGCCTTGAGAAAACGCTCCCGGGCTTCCCGGGGGCGGCCCTGCCGGAGCAGGGTCAAACCCCGCCATTCCTCCAGAAAAGCCGGGCGTTTGCTGTCCCGGTCCAGGCGGAAAGCGGGAGGCAGATACCAGACCAGGAAGGAGAGCACGGCGAGGGCGGCCAGGGAAAAAACGATTTTCCCCCACTTTCTCTCCCCCAACCAGCGGGCCAGCCGCTCGAGAGCGCCGGCGGCGAACAGGAGCAGGACCGGGACCGCGGGGATTCGATAGCGGGGGGAGAAGTAGAGGATCAGGATGCCGGCCAGGTAGGAGACGAGATAAAGGTAGAGGGGCCACTTGCCCCGGCGCGGACAGATGAAGATCCCGAGCAGGCCCAGGGGAAAGACCAGCCCGGCCTCGAGCAGCGGAGGCCGCGGAACCGACGCTCTTTCGATGACCTCGGGCAGGTCGTGGGGTTCGTAGCGGTTGAGGACGGCCAGAAGTTTTTGTCCCAGGAGCCGGCCAGCCTCCCGGGGCCGGGATCGGAAAAATTCCAGCCCTTCCCGGCGCCAGTAAGCCGAGGCCTCCGAGGCGCTCAATTCCCTCCCGGCCCGGGCGGAGGCTATCTCCCGCGCGAGCAGATGCTCGATATATCCCAGCCGCCCTTCTCCGCGCCCGTAGTAAGCGGTCATGGCGAATTCCATCTCCGGGGGAGGGCTGTAGCTGAACCCATTGGCGCGCTCATTATTGGCCGTGTAAAAAACCCAGCCCCCGCTGGCCGTGACCGGGATGAATTCCCCGGAGCGGGCGTTCCAGGCCGTGACCGGAACCAGGGGAAGCGCGATGGAGGCCAGGAAAACCCCGAGGACGGGACCGGCCCGGCGGCGGGACCGGATCGCCAGGGCCGCCGCAGCGGGTACGATGAAGAGGGCAAGATTGGGGCGGAAGGCCAGGCTTGCCCCCAGGGAAAGGCCGGCGCCGAACAGGGCCGGCAGCGAGCCGTCCCGGAGATGGATCCCGAGCAGGCGGAGAGCCAGGAGGTTGAAAAACACGATCCAGACCGCCGGCAGCAAGCTCGCGGAGTAGAGAATCAGGGGGAAATAGACCGCGGCCGCCAGCGCCGCCGCGCCCGAAACCGTCCGGGAAAACCAGCAGCGCCCGGCCAGGAAAACCAGGCAGCAACTGATGCTGTCGACGAGCGCCTGGACGAGTTTGAGCAGAACCGGGTTCCCGCCCAGGATCTGGGTCCCGGCGGCCAGGAAGACGTAAGCGGGGCTGGAATAAAAAGGGATCGGCGGCGGCGGGATCACTCCGCGCAGGCGGAGTCCCAATTCCCAATACTTGTCCTCGCAGACCTCGGCCGGACTCAGGTAGAAAAGAAAAATCACCCTGGCGAGCAGGGCCAAGGCAAAAACCGCCAGCAGAAAAACCCTTTCCCCCCCGGATCGGCCCGAGTTCATTCCCTTCCCGGGATCAGAGGGGAAAGCCCACCCGGTTGAGATAATAGGCCATGAAGAGGAAAAAGGCCCCCAGGATCAGCAGGATCAACCCCACCGAGATCCGGTACTGGATCGCCTTGTTGTCGGTGGTGACGATCCGGTTCATCACCTCGCTCAGGCGGATCAGGGCCGAGGGCTTGATCAGGAACAACACCCCCAC
>CAZIEA010000230.1:0-3464 GCA_964538495.1 uncultured bacterium | reverse complement strand
TTCTCCTGCTGGAAAAACTGGGGGCGGACCGAGCGAAACAATTCTGGCTCACCGCCCTCTTCGGGGCGGGGACCGTACACTGGTTCGTCTCCAGCCACGGGAGCGCCTGGTACCTGGCCCAGGTCGCGGCCGCCTTTTTCCTCCTGGGGGCGCTGCGGTTGGCCTTGGGCGGCCGGGGCCTGGCGGCCGGAGCGGCCCTGGCGGGGGCCTTCCTCTCCCGGCAACTCACCGTCCTGGCCTTCCCGGCGCTGCTGGCGCTGCTAATCGAAAGCCGTCCCTCCCGCCCGACCCGGGAAGTCCTCTCCCTGGCCCTGGGAACCGCCCTGGGGGTCTTCCTCTATCTGCTCTACAACTGGGCCCGCTTCGGCGACGCCCTCCAAACCGGCTACGCCTACCACCTGATCACCGGGGACGCGGTGATCCAGTTCCAGCGCTACGGACTTTTCCACCCCCACTACCTCCCCCGCAACCTCTACACCCTGCTCTTCATGCCTCCCAAGCTGGGGGACGCCTTCCCTTACTTCTTCCCCAGCCCCCAGGGAATGGCCCTGGTCTTCACCAGCCCCGCCCTGGTTTACGCCTTCCGGGCCCCCGGCCGGGAGGGCTCGACCCGGGCGCTCTGGTTTTCCGTGCTCCTGATCGTCGGGCTCCAGCTCTTTTACTGCAACAACGGTTCCTGGCAGTTCGGCTACCGCTTCCTCCTGGATGCGCTCCCGCTGCTGATGGTGCTGGTCGCGCGCGGAACACCGAGCCCCCTTACCCGCCCGGCCCGGGTCCTGATCGGCCTCTCCGTCATGGCCAACCTCTACGGCGTGATCCTTCTGCGCGCCCTGGCGTAGGGAAAATTCACCAGGTAGGCATGTAGAAGGGTTCCGGATTTCAGCATAGAGCAGAGGACATAGAGCATGGAGTCAGGAACCGAGGCAGTCGTAGCGCTTTTGCTTCAGCCCTGCTCTTGGCATGCGGTATGAGGCGTGCGACTTGGCGGCGGCGGTTGATGCTGCGGGGCAGCAAGGAGACTTATGGCGCAGGAACAACAAGCATCGACATGGTCCATGAACTCCCGCCTGTTGTTCCGAGCGCTGAAGCACCGAAACTTCCGGCTCTTTTTCCTGGGACAAAGCATTTCGCTGATCGGCACCTGGATGCAGATGACGGCGGTGGCCTGGCTCGTTTGGCGCCTGAGCCACAACGCCTTCCTGCTCGGCCTGGTCGGCTTTTCCGCGCGGATCCCGACGTTCGTAATAGCGCCCTTTGCCGGCGTGCTCGTCGATCGCGTGAACCGGCACCGTCTCGTCATTCTGACGCAGGCGCTTTCGATGGCCCAAGCCCTGATGTTGGCGGGCCTGATGTATTCTGGCCGACTCGCGATCTGGCACGTCATCGCCCTCTCGCTCCTGCTCGGAGTCATCAACGCCGTGGATATGCCGGCCCGGCAGTCATTCCTCGTCCAAATGCTCGACCGGCGCGAGGATTTGACCAACGCCATTGCCCTAAATTCCTCGATGGTCAACGGCGCCCGGCTGATCGGACCTTCCATCGCCGGATTCCTGATCGCGGTCGCCGGCGAAGCTTTTTGCTTCCTGCTCAACGGCCTCAGCTACCTTGCCGTGATCGCCGGGCTGCTGATGATGCATGTCCGACCGAACACGCGGGCGGAATGCAACACCGCGATCCTCGCTAACATCAAAGAAGGCTTCCGCTACGCTTTTGGCTTTCCGCCGATCCGCGCTCTATTGTTTCTGCTGGCGTTGGTCAGCCTGAGCGGAGCATCCTATACTCAACTCTTGCCGATCTTCGCGCAGCAGATATTGCACGGCGACGCGCGTACGCAAGGTTTCCTCCTGTCGGCCGCCGCCGCCGGCGCGCTCGCCGGAGCGCTCTACCTGGCCGGACGCCGCAGCGTGCGCGGACTCGGACGAGTGATCGCCTGTGCCCCTGCTGTCTTCGGCGTCGGCCTGATCGCGCTGGGACTGTCCCCGTGGCTGTGGCTGACGCTGGCGGTAATGCCCGTGATCGGGCTCGGGTTGATGGTGCAGATGGCGGCCACGAACACCGTGCTGCAGACGATCGTCGAGGACGACAAGCGCGGTCGCGTGATGAGTTTCTACTCGATGGCGTTTATGGGCATGGTTCCTTTGGGCAGCCTGCTCGCGGGCATCCTGGCGAAATTCATCGGGGCGCCGCTGGTGGTGATCTTAGGCGGGACCTGCTGCATCGGCGGCGCGATCTGTTTCTTCCGGCGCCTGCCGGCCCTGCGCGTTCTCATCCACCCGATCTTCGTACGGCAAGGAATCATCCGCGAAGTCGCCGAGGGCCTGCGCTCGGCCAGCCGCGGATCTCCGTAATCCGCCGCCGGAATTCGCGTAATTCGTAGTTCAATCCGTGAAATCCGTGGATGAATCATTTTTCTTGGCGGTCTTGGCGTCTTTGCGTCTTGGCGTGAGAAAAGCAGGTTTTCTACATGCTCTACATGTGAATGAGGCGGCGGCCCCTTCAGCCTTCAGCCTAACTTCCTCACCACAGAGCTCACAGAGGGAAATCAGAGGCCACAGAGAATTATTTTTCTCACCATGAAGAACATGAAGGTAAAAATCTGTGAAATCTGTGGATAAAAAATAATCTGCGGTAATCTTAGTTTAAGTCCGTGCAGATTCGCGAGATTAGCGGTTAGAAAAAAAGCGGGGAGCCGAAAGGCTCCCCGCTAAAAGGCGCGGACCGGAGTCGAACCGGTGAATAGCGGTTTTGCAGACCGCCGCCTTGCCACTTGGCTACCGCGCCGAATCTTGTTCCCGGTACCAGACCCGGAAGAAACCCTCGTGGGTTTCCACGGATACCAGCTCCCGGTCCTTCTCCTCCAGGAAGGCGTCGATCCGAGCCAGAAACGCCGGCTTGCTCTCCGGAATGGCGTTGAGCCGGACCGCCCGGGGGGCCGGGCGCCGGAGGTGAAAATCCTTGTAATCCAGGCGACGCACGCCCAAGTCCCCGGTTTATTTCCAGTGTCCCGGGACCCACCGCCCCGAAGGGGAATAATGCCCGTCCTGCCAGACCGCGCCGGGGCGGGGGGCGGGCGGGCGCGACCGGCCCGGGCCCCCGACGCAGGAAGTCAAAAACAGGACCGCCAAAGCCGAAGCGAGGATCAAACGAAATAAGCTACTTGCCCTCATGGAGTTCCCGCACCAGGTTCAAAATTTTCTCGGCCAGCTCGGACTTGGGCAAAAGCCCCCAATCCTCCGCCCTCCCCCCGGGAAAGACCGCCGTCGTCCGGTTGGTCGAGGCCCCGAACCCGGACCCGGGTCGGGAAATGTCGTTGGCCACGATAAAATCCAAATTTTTATTTTTGAGTTTCTCCCGGGCGTAGTCAACAAGATTATCCGTCTCGGCGGCGAATCCGACCACGATTCTTTTCCCTTTCCGAGCGGCGGCCTCGGAAAGAATATCCGGGTTGGGGGCCAGGGGCAGGC
>CAZIEA010000229.1:0-3526 GCA_964538495.1 uncultured bacterium | reverse complement strand
CAGGCTGAAGGCTGAAACGAGGGGTCAGGGTTCGGGGTTCAGGGTTCAGGGTCAGAAAACCCGTAATCCGTAATCAGTGATCCGTGATCCGTTGGAAACCGGGAGACAGGAGACAGGAGACAGGAGTCAGGAGACAGGAGGCATAGGAATCCAGAATCCAGAATTCGCGCAATTCGCGGAATTTGTAGTTCAATCGTTGCGGTGGTTCCTTCAGCCTGTGGTTTCGAATTTGGTTCTACATGCCTACATGTGAATAGCGAGGCCTTCAGTCTGCGGTTTCGAGTTTCGAATTTCTGATTTCGAATTTGATTTTCTACATGCCCTACATGCCTACATGTGAATAGCGAGGCCTTCAGTCTGCGGTTTCGAGTTTCGAATTTCTGATTTCGAATTTCGAATTTAAGTTTCGCTCGATCCCGATTACGATTACGACAACGATAACGATAACGACTGCGAAGTGATCTACATGAACTACATGTTCTACATGGTGAATAGGCGCGCATGAAAACGCTGGTAACAATCCCCCCGGTGGGCGAGGGGCAACTCTCGGTCCAGACCGACGCCGTTCTTTCCCGTTGCGCCGGGATCATTCTGAAATCGCACTACATCGTTCCGCCCATCGGGGCGATGTATCTCGCCGGCGCCCTGCGCGAGTGGAGCCGGTGCGAAGTCGCGGCCCTCGATTGCATGGGGGAGGGGATGTCGGAGCCGGAGTCGGTGCGCCGGATCGCGGCGGCGAAACCGGACCTGCTCTTCTTTGCCCTCGGGACCCCCTCGCTGGACTTCGCGAAATCCTGGCTGGCGAAGCTCCGCCTCGAGCTTCCCGGCCTCAAGGTTGCGGCGGTGGGGCCCCACGTCACCGCCCTCCCGGAGGAGAGCCTCCGGGAGGTGGGAATGGACTACGTGATCCGGGGGGAGCCGGAAAGGACTTCGGCCGAGCTGGCGGAAGCCTTGCGGACCGGGCGAGGGCCGGAGACCGTCGCGGGGCTTTCCTGGCTGGCCGGAGGAGACCTCCGGGAGACCGCGCCCCGGCCCCTGATCGAGGACATCGACTCCATCCCTTTTCCCGCTCGGAACCTTTTCCCCAACCAAAAGTACAGCGCCCCCTTTGCCGAATCCTCCCCCTTCGGGTTGATCCTGACTTCCCGGGGTTGTCCCTTCCGCTGCGTTTACTGCGCCACCCGGGGCTACTACGGACATTCCTGGCGTCCGCGCGGGGTTGAGAGCGTGCTGAAGGAGTTGGAGTTGATGTCCCGGGACTACGGGCTCCGGGACATCGGGTTCTGGGACGACACCTTCACCGTGGACCGAAACCGGGTGATCGAGATCTGCCGGGGCATGATGGAAAATCGCCTGGGCATCCGCTGGATCTGTCTCTCCCGGGTGGACACAGTGGACCCCGAGGTCTTGGGCTGGATGAAGCAGGCCGGCTGCTACCAGATCCAGTTCGGGGTCGAATCCGGCGACGAGGAGGTGCTCCAGCGCCTGGGCAAGAACATCACTGTCCCCCAGGTTCGGGACGCTTTCCGCTGGAGCGTGGAGGCCGGGATTGCCCCCGCCGCCTTTTTCATGTTCGGCAATCCCGGCGAGACCGAGGAGAGCGTGAAGAAGACCATCCGGCTCTCCCTGGAGCTGCCCGCGAGCTTCGCTTCCTTCAACATCAACACCCCCTACCCGGGGAGCGATCTTTTTCGTCAGATGCGGGGGAAACTTGACGGCGACTGGTCCGCCCTGGATGCCAAACACTCATCCTACCAGGACGGTTTCGACGCCAAGAGCCTGGAGAAGTACATCCGCGAGGCCTACCGGAAATTCTACTACCGGCCGAGTTACCTGTGGCGGTCCCTGAGCCGGATTCGTTCCCTGGCCGACCTGAGGCGCAGCGCCAAGGCCGCCCTGGACGTGCTGATCCGTTTCTAACTAAGGAGGGCGATGAAGCATATCGCCGCCATCGTCGTTTCCCTCGTCTTCGGGTGTATTGTCCCCAGGGTTTTCCCCGCGGGAATGACCCTGGCTTATTCAACCTATCTAGGAGGAAGCGGTGGGGATGTGGGCTACGGGGTAACAGTCGGGTCCAGCGGCGTGGCCTATGTCTGTGGCTATACCGGTTCAGGTAACTTTCCGACGCATAATGCTTATCAAGGCGTCTTGGGCGGCGGGAACGATGTATTCATTACCGCCTTGGCGCCTTCCGGAGACGACATTGTTTTCAGCACTTACCTGGGAGGGACAGGCAACGATTCCGGCCGCGCCTTGGCCGTGGATGCCGATGGATATGTCTATTGCACCGGCATTACCAAATCTTCCGATTTCCCCACCGCCAACGCTTTTGCGCCCGCCGCCCACGGCGATAACGATGTTTTTGTCGTGAAACTGTCGCCGGAGGGATCGAGTTTGATTTACTCCACTTACTTAGGCGGAAGTTTAAGCGACGTGGGGTATGGGATTGCTTTGGGCGAGTCGAATACCGTAGTGGTGGCGGGAAGTTCCTCCTCCGCCAACTTCCCCACCATATCTCCATTCCAGGGATCTTACAGCGGGAATGGGGACGCCTTTATCAGCGTTTTTGCTTCCGATGGTTCGTCTCTGCTTTTCTCCACTTACTTCGGCGGGAACAACAGCGATGCCGCAAACGGAATTGATCTGAGCACTTCCGGGTTGCTATACGTGGTCGGAATCACCACTTCGACGGATTTTCCCACCAAGGACGCCTATCAGTCATCGACGGATGGCATCTATTCCGACGCTTTTGTCAGTGTTCTGGATTCTTCCGCCGGCGCTTTGGTCTTTTCCACCTATCTGGGCGGCCGGGTCGGGTATCTTCCCTGGGCATCTCCGTACGATCACGCCCAGGCCGTTGCGGTTGACTCTTCCGGGCAAGCTTATGTGACGGGGGTCACCTGGTCCCTGGATTTTCCCACGGTAAACCCGTTTCAAGCCGGGAAAGGCAATTACACCAACTATGACGGTTTCGTCAGTAAGTTCGGTTCGGGAGGTTCTCTGCTTTATTCCACGTATCTGGGGGGGAATGATCGGGACGCCGCTTTCGGGATCGGGGTGGACAGCCGGGGAACAGCCTGGGTGGCAGGGGAAACATACTCCTTCAACTTTCCGCTGAAAGATCCTTTCCAAGGGAGCCATGCGGGAGGGCTATATTCCTGGGACGCTTTCGTGAGCGTTTTCTCCCCGGAAGGGGATATGGTCGGCTCTACTTATCTGGGAGGCAACAGCAACGATTCCGCCTATGCCCTCGCCCTCGATCAGGAAGGAAATGCTTATATTGCCGGCGTGACGGATTCCGATAATTTCCCTACGCTTTTCCCTCTTCAGGCCGCGAGGGCAGGGTCAGCGGATTTTTTTCTGAGCAAGTTTCTCCGTCTCGACTATGCCACCCCCACCCCGAGCGTTACTCCCACCCCTTCCTCCACTCCGACCCCTTCGGTTACGCCCACGCCCAGCCCGTCTCCCACCCCGTCGTCGAGTCCCACTCCTACGCCCACGCCCAGCCCGTCTCCAACCCCGACCC
>CAZIEA010000228.1:0-3534 GCA_964538495.1 uncultured bacterium | reverse complement strand
GCTTCCCGCAGCCGGCGGCAAAGCTCGGCCGCCTTGTAGGCGGCAATCGAGGAAGTCACCCCCAGGACCACGAACTTCCCGGCCAAACCGGATTTGTCATTTGGCCCCGGCATCCGGATCCCCTTCCGTCACCACCTTCAACTTGCCGGCGGCGAGTTCCTCCAGGGCCGCCAGCGTGGGCTTGAGATTCCGGGGAACCGGGACCAGGGGGCGCACTCCCTCCGCGAGGCGGGCGGCCCGCCGGGACGCGATCACCACCAGTTCGTAGATGTTGGAGGATTCCTTGGTGTAATTTTCCGTAGTCAGTCTTTTAATGGCCTCTTTCTCCTTTCCCCCGGACAATCCGGGAGATCATGTCCGGATGGCGCGTCACCCGGCAGCGCTCGCCCCGGATAATCGCCATCATGTCTCCGATCGCGGTTTCCAAATCGTCGTTGACTATACAGTAATCGTATTCGGGAAGATACTCCAGCTCGGACCGGACCAGCTCGGACCGGCGCCGGATCACCTCGGGGGAATCGGTCCCCCGGGTTTCCAGGCGGGTTCGGAGCTCTTCCAGGGAAGGAGGCAGGATATAGATAAAAATCGCCGGGTAGCCCATTGCCTTGACGGCGAGCGCCCCTTGGACGTCGATATCCAGGATGATGTCATTGCCGGCCTCGAGCTGCTTTTCGATGTAATCCTTGGGAGTGCCGTAAAGGTTGCCGTAAACCTCGGCGTGCTCCAGGAAGCCGCCTGCCGCCGCGCGCTCCTGAAACCGCTCGCGGCTGAGAAAAATGTAGTCCGCGCCGTCCACTTCCCCTTTCCGAGGGGGGCGGGTGGTGGCCGAGACCGAATACTTGAGAGTCCCCACCCGCTCGAGCACCGCGTCGCAGATGGTGGTCTTGCCCGCTCCCGACGGGGCGGTGACGATGTAAAGCGCTCCCTTCACTGCGTCCTCCCTGTTGCCTCGCTATTCACATGTAGGCATGTAGAACATGTAGATTAAAAGGTAATCCCGGCCGCGGCGGCAAGCCCGTAAATCCCGACCTACTCGGCGTTGCGGCCCTGCTCCCGGATGCTTTCGATCGCCACTTTCATCTCCACCGCCGCGCGGGCGGCCTCGTAATTGTCCGACTTGTCCGCGAGAGTGGTGACCTCGCGCAGCATCTCCCGGGCGATGAATTCCAGGGTTTTCCCCGCCGGGCCCGAATCGGCAAGAGCGTGCGCGAACTGCTCGATGTGCCCTTCCAGACGCTCCATCTCCTCGTTGACGTTGGGATCGGCGCGCCCGCTCAGCGCCCGGCGAACCTTTTTCAGCCCCTCCGAGAGCTTGCGCAGATGCCGACCCAAATCCAGGGCTAACCGGCGCCCTTCCCGTTCCCGCATGGCCTCGAGTTTGTCCAGGGCGCCCGCCAACGCCGATTTCAAGGTCTTCCGGAACCGGAGCGGGGGGGGCGCCCCCGGGGGGGCGCCCAGGACCCCGGGGAGGCCGAGCAGCGAATCGGGGCGAAACCCCCCGGGACATCCCAGGCGGCGCTCCAGGCGGCCCAAGACTTTCCAATAGCCCTCGGCCAGCTCGGAATTGATGGAGGCCTGGCAACGGGCCGGCCCCAGTTTCAGGTCCACGTAAACATTGACCCGGCCCCGGCCGAGGCGGGACTTGACGATCCCGGCCGCAAAAGGCTCCAGGCGGGCGTAATCGGGGGGCATCTTGACCTGGATATCCAGAAACCGGTGGTTATAGGATTGGATTTCAACCGCAACGGAGAAATCCTTCTCCTCCGCCCGGCCCTGGCCGTATCCGGTCATGCTTTTCATCGGGGTCTCCCTCTTTTCACCATGTAGATCATGTAGCGTTCGCTATCGGGTTCGAGCGCGCGGATTTTTTGCACCTGATTAACTCTGATTCCCCTGTTTCTCTCTCCACAGATCAGTCCTTGGCGTCTTGGCGTGATAAAAGCAGCTTTTCTACATGCCCTACATGCCTACATGTGAATAGTGTGAGGCAGTTCCTTCAGTCTTCAGCCCTCAGCCTGTCTTTCAGAGCCAAACCTCATACCCCACACCTCACACCGAGTACGAGTACGATAATCCGTGAAATCTGTGGAAAAAATAATCTGCGGTAATCTGCGAAATCTTAGTTTCAATTCGGCGAAGATTCGCGAGATTCGCGGTTTCCTTCAGCTTAACTTCCTTACCACAGAGCTCACAGAGGGAAATCAGAGGCCACAGAGAATTATTTATTCTCACCATGAAGAGCATGAAGGAAAAATCTGAGTTAATCTGTGAAATCTGTGGACGGCATTAATCTGCGGTAATCTGCGAAATCTTAGTTTCAATTTGTGGAGGGCGGCAGTGCGATCTCAGTTTATGGTGGGATAGGATTTCAGGTAGGAGAGCCGGCCCGCCGGAACCACCCGGTATTCCCCCAGGTAGGCGGGCAGGAGGTAAAAATCCCCCGGGCGCAGGTCCCAGGCTTCCCCGGGCCGGGAAGCGGCCTCGATTTTCCCCCGGCCTTCCAGAGCAGTCAGGACCTGGAACCGCCGCCCCCGGCAGGCGTCTGCATAAGGTTCGGCCAGATCGAGCTTCTCCACGGTGAATTCCGGGCAGGAGACCAGCAGGCTCTCCCGATTCTTCCCCCGGGTCTCGCCGACCGGCTCGATCAGGGGGGATTCGCCTTCGCCGAAGTCGATCACCTTCAGAGCATGCTCGACGTGGAGGTCGCGGGGCGAACCGTCCGCGCCCGTCCTTCCCCAGTCGTAAATCCGGTAGGTGACATCGGAATTGGACTGGATCTCGATCATCAGGCAGGAGGGGATGATGGTATGGACCTGGCCCGGGGCAATGAAGTAGCTCTCTCCCGAACAGGCGGGATACTCGCAGAGGGTCTTTTCCACGTGTCCGTTCCGGACGGCCTCCCGGAAACGGCGGCGGGTCACCCCCGCTTTCAGCCCGCAGACCACCCCTGCTCCGGGGTCGGCCTGCAGGACATACCACATCTCAGGCTTTCCCCCCTCCCCGGCGTGTTCGCGGGCATACTCCTCCCCGGGATGGACCTGGACGGAAAGAACGGCCTCGACGTCGAGGATCTTGTAGAGCAACGGAAAACGCGCCGGACGGCGGGCCCAGACCAGGTCCCCGAGCAGGCGGTTCTCCAGCAGGCCGATCAGCTCGTGCAGGGTCTTTCCCCGGTAAAAGCCCCCGGCCACCGGGGTGGAATCTTTTCCCCGGTCCGAGATTTCCCAGGACTCGCCGACCTTGAGATGGGGATCGGCGGGCTTCCCGAGCAGCCGGGCCAGCTTGTTCCCCCCCCAGGGCTTGACCTGGAAAAGCGGCTGAAAAGAAAGGGGGTAAAGAGGATGGTTCACGGCGCCTCCTCTGGAGAGGCCGGGGCGCTCCGGCGCAACCGCGCCAGCACCGATTCCATGTCCGCCGGAAGCTTGACCCGGAAATCCAGGCGCTCTCCCCCCCCCGGAGGATCGAAAGCCAGACGCCCGCAGTGCAGCATCTGGCGTTTCGCCCCCGCCGCGGCGGCCGAGATCGCGCCGGCGC
>CAZIEA010000227.1:1271-3544 GCA_964538495.1 uncultured bacterium | reverse complement strand
GGGGGCGGAACCGGGATCAAAGCCGGGGGCGGGACGGGAGCGGCCTTCATCCCCCCGCCCAGGACCTTGGAAAACGCCCAGACCAGGACCATGATCAAGCCTAGGATCAGGAAAGTCAGGGCCATCCCCAGCGCCGCCACGTAAAACGATCCCAGCGCCTTTTCCCCCCAGCCCGTGAGATTGCCTTGAGCGAGTTTTTGCAGCAGCCTCATAGCGGCTCAGAGGGGAATGTTCCCATGCTTGCGGGCCGGTCCGGATGGCTGCTTGGAGGAAAGCATCTCGAAGGCGTCGGCCAGGCGGACCCGGGTGGTGGACGGCTCGATCACGTCGTCGACGTACCCGAGTTCGGCGGCGACATAAGGATTGGCGAATTTTTCCGTGTATTCCCGGATTTTCTCCAGCCGCTTGGCCTTGGGATCTTCCGCCGCCTTGATCTCGCGCCGGAAAATGATGTTGGCCGCCCCCTCCGGACCCATTACGGCGATCTCGGCCGAAGGCCAGGCCAGAACCAGGTCTCCGCCCAGGTGGCGGGAGCACATGGCGATATAGGCCCCGCCATAGGCCTTGCGCGTGATCAGGGTCACCAACGGGACCGTGGCCTCGCTATAAGCGAAAAGGAGCTTGGCCCCGTGGCGAATGATTCCTCCATATTCCTGGTCGGTGCCGGGGAGAAATCCGGGAACATCCACCAGGGTAAGAAGCGGCACGTTAAAGGCGTCGCAGGTGCGGACGAAGCGGGCCGCCTTGTCGGAGGCGTTGATGTCCAAGCACCCGGCCAGGAAGGCCGGCTGGTTGGCCACGATCCCGATCGAGCGCCCGGCGATCCGGGCAAAACCGGCGATGATGTTGCGGGCATAATGGGGCTGGTATTCCAGAAACTCGCCTCGGTCCACTAGGGGCCGGATCACTTCCATCATGTCGTAGGGCTTGTTGGCGGAATCGGGAATAATCCCATCCAGTTCCGGAACCGGCCGGTTGGGATCGTCGCCGGTCTCCCGGCGGGGGGCGGTTTCGGCGTTGTTGGCGGGAAGGAACCCAAGCAGCCGACGCACCTCGGAGAGGCATGTCTTCTCGTCCGGGCTGATGAACTTGGCCACGCCGCTGATGCTGTTGTGAGTCATTGCCCCGCCCAAGGCCTCGGCGCTGACCTCTTCCCCGGTCACGGACTTAATGACCTGGGGGCCGGTAATGAACATCTGCGAGACGCCCTCGGCCATGAAAATAAAATCCATGATCGCCGGGCTGTAAACCGCCCCCCCGGCGCAGGGCCCGAGAATGACCGCGATCTGGGGGATCACCCCGGAGGCCCGGGTGTTGCGGTAGAAAATGTCCCCGTAGCCCATGAGGGAATTCACCCCTTCCTGAATCCGGGCCCCGCCGGAGTCGTTGATCCCCACCACCGGGGCCCCCACCTTGACGGCATTGTCCAGGACCTTGCAGATCTTGGCTGCATGCATCTCCCCCAGCGACCCCCCGATCACGGTAAAGTCCTGGGAAAAAGCATAGACTAAACGTCCCTCCACCTGGCCGTAACCGGTGACCACCCCTTCCCCGGGAGCTTCCTTTTTCTCCATCCCGAAATTAAAGCAGCGATGCCGGACGAACGCGTCAAGTTCCACGAAACTCCCGGGATCGAACAGGAGATCCAGCCTTTCCCGGGCGGTAAGCTTGCCGGCTTCGTGCTGCTTGCCGGTCTGCTCCTCCCCTCCCCCGGCCTCGACCAAACGACGGCGAGAACGCAGATTTTCCAGTTGTTTTTCGCTCATTCTCCCTCCCCTGATCTATAATCGCCGTTTTGGGCGGTTATCCCTATCCGAGTCTTATCCCCCGATCTCGAACCGGCGGGCGGACAGCCGTCACGCCTTCCGCGGTTCCCCAGCCTCGAAGCCCGCGGCCGACGCCAGGCGCGGGAGAACGTAGCCCAGGTATTCCCGGAAGTTGGCAGCCGTAAGCGGGGCCGGTCCCGACGGCGCGCCGGGAACCAGCCCGGGCATGAACTCGGCGATCCCGGCATCCCCGCAGAAACGGTTCCCCACCAATGCCCCCACGACGCGGGCGCAATCGATCGGCCCGGGCCCATCCCCCAGCCGGGCCAAGACCGAGATCCCCTGCTGCCGGGGGAAGGAAACCTCCCCCTCCGAGAAGAAAAGATAGTCGGGATTATGCTTTTTCAGGTGCTCTCCGATCAGGGGGATAGGGAGGTCGGTCTCGCCCGCCCTCCGGTCCACCCTGCCCCCGAGAACCGCCGCCAGGCGGAGCTTCCTCCCCCCGGT
>CAZIEA010000227.1:0-1261 GCA_964538495.1 uncultured bacterium | reverse complement strand
AATCGAGCCGCGCGAGGGCCGTGGCGAAGGTCGCCAGCGCCCTCTCCGTAACCAGGGGCCGGTTTTCCAGAACCGCCCCGGCGCCGGCGGCCTCCAGAAAGCCCCCGATCAAGCGGGAAAGCTGGACCAAGTGGGGGGGGAGCATCCGGCGCAGGCGTTTCTTAACCTGCTTGTTCTTCTTGATGTCCGCGACCGCCAGGATCGAACAGCCCCCGTCCTCGCTCCAACCGATCCGGCGAGCCAGTCCCGGGAGGTCGAGGCGACAAGCCTCGTCGCCGGCATTGGCCAGGATCACCCGATAGAGCATCCCCTGGGCCAGGAACAGGTAGTCGAACTCGTGGTCCCTTTTCAGGTAATTGATGATCTGGAGAAAGGACGGTTTTTCCTCCCCTGACTTTCCCAGAACCCGGGGAGCCCGGGTGAAAATCACCGTGACCGGCGCGCCCGAGCCGGCCGGGACCTCCAGCCGGATTCGGAAGAGATTTTCCTCCACGTGTTTCAAGGCCGCCTCCACGGGCGGGGAGTAGGAATCGAAATGCAGGGGACGAACCCGGACCTTGGTCAATCCGGAATAATCCGCCACCCGGTCGGCCAGGTAGTCGAGATAATGCAGGTAGTTGGTGTCCTTTATATTAAGGAGGCGGCGGCGGGGAAAAGCCGGGTTGGAGGAAGGCTTGCAGGTAGCCGCGCCGGAATGACCCCCGTCGGCCCGGGTCCCGATGTGCTGGCACATCGTGCTCAGGTTGAGAGAGGTCTCCTTCTCGTTGGGGCGGCGGGTCGTCATTAACTGGGAACCGTAACAGTAGAAGAAATAGTCGGTCGGGTTTTTCTTGCGCCCGAGCAGATAATGGCTGGCGGAGGCGACATTGATTTGAACTTCCCCTTTTTTGCCGTCGCAGAACGGGGAAAGAGCGGCGGTGATCAGGAGCGGCTCGGAAGACCCCGGCTTGGCGAGTTCGATTACGCCCACGGCCTGCTCGACCCGGGGATAGACTTCCTCCAGCGAAGCATCGTAGGCCGCCACCAGCTTGTCCCATCCCATCCGGGCCATGATAGAGCGCATCTCCTCCAGGGTCTCGACCGCGGCCAGCCCCTGGGCGATCAGAACTTTGCTGTGGCGCGAGCCGATCAGTTTGGAAATATCGATTCCGAGGGCGGTCAATTCGATATGAAGGTCCTGGAGATGGGCGATCCGGCTCAGTTCCTCCAGCCCCGGGTTGTCCCAGGGCTTCCCCCGGATCCGGGCCGCGTAGATCAGGTC
>CAZIEA010000226.1:1056-3615 GCA_964538495.1 uncultured bacterium | reverse complement strand
TGTAGTATCGCCCCGTCTTCGTCGGGGCTTGTAGTATCGCCGCGTCTCCGGCGCGGCTTGACGGTACTCGCCCAAAGACCAAGAAATAGCAAGAATCTGTGAAATCTGTGGACAAATCGGTTCTTGGCGTCTTTGCGTGATGCCGGTTTTGGGCGGTTTCGAATTTCGAGTTTCGTCATTCGAATTTAACTACATGCCCTACATGGTCTACATGGTTGAAAAGGCGTCGGTTCCTTCAGCCTTCAGCCTAATTTCCCACCATGAAGGACATGAAGAGCATGAAGTTTTAATCTGTGAAATCTGTGGACAGGTAGGTTTTCTTGGCGTCTCTGCGCCTTTGCGTGATGCCGGTTTTGGGCGGTTTCGAATTTCGAGTTTCTGATTTCGAATTTACCTACATGTCCTACATGTCTACATGTGAATACGGCGGAACTCAGGAAAGCCGATTCTTGAAGTCGGCGTAGCCGAATTCCCGGATCACCTCGAGACGGTCGGTGCGGGAGTCCCAGAGGGCAAGGGCGGGCAGGGGCATCCCATTGAAGGTGTTGGTCTTGACCATGGTGTAATGGGCCATGTCGTCCAAAAGAAGTCTCCGCCCAACCGTCAGCTCCTCCGGGAAACTGTAATCGCCGAACACGTCCCCGGCCAGGCAGGTGGGACCGCCCAGCCGGTAGAGATGCGGGAACTCCCCGGGCTGCCCGGCCCCGAAAATCTCCGGCCGATAGGGCATCTCCAGCACGTCGGGCAAATGGCATTCGGCGGAGGCGTCCAGGATAGCCAGATCCATCCCGTTCCAGGTTAAATCCAGCACCTCGGCCGCCAGCACCCCCGCCCCCAGGGCCACGGCCTCCCCCGGCTCCAGGTAAACCCTAAGTCCGTATTTCTCCGAGAAATCCCGGATCAGCCCGATCAAATCCTCCACCTGATAGCCGGGCCGGGTGATGTGATGGCCGCCCCCGAAATTCACCCAGCTCATCCGGGGCAACCAGTTCCCGAACTTCTCCTCCACGGCCGCCACGGTCCGGAGCAGGGGCGGGAAGTCCTGCTCGCAGAGGGTGTGAAAGTGCAGGCCCGAGATCCCTTCCAGGTCTTCCTCTTCCAACCGCTCCCGGACCGTGCCCAGGCGGGAAAAGGGGGCGCAGGGGTCGTAGACCGGCGCCGGGGCCTCCGATTGTTCCGGGTTGATCCTGAGCCGGAACTCCGGGTCGGGCCGAGCGGCTTTGGCCTCATTCCCCAGCCGGGCCTCGTATAAGCCGCTGGCGGAAACCCCGTCCAGGTAGCGGGCGCAGAGCCCGCCCAGCCGCCAGCAGGAAAAGGCCTTGAGGGCGAGCAGGATTTTCGCCCCGCTTTCTTTCCCCACCCTCTCCAGGACCTTCAGGTTCTCCTCGAGGGCGGCCTGGTCCACTACGAAGCAGGGCGAAGGGACCCTTTTCGGGTCGAAAGCCTCGAATGTCCGCGCTCTATAGTTCATTTCTTGGCGAAGTATTTCACTCCCGCTTGGAGTCATCTTTAATGCCTTCTTCTTATTCTAAATAACCAAAATTCGGCGTGTGTAAAATATTGAGAGTCACTTTTAATTTTTTTAAAGCTTCAAAAATGCTCTTTCCCCTCACCGAAAAAACGACCCCATTGGAAAGTACGATTTGTTCATATTCCGTGACCGATCCGGCGACATCTTTAATAACTTTGTTTCCGTCATAAAGTCGGTAACCAATATGATCACCTGGTTGAACATGCTTCCGAAGTTCGGCAGGTATACTCTGGTCGTCATCCGATTTCTCAAGCAACTCAGCCGGATATTCGTGGCCATCGTAATGAAATATAATTCTGGTGCTGTTGTTGGAAGTGTCAGTTTCTTCAGCTTCGCAAATGGTTGCGGAAACAATTATTGCCAAAATTACGATGAATTGGATTCGTGTGAGCATCTTCATATCCATTCTCGCCTAACGGCGCCGCGGACCATCAGCCGCCGTCTGTTCGAGGGCACCGATTACGATTACGACCACGACAACGATAACGAAGGAAGAATCCAGAATTTAGAATGCGCAGGAATCAGCGCCAAGCCTCAAGCCACACGCCTCACGCCCCATATCCCACGCCCCGAGTACGAGTAGGAAAATAATCTGTGTAAATCTGTGGACGATCCGGTCCTTGGCGTCTTTGCGTGATGCTTTGCGCGCCAGATCCCGATAGCGATACCGTCCCCGAGCTTGGGCGTCGCCCCCTGCGGGGGCTCCCTTCCCGCGCCCGGATTACGGATTACTGGCCACGGATTACCGGTTTTTCTGAACCCTGGAAGCAGGGCTGAAGCCCTGCGCTACGATCGACCACAGAGCTCACAGAGGGGAAACAGAGACCACAGAGAATTACTTTTTTTCACCATGAAGAGCATGAAGAACATGAAGAAAAAAATCTGTGTAAATCTGTGAAATCTGTGGACAGATTGGTTCTTAGCGTCTTTGCGTCTTGGCGCCTTTGCGTGATGCCCTTCCCTGGCAGGGCTAAAGCCCTGCGCTACGATCGACCACAGAGCTCACAGAGGGGAAACAGAGACCACAG
>CAZIEA010000226.1:0-956 GCA_964538495.1 uncultured bacterium | reverse complement strand
GCATGAAGAACATGAAGAAAAAAATCTGTGTAAATCTGTGAAATCTGTGGACAGACTTTAATCTGCGTCAAAAGCGGACATCGCCGGTGATCTTCCAGGGCAGGCCGTAGCGAGTCAGGTCGGCCATGAAGGGATCCGGGTCGAGCTGCTCCAGGTTCCAGACCCCGGGGCGCCGCCATTCCCCGGTCAGCAGGAGCTTGGCCCCGATCATGGCGGGGACCCCGGTGGTGTAGGAGACGGCCTGGGCCCCGATCTCGGCGTAGCACTGCTGGTGGTCGCAGATGTTGTAAAGGTAGCGGAGGGTTTTCTGCCCATCCTTAAGTCCCCGGGCGATCACCCCGATGCAGGTCTTACCCCTGGTCCTAGGCCCCAGGGAGGCCGGGTCCGGGAGCAGGGCCTTGAGAAAGCGCAGGGGAACGATCTCGCGGCCCTCGAACATAACCGGCGCGATCCCGGTCATGCCCACGTTTTGCAGGACTTCCAGGTGCTTGAGGTAGCTGTCGGAAAAGCTCATCCAGAACTGGGCTTTTTTCAGGGCGGGGAAGTGCTTGGCCAGCGATTCCAGCTCCTCGTGGTAGAGCCGGTAGACCTGGTACTCGCCCACCCCTTCCGGGCAGACGAAGCGCCTTTTGCGGGAAAGGGGCGCGGTCTCCACGAATTTCCCCTTTTCCCAGTGGCGGCAGGGAGCGGTGACCTCGCGAATGTTGATCTCGGGGTTGAAGTTGGTGGCGAAAGGATAGCCGTGGTCGCCGCCGTTGACGTCCACGATGTCGAGGGAGCGGATCTCGTCGAAATGATGCTTGGCCAGGTAGGCGGTGAAGACGTTGGTCGCCCCGGGGTCGAAGCCGCTGCCCAGCAGCGCCGTGAGCCCGGCGGCGGCGAAGCGTTCCGCGTATTCCCACTGCCAGCGGTACTCGAACTTGGCCGTCTCGAGCGGCTCGTAGTTGGCGGTGTCG
>CAZIEA010000225.1:0-3620 GCA_964538495.1 uncultured bacterium | reverse complement strand
ATTCACATGTAGACATGTAGGACATGTAGAAAATCTGCTTATCTCACGCAAAGGCGCAAAGACGCCAAGAACCGATTTGTCCACAGATTTCACAGATTTGCACAGATTGTTCCTTCATGTCCTTCATGCTCTTCATGGTAAGGAAGACAGGCTGAAGACTGAAGGAACCGCCGCCGCATTCACATGTAGACATGTAGGACATGTAGTTTTATTCGTTGTCGCTATCGTTGTCGTAATCGTAGTCGGGGCGTGAGACATGGCATAGAGCATAGAGTCACCCAGAGTTCAGGTGCGAATCGGGGTCGGTATCGGTATCGCTATCGGGATCGGGCGAAATCAGGCTGAAGACTGAAGGCTGAAGGCTGAAGGAACTGCCGCCGCATTCACATGTAGACATGTAGGCCATGTAGATAAATTCGAAACTCGAATGACGAAATCCGAAACCGCGAATCTACGCCAATTCAGGCGACTGTTTACTGCTCACTGTCCACTGCTAACTGGTTTTGGCGAATCCTGACTCCTGTTTCCTGTCCCGACGGATTACGGATCACCGATTACGGATTACTGGTTTTCCTGAACCCTATGAAAATGGTTGCCGATAAAACCCATCCCGGCATCTGGAGCGAGTTGCGCTCCCGGCCGGGAGTGATGCCGGCCCTGGCGGTGATCGGGTTATACCTGGTCCTGGGGCTATGGGGCCTGTCCGGCTGGCGCCTCCCCGACTGGGAAACGCCCGATTACGCCGCCGCCTACCAGGCCCCCAGCCTCCGCCATCCTTTCGGAACCGACATCCACGGCCGGGACGTTCTGGCCAAGACCGTGCTCGGGACCAGGACCGCCCTTTCCGTGGCCCTGGCGGCCTCGGTTTTGGCCGTCCTGATCGGCTTGGCGCTCGGGATTCTGGCCGGCTACCTGGGCGGGGTGGTGGACGACGCCATCACCTGGCTTTATTCGACCCTGGAATCCATCCCCTATATCCTGCTCATCCTGGCCTTTGCCTTCGTGCTCCAGGGCAGGAGTTTCTCCCTCGGGGGGCTCTCGGTCCGGCTCGACGGGATCAACGCAGTCTACCTGGCCCTGGGGTTGACCGGCTGGGTCG
The DNA here is from genome assembly GCA_964538495.1 of uncultured bacterium. Lineage (GTDB taxonomy): Bacteria > Auribacterota > Erginobacteria > Erginobacterales > DAOSXE01 > CAZIEA01. The sequence goes on along the minus strand of CAZIEA010000225.1, from coordinate 2,521 downwards.
GGCTTTGCCGGCTGGTCCGGGGCGAGGTGATCAAGCGTCGGGAAGCCGAGTATGTCCTGGCCGCTCGGGCCCTGGGGGCCTCGGCGGTGCGGGTGATGGCCCGGCACCTGGCGCCCAATGTCTTTCACATCGTCATCATCACCTTCACCCTCGGATTCGTCTCCTACATCCACGCCGAGGTACTCCTGAGTTTTCTCGGCCTGGGGGCGCGGACGGAGCCGAGCTGGGGGGTGATGATCGACGAGGCCAAGCTGGAGCTGGCCCGGGGGGTCTGGTGGCAGTTGGCGGCCGCTTCCGGGGCGGTTTTCTTCATCAGCTTGGCCCTGCACGTGTTTGGCGACGCCCTGCGCGACGTTCTCGACCCCCGCCTGCGCGGCGCGCGCGATTTTTAGGCTGAAGGAACCGCCGCCTCATTCACATGTAGACATGTAGGGCATGTAGAAGGATTCAGGGTTCGGGGTTCAGGGTTCAGGCGCGAATCGGGGTCGGTACTGGACCCTGTTCTCTGACTCTAGGTTCAAAGGCTGTGGCCGCGATAGAGCGGAATCTGTATCCTGAAAACACCATGCGCTCCGTGGACGAGGAAAAAGAAGACCGGGGGACGCTGCGGGTCCGGGACCTGCGGGTAACTTTCCCCCTCCCCGGGGGAGGGGGGGCCGCCGCCGTGGACGGGGTCTCCCTGGAAATCCGCTCCGGGACCACCCTGGGACTGGTGGGGGAGAGCGGCTGCGGGAAAACCCTGACCGCCTTGGCCTTGCTCCGGCTCTTGCCCCCGGCGGCCCGCCTCCGGGGCGGGACCGCGACCCTGGACGGAGTCGACCTGCTGAGCCTGCCCGAGCGCCGCCTTCGCCGGTACCGGGGCGGCCGGGTGGCCATGATCTTCCAGGAGCCGATGACCTCCCTCAACCCGGTGATGCGGGTGGGGGAACAGGTCGTGGAGGCGGTTCGCGCCCACCGCGAGCTGGGGAGCCGGGAGAGCCGCGAGCTGGCGCTGGAAATGCTCGCTAGGGTCGGGATCGAGAATCCCCGGGAGCGTTTTTACAGCTATCCCCACCAGCTTTCCGGGGGCCAGCGCCAGCGGGTGATGATCGCCATGGCCTTGGCCGGGGGACCCGGGATCCTTCTGGCCGACGAGCCTACCACCGCGCTCGACGTCACGGTTCAGGCCCGCATCCTGAAGCTGATCGCCAGCTTGCGCGAGCGGGAGCGGATGGGGGTGCTCCTGGTCACCCACGACCTCGGGGTGGTCGCCGGCCAGGCCCAGTCCACGGCGGTGATGTATCTGGGGCGTTTGGTGGAAACCGCGCGCACCGGCGATTTGTTCGCCTTCCCCCGCCACCCCTATACCCGGGCGCTCCTGCGCTCCATTCCGCGCCTGGGGGCGGGGCGCCGCCGCCTGGAGACGATCCCGGGCGGAGTCCCCAGCATTGCCGAGAGGCCCTCCGGTTGCCCCTTCCATCCCCGCTGTCCCCGGGCCGCGGAGAAGTGTCGGCGGGCTGTTCCCGAGCTCGAGGAACGGGCTCGAGGTCATTGGGCCGCCTGTTTTCGGCCCCTGGAGGCCAAGCCGTGACTCCGCTGCTCGAGGTCCGCGATCTGAACAAGGTTTTTTCCGGATCCGGCTCCCTGCCCTGGAAGAAGGCTCCCGGCATCCGGGCGGTGGACGGCGTTTCGCTTTCCCTCCAACGCGGGGAAACCCTGGGGTTGGTGGGGGAGTCCGGGAGCGGAAAAACCACCCTGGGCCGGATGATCCTGCGCCTGCTGGAAGCGGATTCCGGCGAGATCCGCTTCGACGGGACCGATCTTCTGGCCTTGTCCGGGAAGCGGCTCAAACCCTTCCGGCGCCGGATGCAGGCGGTTTTCCAGGACCCCTATGGGTCGCTCAACCCCCGGATGAAGGTGGGGGCGATCGTGGCCGAGGGGCTGGAAGTCTTTCGGGTCTCCGACCGCCGGGGGCGGCGGAAAAGGGTGGCGGAACTGCTGAAGCTGGTCGGGCTGTCGGAGGCCGCCGCCGAGTGCTATCCCCACGAATTTTCCGGGGGCCAGCGCCAGCGCATCGGGATCGCCCGGGCCCTGGCCCTGGAACCCGACTTTCTGCTTTGCGAGCCGGTCTCCTCCCTGGACGTTTCCGTCCAGGCCCAGGTCCTGAATCTGATTTCCGACTTGCGGGACCGAATGGGGCTGACCTGCTTGTTCATCGCCCACGATCTCGGGGTGGTCGAGCACATGGCCGACCGGGTGGCGGTGATGTACCGGGGCCGGATCGTGGAGGAAGGGCCCGCAGCTGCCGTTTATTCCGATCCGCGGCATCCCTACACCCGGCTCCTGCTCGATTCGATCCCAGTCCCCGATCCCGCCGCCGCGGCCGCGGGGGCGGACACCGGCGAGGACCGGCCGGCGCCTCCGCCGGAAGGGTGCTCTTTCCGTCCCCGCTGCCCCCGGGCTCTGGAGGAATGCGCGCGGGCGCGCCCCGAACTTACCGCGGCCGGCCCGGGCCGGAAGGTGGCCTGTTTCCGGGCGGACC
>CAZIEA010000224.1:0-3630 GCA_964538495.1 uncultured bacterium | reverse complement strand
CCTGGGAAACCGCCGTCGGCACGATCAACCCCACCGCCAGCGAGGTCAGCCGCCTCTTCACGGTCAAGCTGGTCCTCGACAATCCCGGTTACCTGCTCCGCCCCGGGATGTACGCCCGGGTCGTGATCGTCCGGGAAACCCGCTCCGCCCTGCTCCTGCCTTCGGAGGCTCTGAGCCAAGATGAAAACGGCCAAGCCGGTGTTTTTCTTGCCGACGGGGATAAGGCTGTCTTCCGCCCGGTCCGGACGGGCCAGCTCTCCCGGGGCCTGGTGGAAATCGTCCAAGGGCTGGACGAAAACAGCCTGGTGGTCGTCGAAGGCCAGGACAAGCTAAAGCCGGGGGCTCCGATCCGGATTGCCGGGGAGTAAGAACAATGCTGCTGTCCGACTTCTCCATCCAGCGCCGGGTCCTGACCGAGGTCATCTTCCTGATCCTCCTCATCCTGGGGTTGACGGGCTATCTGGAGAGCCCGGTCGACCTTTTCCCCAAGGTGGACATCCCCTATGTCACCGTGGTCACCGTTTACACCGGGGCGGGACCGCGCGAAATCGAGACTCTGGTGAGCAAGCCCCTGGAGGAGGAGTTGAGCACGGTGGAGGGGCTCAGGCACATCACCTCCCGTTCCGAGGAGGGGGTCTCGACCATAGTGCTCGAGTTCGAACTGGAGATGGACGTGGATGCCGCCGCCGCCGACGTCCGGGACAAGGTCGCTCTGGCCGAGCCGGACCTCCCGGATGGCGCGGAAAAGCCCCTGGTCAGCAAGTTCGACATCAACGCCCTGCCCATCATGTCCCTGGCCGTGGCCGGGGAGATCCCCCCGCAGGATCTCTATCTCCTGGCGGATAAGAGGATCAAGCCCCGGCTGGCTCGGGTCCGCGGGGTCGCCGACGCCGAGATCATCGGCGGACAGGAGCGGGAAATCCTTATTGCCGTGGACCAGAAGCGCCTGAACGCCCTCCGGCTCACCCTCTCCGACATCGAGGCGGCCTTGGCCCAGGCCAACCTGGATCTCCCCTCCGGCCACATCACCGAAAAAGCCGGCGAGATCACCATCCGCTTGGCCGGGAAAATCGAGGACCTCGGCGGCCTGGCCGAGATCGCCATTCCCACCCCGGACGGCCGTAAGGCCAGGCTGACGGACCTGGCCGCGATCGAGGACACGGTCAAGGAAGTCCGGGAGTTGGCCCGCTTCCAGGGGCGGCCTTCCCTGGCCATCTCCATCCGCAAGCGCGCCGACGCCAACACCATCGGCGTCGCCGACAGCATCCGCCGGGCGATCCTGGAACTGGAGCGGGAACTCCCCGAAGACATCTCCATCGCCGTGGCCGAGGACAACTCCGTCTTCATCCGCGACTCCCTGGGCGAGGTGAACAGCAACATCGTCACCGGAATCGTCCTGACCGCGATCTGTCTCTTCCTCTTCCTGCATAATCTGCGCAGCACCATGATTATCGCGGTGGCCATGCCCACCAGCATCGTCTGCACCTTTTTCCTGGTCTATCTCTTCGGCTATTCCATCAACATGCTGAGCATGGCCGGAATGGCCCTGGCGGTGGGGATCCTGGTCAATAACGCCATCCTGGTCCTGGAGAACATTCACCGCTACCTGGAGTTGGGCCGGGACCGGGTCGCCGCCGCCCGGGAGGGGACCTCCGAAATCGCCGCCGCCGTGGCCTCCACCACTCTGACCAACATCGTGGTTTTCCTCCCGGTGGCCTTCATGCGCAGCATCGTGGGCCAGTTCTTCCGCCAATTCGCCATGGTCATCGTTTTCTCCACCCTTTTTTCCCTGCTGGTTTCCTACACCCTGACCCCGATGCTGGCCTCGCGCTTCCTGCGCGAGAACAGCAAGAAGAAAAAAATCTTCGAGCACTGGGACCGGTTTTACGAAAACCTCTCCCGGAGCTATGGACGCCTGGTGGCCAAGATCATCCGCCGCAAGTCCCTGGCCATCCTGGGGGCGGCCGGCCTTTTCCTGGGCTCGGCGGTCTTTCTCCCCCCCCTGATCGGCTTCGAGTTCTTCCCCGCCACCGATCAGGGGGCCTTTAAGGTCGTGCTCGAGACCCCGGTGGGAAGCTCGTTGGAGGCCACCGATGCCGTGACCAGGAAAATCGAGGCGCTGCTGGCGGAGATCCCGGAAAAGGAAAAAATTTTCGCCATGACCGGAAAAACCTCCACTGCCCACGGCGGGAGCAGTTCCGGGATCAACCTCGGCGAGGTCGGCGTCGATCTGATCCCGCTCGAGCGGAGAGCCCGTTCCACCGGCGAGATCATGAACTCCCTGCGCCCGGCCCTGGCCGCGATCCCGGGCGCGACTTTCAGCCTGCTGGAAACCGAACAAGGCGGAGGCGGCGGAGGCAAACCGATCCAGATTGAGATCCGCGGAGACGACATCGCCGTGCTCAACAAGCTGGCCGGCCAGATCGCGGGGCTGGCCGCCGGGATCCCGGGCACGGCCGATATCGATACCGACTGGCGGATGGGGAAAACCGAAATCCGGCTTGTCCCCGACCGCCGCAAGGCCCTGGACTATGGGATCACCGTCGGCGCCTTGGCCCGAGTCTTGCGCGCCTCCCTCACCGGGGAAGTGGCTTCCACCTACCGGGAGGAGGACGACGAGTTCGATATCCGGGTCAAGCTCCGCCAAGCCGACCGCGGATTCCAGGAACAGGTCGGGGACATCTTCATCGCCGCCCGGGACGGCCAGCCCATCCCCATCACCTCGGTCTGCCGGATCGAGCGGCGGGAGGGGCCCACCACCATCACCCGCAAGGACCGGGCCCGGACCGTGACGGTCTCGGCCAACGTGGTCGGGACTTCCGCCGGGGAAGCGGGGCGAAGCCTGGAGGGATTGATCGAGAGCGAGATCGTTTTTCCACCGGGTTACGGCTATTACTCGGGGGGGGAGATGGAGATGATAGCCAGGGAATTCGGGGAACTCTTCAAGGCCCTGGCCCTGGCCGTGGCCCTGACTTTCCTGATGCTGGCCGGGATCCTGGAATCCTGGCGCTTCCCGGCCATGATCATGCTCAGCCTGCCCCTGGCCCTGAGCACGGTCCTGATCGCGCTGCTCCTGACCGGGGCCACCATCAACATCATGTCCCTGATGGCGATCATCATGCTGGTGGGGCTGGTGATCAACAACACCATCGTGATCATAGACTATGCCAACCACCTGCGCCGGGCCGAGGGGCTGGACGCCTCCGCTGCGGTGATCCGGGCCTGCGAGATCAGGCTCCGGCCCATCCTGATGGCGGACCTGACCACGGTGGTGGCCATGCTCCCCCTGGCCCTGGCCGCCGGGGCCGGGGGCGGCTACCGGGCCTCGATGGGGGTGGTCTCGATCGGGGGAATGGCGGGAGGAGCCTTCCTGGCCCTGTTGATCATGCCCGCGATCTACGTGGTCGTCGCCGAGCCCGGGAAGGCCCTCTTTGGTTGGCGCCGCCGCCGGGGCGCCGACGGCATCTAAGCCCGCATGTGGCTGAGGCGGCCTTCAGTTCAGCCGAATTTCCTCACCACAGAGTTCACAGAGAAAAACAGAGAGCACAGAGAAACTACTTTTTTTACGATGAAGGGCATGAAGAAAAAATCTGTGAAATCTGTGGACAAATCTTTTTCTGCGTCTTGGCG
>CAZIEA010000223.1:0-3633 GCA_964538495.1 uncultured bacterium | reverse complement strand
GCCCAAGGCGGCGTCCCCCAGGGACCCGGTCACGCAAACGATATCTCCCTCCCGGGCCCCGTCCCGGAACAGGCAGCGGTCCTTGCTCACCCGGCCCAGGACCGTGACCGCCAGCACCAGAGCACCCTTGGTCCGCCAGGTGTCCCCCCCCACGATCCCGACCCCGGCCGCGCCGGCCAGTTCCTCCATCCCCCGGTAGAGATCGAGAACGAACTCGACCTCAAGACCAGCCGGCAGGCCCAGGCAGACCAGGGCCCATTGCGCCTCGCCCCCCATGGCGGCGATGTCGGAAAGGTTGACCGCCAGGGCCTTGCGCCCGATCCTTCTCGGGCCCTGGGAGAGCAGAAAATGCACGCCCTCCTCCACGGCGTCGGCGGCCAGGAGCAGGTAGTCGTTCCCGGGGTTTTCCAGCACGGCGGCGTCGTCGCCGATCCCGCGCACGGCCCGGCGGCCCGAGCCAGCCAGGCGGGAGATCTCGGCGATCAGCCCGAACTCCCCCATCTCCCCGAGGCTCCTTCCGGCGCGTTTGCGCTTCTCATTTCCCATGATATATATAAAATATCAGTTTTCCGGCCGCCTGGCGCGGCTAATCGCCTGGAATTCATACATAAACACGGAGAAAGTCAAATTCGAAACCGCGAATCTCGCGAATCCCCGCCAATTCTTCCTCGTACTCGGGGCGTGAGGCGTGAGGCTTGGCGCCGAGGTTCGTGGTCCAGGAAAACCTGTAATCAGTGATCCGTAATCAGTCATCCAGATTGGCGTGGATTCGCGAGATTAGCGGTTAACGGCAGTCGCGCCTGAACCAAAAAAGGGGGAGGAAAATGGCCGACAGATACGTGGAAACCACCAGCAAAAGCTTTGGGCAAAACCTCGGGTCTTCGCTGAAGGGAGTCCTGATCGGGTTGGTCCTCTTTTTGGCCTCCTTCGTGGTCCTCTGGCTAAGCGAGGGTCGGACCGACTGGTCCAAGGTGGCCCGGGAGAGCAAGCCCTTTGACGCCGAGCGGGTGGAGGCGGAAGCCGAGGGGCAGTTCGTCTCCCTGGAAGGAAAGCTTGCCGCGCCGGGCGAGATCGGGGACCCCGGCTACCTCCGCCCCGGGCCTTATGTCGCCCTGGAGCGCAAGGTGGAGATGTTCGCCTGGACCGAGAAATCCGAGAGCAAGACCGAAAAGAAGCTCGGGGGCGGGAGCGAGACCACCACGGTTTACACCTATGTTCGGGACTGGACCGATTCCCCCGGCGACGCCTCCGACTTCAAGCACCCGGAAGGGCACTACAACCCGCCGCTCATGATCAAGGAAGCCGATTTTCGCGCCGCGGAGGCCGCGGTGGGCCAATACCCGGTCAACCCGGCCAAGCTCGGCCTCCCCTCCCGGGAACTCCTGGATCTGAAGCCGGAATTGCTGGATTTCGGTCCCGGCCGAGCCGGTCCTCCGGTTCGCCGGAGGCTACATTTATCTGGGGGAAGGTTCCCCTCAGCAACCCCAGGTCGGCGACGTCCGGGTCAGCTACCTGGTCCTGCCCTCGGGGACGGAAGTGACCGCTTTCGGGGAGGTCCGGGGCGGGAAGCTCACGCCATACCTGCACGAGGACTCCCCCTTCTACCGGGCCCTGGCCGGGAGCCGGGCCGAGGCCCTGAGCCAGCTCGCCACCGAGTACAAGCTCACCGTCTGGATCATGCGCATAATCGGGTTTTTCGCCATGTGGATCGGGATGATGATGATGCTGGGCCCGATCCCGGCGCTGCTGGACGTGCTCCCCTTCCTGGGCAACCTGGGCGGCGGGCTGATCAAGCTCGTGCTTTTCCCCGTCGCCCTGGCCCTCTCTATCGTCACCATCCTGATCGCCAAGGTCTCCCACAATCCGATCGCCCTGGTGGCGGCCCTGATCGTCATCGCGGGGGGAGGCATCTGGTGGTTCCGGCGGAAAAAGGCGGCCAATGCCGCCGCTCCGGCGCCGGGCGGGGAGGGCGGGGCCTGATGCCCTTCGAGTTCAGGGAACTGGAAATTCCCGGGATGTTTCTGATCTCGAGCCGGGTTTTCCCGGACGGGAGGGGTTTTTTCCGGGAGACCTTCCAGGCCGAATCTTTCCGGGCGGCCGGGCTCCCCGCCGGCTTCGTCCAGGACAACCACTCCCGCTCCGGGAGGGGGGTCCTGCGCGGGCTGCACTACCAGCTCGCCCCCAAAGCCCAGGGCAAGCTGGTGCTGGTCACGGCGGGCGAGATCTTCGACGTGGGGGCGGACCTGCGGCCTGCCTCTAAAGCTTACGGAAAGTGGGCCGGCGCCAACCTCTCCGGGGAGAGCGGGGAAATGCTCTACCTGCCCCCGGGCCTGGCCCATGGCTTCGTGGTCTTAAGCGAGTCCGCCGACGTCTGCTACAAGGTTACCGAAGACTACGCCCCCGAGCTGGACCGGGGCATCCGCTGGGACGACCCCGAGTTGGGGATCCGCTGGCCGGTAAAGAACCCCGTCCTCTCGGCCAAGGACGCCGCCCTCCCCCTCCTGGCCGGAGCCGAGAACAACTATTAATCACTTGACACCTTTTTTCGCTAGCGGCTTGACGAATCCGGGCGGGGCTGGTAATGGAAATATATCTTGGATCTTAAACGGAGCTGTCCACACAAGGGAGGTTGTCGATGGTCAGGCGCGCGCTTTTGGCGGTTCTTTTTCTCCTGGCTGTTTTCACCGGTCGCGCCCCGGGGGCGGAATGGACCCAGGTCACCCGGCTGAACCCTGACGCCTCGGGAGTCGGCGCCTACACCCGCGTAGCCGCGGCCGACGAGAGCCACGTCTGGGCCGCGCTGGGTTATGATGAGGTCTACTTCTTCGACGGCTCCTCCTGGGCCTTTCAAACCTCGACCTGGGCTGGGCAGTCCCTGGAGATCAAGGACATCTACGCCTACGGCGCCAGCGACGTCTGGATGTGCGGGAGGACCCAGACCACTTTCACCGGACCCATCTATCACTTCGACGGGGAGTGGACCCTGAACACCGAGCTTAGCACCGGGATCTACTGCGTCTGGGCCGCCTCGGAGAGCGAGGTTTTCGCGGGGGGCATGAACGGCCGCCTGCTCCGTTCCACCGATGGAGGAGCGAACTGGACCGTCTCCACCTCGACCGGCGGCACTGACATCTGGATGGACATTTACGGGGTGGACGCCAGCCACGTCTGGGCGGTGGGGGACAATGCCCCCAGTCGGGTCCTTTTCTGGGACGGGGCGGGGTGGGCGGAACAGAGCGCCGTTGACTGGAGCTCCGGTACTTATCTGCGCGGGGTCTGGGCCGCCTCCGGGTCTGAGGCGTGGGCGGCGGGGGACCAGGCTTATATTCTTGCCTACAACGGGGCGGATTGGACAGTCGCCACCGTAGTTTCCCCTGTCTCCACCAATTTCGGCCCGGTGGGGGGAATCGACTCTTCCCACGTCTGGGCGGGGCCGTCCAACGCCGCGGGCAAGCTCTTCTTCTGGGACGGCTCGGAGTGGAGCCTGGACACTACCCTGGGGATCACCAAGGATCCCATCTCCCTCTCCGTCACCGGGCGGACGGTCTGGCTGGGAACCGAGAGCTCCTACGTCTTACGGGCCGACATCCCCAGCCCCTCGCCCACGCCCACCGCCACCCCGCTCCCCACCGC
>CAZIEA010000222.1:0-3653 GCA_964538495.1 uncultured bacterium | reverse complement strand
CTCCTGGACCTGGGGGTTTCGAGCCTGCAGCTTGACCGGGGGGAAAGGGGTTTCAGTTTCCGGTTCCCGGGGCCGCTGGATATGAGGATGGACCGGCGGGAAACAACTACGGCGGCGGACCTGGTCAACCGCCTATCGGAGAGAGATTTGGCCGACATTATTTACCAGTACGGGGAAGAGGGGAGGTCGCGCCGGATCAGCCGTTTCATCGTCGAAGCCCGCCGGCGCGAGTTCTTTCAGGACACGGTTCGCCTGGCCGAGACGGTCGCCCGGGCGGTGGGCCGCCGTGGCCGGATTCACCCGGCCACCAAGGTTTTTCAGGCGCTGCGGATAGCGGTGAATCAAGAAATGGAGAATCTGGAGAATTTCCTTTCCCGGGTCCGGTCGTTGCTGGCTCCGGGGGGAAGAATATGCGTGATTTCCTTTCATTCCCTGGAGGACCGGTTGGTCAAGCAGGCTTTCCGGGCCTGGGAAAGGGAGCAGGGCTGGGCCGGGGTTCTGACCCCGAAACCCCTGCGGCCGGCCCCGGAAGAGATCGCCGCCAATCCCCGGGCCCGGAGCGCCCGCTTGCGGGCGGCGGAAAAACTTCAATGACGGTCGGAGCGCTAAGGAGGCACGGATGAGAGCATTGGCCCCTACGATGGATCGGGCGGAGGAAAGCCGGGTTAATCCAGCCTGGCCGGCGGCGGTCATCGCCCTGGCCCTGGCTTGCCTTTTCCTGGGCGCGCCTTGCATTTGGTCCAAGGCGCGGGTGATCGAAGCCGGGGAGCGGGTTCAGGGGCTGGAGGAGCAGATCGCGGAACTCAACCCCAGGATTGTCGGACTGGAAAGCCAGATCGCCCGTTTGAAGTCCCCGTCGGCGATCAAGGGCAGGCTTCTGGAAAACGGGATCGACATGGTCATCCCTTTTCCCGAACACGAGGTTTACCTGGAGGACTCCCTGGGTTTAACCCGGGCCGAGGATTCCCGCCGCCGGGCCCGGGGCAATTCCTGACCGGGTTGCCCTAATCGGGGCGGAGCGGCGGAGCGGAAGAGGCGGCATGTGGTCGGCAGAATACACGATTTGAGAAGCAGGCTGTGCCGATGGGGCTTCTCGCTCCTGGCGGCGACGATCCTGGTCCGCCTTTTCCAGGTCCAGTGTCTCGGGCACGAACGATGGAACGACTATGCGGCCGGGCAGCACCGCCGCCTCAGTTGCATCACCGCCCGCCGGGGAACGATCCGGGACCGGGCGGGAAACATTCTCTCCTGCAGTCTTCCCTCTTATTCGCTTTATGCCGTTCCCGGCCGGCTCGAAAACCCCGCTGAGGTTTCCGCCCGGCTCGCCTCCATTTTAGGGCTCGATCCCGAACGGCTTTCCCGGCGCCTCGCCGGCGAGGGGGAGTTTGCCTGGGTCAAGCGGCATCTGAGCGAAGCCGAGATTCTTTCCGTGGAGTCCCTCGGGACCGAGGGCATCTACCTGCGCGAGGAGGCCCGCCGGGTCTATCCCAAGGGCACGTTGCTCTCCAATGTCCTTGGCCTGACCGACATCGACGGGAGGGGAATCGAGGGCCTGGAACTTCTTCTGGACAACGAGCTCCGCGGCCGCGACGGCTGGAGAATGACCGGGCGGGACAGCAAGCTCAGGGAGGCCGTGTGGCTCCGGGACGGGGACATTCCTCCCATCGAGGGCTGCAACGTCTATCTCACCGTCGACGAGGTCATCCAGGACCTGGCCGAGAGCAACCTTGAGAACGCCTGTCGCCGGCATAACGCCTCCGCCGGAGTCGTCGTAGTTATGGACTGCCGGAGCGGGGATATTCTCGCCCTGGCCAACAAACCCGATTTCGATCCCAATGTCCAGCCTCGTCCCCGGGCCGACCTCCGCCGCAACCGGGCCGTCACCGACCCGGTCGAGCCCGGGAGCACCTTCAAGGCCCTGGTGGGGGCCGTTGCCCTCGAGGCCGGGGTCGTGCGCCCGGATACCGAGTTTTACTGTGAGCAGGGGATTTTCCGGATCGGGGGAGTGCCCCTGCGCGACAGCCATCCGGAAGGAACCCTGACTTTCTCCGGCATCATCCAGCGCTCCTCGAACATCGGGATGGCCAAGGTGGGGATGCTGCTCGGACGCCGGGAACTTTACCGGGGGCTTACGGCTTTCGGGATCGGGGATAAAACCGGCGTCGACCTGCTGGGCGAGTCGGCCGGGACCCTGCGTCCGGAAAGGGAGTGGAGCAAGATTTCCCTGCGCAGCATCACCATGGGCCACGAGGTTTCGGTGACCCCATTGGGCCTTCTGACCGCTTTCTGCGCTCTGGGCAACGGTGGCGTTGTGCCCCGTCCCCGGGTGGTGGACCGGGTGGAAACGGCTCAGGGCGATCTGGTGCGGCGCGTCTCCCGGGAACCCAGGGGGCGGGCGGTTTCCGAAGAGACCGCCCGGACTATGAGAGGGATTCTGGAGCTGGCGGTAGGCAAAGAGGGGACCGGGCAACGGGCCGCGATCCCGGGGTACCGGGTCCTGGGCAAGACCGGCACCGCCCAAAAACAGGGTTCGGACGGCAAATACTCCCACCGCCTTTTCTATTCCCTGTTCATGGGAATGTTCCCGGCCGGCGATCCCCGCATCGCCATCCTGGTTCTGCTCGACGAGCCGCACGGGGCCTACTACGGCGGGACCGTGGCGGCTCCGGTGTTCAAGGAAATCGGCGAGGGGATCATCCGGCATCTGGACCTGGCTCCGCCCGCCTCCGGAGGAGAAGCGTGAACCTTTCCGAACTGCTCGCCGGTTTCCCCGTCGATTTTTCCGTCCGGGGCGAGACCACGGCCGAGATTTCCGCCCTGGCCTCCCACTCGGCCTCGGTCCGGCCCGGCGCTCTCTTCTTCGCCTTGCCGGGGATCCGGCACGACGGGAGCGAATTCGCCCTGGAGGCGATCGAAAAAGGCGCCGTGGCCCTGGCGGCGGGCAAGTTTCTGGAAATGGTTCCCCCCCGGGTCCCCCAGGTTGTCTTCGCGGACCCCGTCCCGGCGCTTTCGGTCCTGGCCGACCGCTTTTACGACTATCCGGGAAGCAAACTCCAGTTGATCGGGGTGACCGGAACCAACGGCAAAACCACGGTTTCTTGGCTCATTCGCCGGATTCTCCAGGAACAGGGCCGGCCCTGCGGGCTGATCGGGACCGTCCGTTACCTAGTGGGAGATCGTTCGCTTCCCGCGCCCCTCACTACTCCCGGCCCCCCCTATCTCCAGGAACTCCTGGCCGGGATGGTCAGAGCCGGCAGCACCCACGCCGTGATGGAGACATCGTCCCACGCCCTCTCCCAGGGGCGCCTGCGCGGTTTGAGTTTCCACCTCGGGGTTTTCACCAACCTCACTCCGGACCACCTTGACTACCACGGGGATCTGTCCGTCTACGGGCGGGCCAAGGCCCGTCTTTTCGGGGAACTGCTCGACCGGGAGAAGGGGACGGCCGTTCTCAATGCCGACGATCCCTTGGCCCCCGTCCTGGCCGCCGCCTTTCCCGGGCGGAACCTGACCTACGGTTTGGAGAACCGGGCGGAGTTGTCGGCGGAGGGGATTCGGCTCGACGCCGGCGGGAGTTCCTGCCGGGTGTGCTTTCAGGGGCGCCGATACCCGGCCCGGATTCCCCTGCCCGGCCGCTACAATGTCGCCAATGT
>CAZIEA010000221.1:1103-3685 GCA_964538495.1 uncultured bacterium | reverse complement strand
CGGATCACTGATTACGGATTACGTCCTGTCCTGAACCCTGAACCCTGAACCCTGTCCTTGTACCTCAAGAAAATAGAGTTTAACGGCTTCAAGTCTTTTGCCGAGAAGACCGATCTCGTCATTCCCCCCGGGGTGACCGCGATCGTGGGGCCCAACGGCTGCGGCAAGACCAATGTCGTGGACGCCATCAGCTGGGTCCTGGGCGAGCAGAGCGCCCGCCAGTTGCGCGGTTTCAAGATGGAGGACGTCATTTTCAGCGGCACCGCCAACCGGCAAGGGGTGGGGATGGCCGAGGTCTCGCTCACCTTCGACAACACCGACCAGAAACTCCCGCTGGATTTTTCCGAAGTCACCCTGACCCGGCGGGTGTTCCGCTCCGGGGAAGGCCAGTATTTCATCAACCGCAAGCCCTGCCGGCTCAAGGACATCAGCGACCTGATCCTGGGAACCGGCCTGGGGAACCGCTCCTACAGCCTGGTCGGGCAGGGCAAGATCGACCAGATCCTCCAGTCCCGTCCCGAGGAGCGCCGGGGCCTCCTGGAAGAAGCCGCCGGGATCAGCAAGTACCGGCGCAAGCGCGACGAAGCCGAGCGCAAGCTCGAGCACACCCGAAACAACCTGCTTCGGGTGGATGACATCGTCCGGGAAGTCCGCCGCCAACTGGCGGTGGCGCAGCGCCAGACCAAGGCCGCCGAGAAATACCGCCTCCTGCGCGAGCGGATCAAGGAACTCGAGATCACGCTCGGGATTCTCCGGCTCCAGGGGTTTCGCGAACAGGAACTCGGCGGCGGGGAAGAGAAGCGGAAACTGGAAGAATCCTATCGTGGGCTGCATGAGCGCGCCCGCGAACTGGAAAACGAACTGGACGTGGTGCGGTCCGGGATGCGGGAGCGGGAGGATCGCTACCACGAGGCCCGCTCCCGCCAGGTCTCGCTCCGGGCCGAGATCGACAAGGCCCGCCACCGCGCCGGGCTCAACGCGAGCCAGGCCCTTGACCTGGAGAAGCACGTTCTCCGGCTGGAGGCCGAGGTTTCCGCGCTCGAGGAAAGCCTGCGGCGTTCCGCCGCCGCCGCCGCCGAGCTGAACTCGCGGCTGGAGGAAATATCCCGGACCAACCGCGCCCGGGAGAACGACCTCGCGGAGAAGGAAAAGTCCTTGCGGGCGGTCCGGAAGGAGATGGAAGAGGCGGAGCGGGCGGTATCCGGTTTCCGCCGCCGGGCCATGGAAACCTCCCAGGCGGAGGCGCGGCTCAATAACGAGTTTGCCGGCATCCAGGCGGGGAGCCGGGAATTGATGCTGCGGAAAAAGAAGATCGAGGTCGAGATCTCCCGGCTTTCCGACGACTTGGCCGAATCGGCTCAGGACCTGGAGCGCTCCCGTTCCGAGGCCGCCGGGGCTTCCGGGCGCCTGGAAACCCTGCGGGCCGAGTTGGAGACGGCCGCCGGAGATCTCCGGCGGGAGCAGGGGGAATTCGAGGCTGAGGCCGCTCGGGCGGCCGGATTCGCCCTCGAACTCGGGGAGAAGGAATCGCAAGCCGCCCTCCTGCGGGACCTGACTCTGCTCTCCGGGGAGGAAGTGGAGGGAGTCAAGCTGGTCATGGAGGAGGCCGCCCGTTCCGGGAGCGGCCTGGCGGGGGTTTTCGGCCCCCTGACCGACTACATCGAGGTCAATCCCGGCTATGAACAGGCATTAGAGGCCGTCCTGGGAGAAAAGTCCCGGGCGTTGCTGGTTGACGACCTTCCCGCCGCGAAGAAGGTCGTGGAGTTTCTCCGGGCCCGCAAAGCCGCGCGGACGGTCCTGGTGGTCAGGAAGCTGCTCGTCTCTCCGGCGCCGGCGGCCTCTTCCGGCGTAATCCTGGAGCAAGCCAGGTTTCATGGCCCCCTGAAGGGGTTGGGCCCGGCCCTGGCGGGCGGGTTTTCCCTGGCCGAGGGGTTCCCGGAGTCCCCGAACGCGGTGACCCGGGATGGGGTTCTGTTTTTCCCGGGCGGGGTCGTGGCTTGGGCCGGGGCGGGGGCTTCTCCCGCGCTTTATTCCCGTCCCCGCCGCCTGGAGGCCCTGGAGGCGGAAATCGGAACCCTGCGGGGGAGACACGAAGAGGCCGTTTCGGCCCGGGAAAGCCTGCATTCGGGCCTCGGGAAGCGCCGCGCCCAAGTCGAAGGTCTCAACCGGAGTCTGCGGGAAGCCGAGGTGGCCGCCGCCCTGGCCGCCCGGGAAGTCGAACGGCTCCAGGGCGCCGGGGAACGGGCCGGTTTTGCGCTCGCAGCCCTGAAAACCGAAGCGGAGGGCATCGAGCAGGAATCCGGCCGCTTGAGCGGGCGGCGGGAGGAGTTGGAGAAGACGCTCGGCCGGGGGCCTTCCCTGGGCGATGAACTTAAAGAGAATCTCCGCGCCGCCGAGGCTGCGGCCGACCGGGTTTCGGCGCGGGCCCGGGAGGCGGAAAAGGAAGTCACCGAGATCCGGATAGGATTGGCGTCTTCCCGGGAGCGGGAGGATTCCATTTCCTCCCGCCGGGAGATGCTCGCGGCCGAGGCGGAAAAATACGCCTCCGAGATCGAATCCCGGCGCCGCGAGGCCGGAATGGG
>CAZIEA010000221.1:0-1093 GCA_964538495.1 uncultured bacterium | reverse complement strand
GCTGGCGGAAAACCTCTCTCTGGCCGAAAAGGTTTCCGCCTGGGAGCAGGAGCTGCAACCCCAGGAAGAGGCGATCCGGGAGTTGGCTCGCTCCGTGGAAGAATGCCGCTTGACCGTCCTCGAGAGGGAGAAGGAATACCAATCCGTCCGGCCCCGGCTGGAGGAAGCCCAGGGGCGGGTGGGCGAAGTCGAGGTCCGGTTGGCCGAGGCCCGCTTGCGCCGGGACGGCCCCTGCCAGCGCCTGCGCGAAGCCTACGGGATCGAGCTGGAAGCCCAGCCGGCCCCGGAAGGTGAGTTCGACCGGGAGGCGATGGCCGCCGAGATCGAGGATATCCGGGACAAGATGGGGAAGATGACCAACATCAACATGGCCGCCCTGGAGGACAAGGAGGTTTTCGAGGCCCGGCTCAAGCTTCTGCTGGAACAGAAAGACGACCTGGAGGCCGCCCGCATCTACATGGAGGAGGCGATCCGCAAGATCAATGTCACCGCCCGCTCCCGCCTCCAGGCCACTTACGAGGTGGTTCGGGGGGCTTTCCAGGAGATCTTCCGCCAGCTCTTTGAAGGCGGCCGCTCCGACCTCATTCTCGAGGAGGACAAGGACATTCTCGAAAGCGGGCTGGAGATAGTCGCCCAGCCGCCGGAGAAAAAGCTCCAGCACATCAATCTCCTTTCCGGGGGAGAGAGGGCGATGACCTCGATCGCCTTCATCTTCGCCCTTTTCCGGGTCCAGCCCAGTCCTTTCTATCTGCTCGACGAGATCGACGCCCCCCTCGACGGCCAGAACATCGGCCGCTTCATCCGCCTCCTCAAGAGCCGTTGCGGCGAGGCCCAGTTCATCATCATCACCCACAACAAGCAGACCATCGCCGAGGCCGACGTCATCTACGGCATCACCATGGAGGAGTCGGGGGTTTCCAAGGTGGTCTCGGTCAAGTTCGCCCGCGAAACACAGGCTGAAGGCTGAAGACTGAAGGCTGAAGGAACTGCCGCCTTTATCACGCAAAGGCGCCAAGACGCCAAGACGCAGGGAACCGATTCGTCCACAGATTTCACGGATTTTTCCTTCATGTTCTTCATGCTCTTCATGGTG
>CAZIEA010000220.1:3426-3726 GCA_964538495.1 uncultured bacterium | reverse complement strand
GGAAGAGGAAGAGAAAACGGGCCGCTGCGTAGGCTCCCGCGACCAGGACCGCGCCCAGCAGCCAGTAACGCTTTTCCCCGAGGGCTTTCTTGCCTCCCCGCCCGGCCAGGACCGAAGCCGCCAGCAGAGGGAAGGCGGCGGCCATCTCCTTGGCCAGCAGCGCCAGGACCAGGCAACCGAGCGCGGCCATTCCCGTCGCGGCGGCCGCGGGAGCGGAAGAGGCCGTCCGGAGCAGAAAAATCGTCCCGAGCAGGACGAAGAAGGCGCAGATCAGGTCTTCCCGGAAGGAGACGTTGGCCA
>CAZIEA010000220.1:535-3416 GCA_964538495.1 uncultured bacterium | reverse complement strand
CCTCCACCGCGGCCGGGTGGAGGGCGAAAAAGGCGGCGGCGGCCGCCGCCGCTCCCGTCGAGTTAAGCAGGCTTTTGGCCAGGAAGAAGAGGGCCGCGGCCGCGAGGAGGTGCCAGAGGAGGCTGCTGAGGTGGTAGCCCAAGGGGTTCAGTCCCCAGAAGCGCCAGTCCAGGAAATAGGTCAGGGTGACCAAGGGCCGGTAGGAATATTCTTCGGCGTGCTGGTAATAGTCCGCCCGGAAAAACCGCTTCAGATTTCCCCAGTCGCGGATGAAGAGGTTCTCCTCGACCGTGACCAGGTCGTCGTAGGTGAAGTCGTTGAGAAGGGTGGGAGCGAGGGCCGCCCCGGCCAGGGCCAGGACCAGCAGCAGGGCGCCGAGTTCGCGGCGCCGGAATAATTTAGCCGGTAAGGACATAGGCTTGGCGGAGCCAAAGGGGGCACGCCCGCCCGGCGTGCCCCCTTTGGCTCCCGCCGGGATCAGTTGCCGGGGGCGTCGAAGGCCAGGATCCGGCAGATGCAGGACTCCAGCTCAATCGCCCGCCAGGGGAAGGCCCCGATCCAGAGCCGTTTGTTGTTGGGGCATTTCTCGATCTCGCCCCCGATGCACTCGGCGTGCACGATCCGCTTGGGGAAGAGCTTGAGATGCATGACCTGGTAATAATAGTCCTGTGGGAACATCTCGTCCCAGGCCTGGCCGTACTGGGCCTGAAGCTTGGCCTCGGCCTTGGCGAAGTGCTCGGGCTGCCACTTGCGGATGATGGTGTTCATGGGATGGTCGGCGCTCCCGCAGTCCACCCCGATCCACTTGAACTTCATCCCGGCCGCCCACTTGTCGAAGCCCGGGCCCGGGCCCGGGTGCATGACCATGTAGCGAACCTCGTCGGCGGTTTTGTGGCTCCAGTCATAGCGGTGATAGCCGGTGTTGATGATGAGGATGTCGCCTTTTTTGATCTCGGCCTTGCTCATCAGGAGTTCCGGCGAGTAGAGGCTGTAGTCGGAGACTTCCTTGGAGATGTCCACGATCACGCCCTGTCCCAGCCATTCTCCGATCGGGACCGTCCCGATCGGGCGGCCCGAGGCGCAGAAGTGGATTTCCCCGTCCATGTGGGTGCCCACGTGGTTGGAGGTCTTGATGACCATCCCGTTAGCGCCGGGCCCCCCGCCGAAACAGCCGGCGATGCGCTTGAAATACTGCAATTGCAGGGGCATGTAGCTGGGCCAGGGCGGGGTGTGCACGCTCAAGGGCTGGGTGAGATCGTAGACCTTTACCTTGTCCATGAAGTTGAGGAAATCCTGCTGCTTCATCCCGCCCTCCTTTGGTTGCCGTTGCTGGAAACCGCTTTCCACGGATTTAAACCGCGAATCTCGCGAATCCGCGCTAACGTAAGCTAAGATTACGCAGATTACGCAGATTACGCGGATTATTTCTTTCCACAGATTTCACAGATTTATCATACTCGTACTCGGTGTGAGGTGTGGGGTATGGGGTATGAGGTTTGGCTGAAGGCTGAAGACTGAGGGCTGAAGGAACCGCCCTATTCACATGTAGACATGTAGATAAATTCGAAATCAGAAACTCGAAATTCGAAACCGCTGGGCCGAAAAGCAAGTTTGGAAAATTCGAATTTGAGATTTGTTTCGGATTTCTGACTTCGAATTTCGAATTTGAATTTTTCCTTTCGGATTACGGATCACTGATTACGGATTACGTAGTTTCCTGAACCCTGAACCCTTTATTCTACTGTCCATAGTATATGGCAGCGGCGCCCCCGCACAACCGCCGGGAGAGGTTTTCAGAACCGGACCCCGGCGCGCAACCCGATCGAGCCCTGGAGGGACTCGGTTTCGGCGTCGATCCCGGTGTATTTTTCCCCGGCGTATTCGCCTCCGTAAAATTCCTGGTCCTGGTCCCCGGTCGCCCCTAGGACCGAACCCCGCAGCTCCAGGGCCGCGAAAGCCCACTCGGTCGGGCGGAAGACCGCTTCCAGGGCCAGCTCCATCCCGGCCCCGTAGTAGTCGGTATCGGAGACTTTCATCCGATAGACGTGGTCGTCCCGGTCCCGGGCATAGACGAGCAGGAGTTTGCCCTCGGCGCTCAGCTCGAAGTTCGGGCTGAGCGCGTAGCTGGCGGCGATGCCCAGGTAGGGCAGGTGATAGTCGATTTTATAGGTGATCCAGAGTTCCCGGGGATAGACGTAGGTTCCCGGGACGATTCCCCAGTAGCGGTTGTACCAGGAGTCGTACTCGGTCTGGGTCAGCTCCGAGTCTCCCTCCCAGTAGAAATGCTGCCAGCTGTAGCCGAGCCCGAGGCCGAGGATGAAATCCGGTTTCTGCACCATGTTCCAGTAAAAGGAAAGATCGAGAATCCGGGCGTCCAGGCTGGTGTCCAGCACCCCTTTGGAGGTTTTTTCCCCCGCCACCCAGTCGTAGTCCTCGAGTTCGCCGGGGTCGTCGGTGACATTGGTCAGGAAGGAAAGGTTGAGGACAAAACTCCGGTTTTGGAAAGCCGCGGAAGCTTTGCCTCCCAGGAGGAAACAGTCCAGGGGCCATTTCAGGCGGCTCTCCCAGGAGCCCCAGAACCAGTCGCTGCCCTTGATGGTGTACTCGGAATAGCCGGCCAGGTAGCGGCCTTCCAGGGAGAGGTCGAGCGAGAACGCTTTTTCCGGCCCCGCGATTCGGATAACGGGGGGCGCTTCCGCCGGGTCCACCGGCTGCGTCCGGGCCGGACCTGTCGCGAGCGCACAGAGAAAGACGGCAAGAAAGATTTTCACGGTTGGGCCTCCTCGGTTGCGGGTTGCGGCGGGGTGGGGGACGAGACCCCGATTCCCCGCAGGATGGTCCGGTGGAAACTCTCAAAAGTGAAAACTTCGACCGAAAAGAG
>CAZIEA010000220.1:0-525 GCA_964538495.1 uncultured bacterium | reverse complement strand
GTGGAAAGGCTCGGCCGGGCCCCCGGGCTCCCGGGGCGCGGCCGCCGCCTCCAGTTCCGCCAGGGCCCGTTGCGCCTCGGCCCCCCGGGGGCCTTCGGGATCGAGCTGGAGCGTTCGGCGCCAGGCTTTTTTCGCCCCGGCCAGGTCGTCCTCCTGGCGTCGTCCCCGGCCCAGGGCCAGGAGAATGTCGGGGTCGTCGCCCTGGAGCCGGTCGGCCTGCTCCAGGGCTTTCAGGGCCTGATGGGAGTTCCCGGCCTCGAGCAGGGCCAGGCCGTGGTGGAGGTGGTAGCGGGGTTCGGAGGGGGCGATCCGGACGGCGTAAGAGTAAGCTTTGAGGGAATCCTGGATTTCCCCGGCCCCCTGGTATGCCTGCCCGAGCATATCGTGCAGCCGCCCGTTCCCGGGATCCTCCGCCGCCGCCTCCTCCAGGCAGCCGGCGGCCTCGCTCCACTCTCCCCGGGCGAGGTGTATCCGGCCCAGCATCTCCAGCCCCGCGGTGTTCCCGGGGAAGAGCCGGAGCAGGCG
>CAZIEA010000219.1:1366-3807 GCA_964538495.1 uncultured bacterium | reverse complement strand
TCAGTGATCCGTAATCCGTCACCTTGATTCGTGGGGATTGGCGAGATTAGCGGTTCAATCGGGGCGGCAGTTCCTTCAGCCTTCAGCCTAACCTCCTTACCACAGAGAGCACAGAGGAAAAGCAGAGGCCACAGAGAACTACTTTTCTCACCATGAGGACATGAAGAAAAAATCTGTGAAAATCTGTGAAATCTGTGGACAGAATCAATCTGCGGTAATCTGCGGAATCTCGGTTTCGGTGGCCGGATTACGGATCACTGATTACGGATTACGGTTTTATCAGTCACGGGAGACGCGGTAGATCTCCACCCCCTGGGAAGAATAGACCCGTTCGCCCAGGGCGGCAAACTTGGCCAGCCCCGCCGCCCCATACTTCTGGCGCTCGGTGCGCCCGACATAGATATAGTCTATGCCGTAGTCGTTTAGCAGCGTCCGGGCCCTGGTCGGGTCGGAGGTGGTGTAGATGGAGACGGTGTCCCGCGCGCGCTTGCCGGGCCCGGTCCAGTCGTTGCGCCAGCCCGCCTCGTGGTTGGCCCAGCCCACCAGGGTAGGCCTTCCGGTGAAGGTGGCGACCCGGGGGGCCCAGTCGTAGGCGTTGGAGTCGGCCTGCAGGATCACGGCGTCCGGCGGAAGGTTGGCCTCGATCCACCCGATCGCCTCCCAGTCGGGAAGGTCCCAGCGCCACTCCGCCTGCTGCCAGGAAGGCACCGGGATCTTGAGGTATTCGGTCCCGTCCAGGGTCTCCGGGAATTCCCGGGGATGGGCCCGGACCAGGCCGGCCGTCCCGGCCCAGGTGTAGATGAAACCGGCGCCCAGGAAAGCCGCCGAGACCCCCCGCCAGGCCGAGCGGGATTTTCCCGGGCGCAGGCGGGAGTCGATCCGGTGCAGGGCGAAAACCGCGGCCGTGCCGAGCAGGAGCCAGATGTTGGTGTAGAACTTGAACATGGTGTTCATCCGCTCGTAGCCCCCGCCCTGGTAGTGATCGATCAGGAAAAAGAACTCGCAGAAGAAGGCCAGGGCGGCCGCGATGAGGACGAGGATGAGGAAGAAACCCTCGTCGTTTTCCAGGCGCCAGGCGAGCAGGAAATAGAGCGGGACTCCCAGAAAAACCAGCAGAAAGAGCCAGGTGGGCAACAGCCACAGCCCGCCCCCGGCGACCAGGAGCCCCAGGGCCAGGACCAGGAAGGCCGCCGCGGGCGGGGAGGCGAGGGGGGCCAGCTTCGGGACGGAGCGGACGGCCCGGGTGAAAAGATAGGCGGCGGCGAAGAAGAGGTAGATTCCGAGGGCGACCAGGAAGAGGTCCAGCGGGGTGCGCAGCCCCACCGAACCCAGGCCTCCCCGTTCCTGGGCGGCCTGGGCGGAGAGGAAGGGGAGGTTGAAAGGGAGGTAGAGGATGAAGCTCAAAACCGCCAGGGCCGCGGCGGGGGGGAGGAAACGGACGAGCTCGGGGAGAGTCCGCCTGGGGAGCGGGACTTCCCCCGAAGGTTCCCGCCGCCGGAAGCATTGCCAGGCCAGGATGGCTGAGGCCGCCCCCAGGTAAACCGGGTAGTCCCAGGTGTGGGCCCCGATCAGCATCCCTATCAGGACCGCGAGCAATCCCAGCAGTGCCGAGCGTTCCCGGACGGTTTCCCCCAGGGAGCGCCAGCCGCTCCCGGAGGCGAGCGCGAGGTTGAGCAGGAGGTTGAGGACGGCCATGTTGATCGCGTAGGTGATGACGTAGGGGTGGAGATCGCCGTAGAGGAGCGAGAAGACGGGGAACTCGTTGATGGGGTAGTCGAGGATGGTCTTGTCGGGGGCGGTCTGGACCATCACCCGGGCCCCGTCGAAAAAGCCGAAATTCCGGAACTGGTGGGAAACCTTGTCGAAGTAGCCCGCGTTCGTTACCCCGGCGTGGTAGAGGGCATCGGCGGTTTCCTTGCGGGGCAGGGCGACTCGGAGGAAGCCGTAAAGGTTTCCGATCAGCATCAGGAGCGCCACCGCCAGGAACCCGCGGGAAATTTTTCCGGTCAGGTTCCAGCCGATCCCGAAGGCCCCCATGATGAAGAGAGCATAGATGAGCCCGAGGGCGAGGTTGAAGAAGACCGGCAGGGGCACGGCGACGATTTGCCGCAGGGCCGACACCAGGATGTAGCCGTAATAGTAGTAGTTCATGGCCTCCCCGGACATCCAGGGATCGGCGGGGGGGAAGTGCTCGGTGCGGTCGATCCGGTTGAGCAGCGCGTAGTCCATGAAGCGCTCGGTCTCGGGGGCGATCTCGGGGTTGAAGGAGAGGACCCGCAGGACCAAGAGGAAGGAGACGAAACCCAGGATTTCCACGGTGGACACGAGCTTGCGCCCCCGGGAGAGAAATTTTGCCATTTCCGCCCAGCGCCCCCGGGCGCAGAAAGCCGAAGCCCCGGCTAGAATCACTGCCGCCCCGAGAACCGAAAAAGTCCCGAAGG
>CAZIEA010000219.1:0-1356 GCA_964538495.1 uncultured bacterium | reverse complement strand
ATCCTCAGGCCCATGTCGCGGTTCGGGAGGAAGAAGGGAACGAGCCGCGCCGAGGAAGCCAGCCAGGCCAGGAGCGTCACCACGCCCAGCCCCGCCACCCGGGCGATCGTGTAGCCCCGGTCCCGGAGGTTGGGGCAGGAGACGTAGACCAGGGGGAAGGCAAGAGCCCCCAGCAAGGCGGCCGCCAGCCAGACCCAGATTATCTGCCAGAAAAGCATCAATTTTTCTCCTTTTTGATCCCTGTAGCCGGAAATATAGCCGAACCGGCTCTTTCCGGCCAGGGTTTTGAGCTTGATTATGAGACGATATGGATCGCCTTGGGGTAGGCGAAAAAAATCCTGGAAGATTTGCCTTGTTCCCGACTTTGGGGTATATTTAACCACAGGGAGAACTGTATCCCGGTGAGGAATGGCAATTTCCCGATTTCCTTGACATGGGCAATTTGATAATTTCTTAACAGAAAGAGTAATCACTCTTAAAAAAGTTCAGGCTTTAGCAACGGGGAAGGGTTGAAACTGATTTCGACAAGCTGGAACCGGGGCGGGAAAGCGGCGGGGCTGGTCCTTCTGGCCGCCCTAGCCCTGCTCTGCCCGGTTCAAGGCGTCTTACCCGCCACCGTTACCCTGCTTCCCAATGGCACCGCCTCCACCCAGTGGAGCAGGACGGGCGCCGGGAGCAACTGGGCCTGCGTGACCGCCAACGATGGGGAAACCAGCTATGTCTATGAGGCGACCCGGTATGATACCGACCGCTACACGATGGAGGATTTAGCCGGATCGGGCTCCATCAGCGCCGTTCGGGCCTGTTTTTACGCCCGCCGCACGGGTTCGTCAGTAAGTGCAAGATACGGCATCCGCACCGGCGGGACGGATTACTACAATAGTGTTTCTCTCACGATCACCTATGATCTTTATCAGGGTTCCTGGGCCACGAATCCAAGGACGGGCACCGCCTGGACCGTGGACAGCGTGAACGATCTTCAGACCTATATCTACCATAACCAGTCCGGTTCACGCACAGAACGGGTAACCCAGGTCTATCTGGAAGTGGATTACACCACGCCAAGTCCCGTAAAGACTCCGACCCCGCCTCCCACGGCGCCACCGACCCGGACCCCGACGCCGACCGCGACCACTACTCCGACGCCTTCCGTGACCCCGACGCCTTCCGCAACTCCGACGCCTTCGGCCACCCCGACTCCATCGGTCACTCCCACACCTTCGCTTACTCCCACTCCGAGCGTCACGCCTACGCCTAGTCAGACCCCGACTCCGTCCGTCACCCCGACCCCAAGCGTTACCCCGACTCCCAGTATCACCCCCACGCCTTCGCTCACCCCCACGCCTTCGCTCACCC
>CAZIEA010000218.1:0-3821 GCA_964538495.1 uncultured bacterium | reverse complement strand
CACGGCAGCAGCTCCCGGACTCGGGCCGCGACCGAAGCGAGGGCATCGGGATCCCGGCCCCCGCGGAAGACGACCAGATCGGCTTCCTCCCGGGAAGGAGCCACCAGGAGCTCGTGCATGGGGCGGACGCTTTTGAAGTATTGCTCGATCACGGATTCGGCCGTCCGGCCGCGCTCGGCCATGTCCCGAAGAATCCGCCGGGCCAGGCGGACGTCGGCGGGGACATCGAGATAGACCTTGAGGTCGAGAAAACCGCCCAGAACGGGATCGGCCAGGAGCAGGATCCCCTCCACCACCACCACGTCGGCCGGAAGAACCGGGGCGGTTTCCGGGGTCCGGGCGTGGGCGGCGAAATCGTAAACCGGGACCGGGGCGGGAAACCCGCCGCGAAGAAGCTCCAGGTGGGCGGCGAAAAGCTCGCGGTCCAGGGCGTCCAGGCAGTCGAAATTGACCGCGGCGCGCGCGGGCAGGCTCAAATGATTTAAGGGGCGGTAATAACTGTCGAACTGAATGCAGGAGATCCCCACCCCCGGCAAGGCCCCCCGCAGGCGGCCGGCCAGGGTGGTTTTCCCGGCGCAGGTCCCCCCGGAGATTCCGACCAGGAGCGGTTTCATCGCGGCTCCGGGAACGGGTCCCGGTAGGGATTGAGAGTGAGCAGGAGCTGCCCCCCCGGCAGGATGGTGCGGTGGCGCAGATTCCAGCCTTCCGGAAGCCAGCCGGAAGTCAGCAATTTATCCCAGCCCGAAGCGCGCTCGTCGGGATGAAAATAAGGGCCGAAGTAAAATCCGGTGATGTAAAAAGCCTCCAGGGGCGGGGAAAACCCGAGGTTGATCTCCTCGAAATCCACCACCCGGGCCGGGAGCCAGAGGGCGTTGCGATGCCCGTACCAGGCTACCGCCCAGGGGATGTCGGAAACCATCAAGGCCTTCTCCCCCGCTCCCGCCGCGGCGGCGCGGATGTTGGGGACGTCGTAGATCAGCCCTTTCCCGCCCGGCCCCGGCAGGAAGGGCCGGCTCAGGGGGATCGCCCCCAGCAGGAGCAAACCCACCAGGGCCGCGGCCCGGGTCCGCGGAGGCCGGGACCCCACCAGCCCCCAGAAAGCGGCGGCGGCCAGGACCAGCCCCGCCGGGACCAGCGGAGTCAGGCCGCTCCAGGAGGGAGGGAAAAAAGTCTGGTGCAGGAATTCGCACCCGAGCATGAAGAGCAAGAGCGCCCGCCAGCGCCCGGCCCGTTCCCGAAGCCCGACCAGGACCGAACCGAGGGCGAAGACGGCCGCCAGGGAGCCGGTAAAGAAAAGAACCGCGGGATAGAAGTCCCGAAGCCCGAGCAGGAGCCGCCGGGCCAGCAGAAGCGTTTTGCCCGGCACCGCCAGGCTCTGCCCGCTGAAACCCCGCCAAAGCTGCCAGCCGGGGGCGGCGGCGGAAAACATGTAGGGCCGGAAGCCCTCCAGGGAAAAAAACGGGTTCCCGACCACGACCAGGTTGCGGATCAGCCAGGGGGACGCCGCCAGCAGGGCCCCCGCCCCCAGGAACCCCAGCCGCGCCCGGCGGCCCGGTCCGGGAGCGGCCCAGAGCAGCGCCGCGGCGGGTATCAGCCAAAGACCGAAGCTGTAACGCGTCAGATACCCCAGCCCGGCCGCCGCCCCGGCCGCCAGGCACCAGGCCCGGGAATCCCGGCCCTTTTCCAGGGCATAAAGGAAGCAGAGAACCAACAGGGAGGCAAAAGGCGCCGGGCCGCCGGCGGCCACGGCGGAAAGGAGAGCGGGATTGACCAGGATCAGAAACGCCCCGAGCAAGGCGGTCCTCTCGTCGAAAGCCCAAGCCCCCAGGCGCCGGGCCGCCAAGGCGGAAAGCCAGAAACAAACCGCCCCCGCCAGAACCAGAACGGCATCGGAAGCCCCGAAAACGCTAAAAACGCCGGCCAGAACCAGGATGTAGAGAGGGGGATTGGTCAACTCGGCCGAGGCGGAAAAGGAATCGCTATAGCGCAGGGCCACCGGCCGGATAAACCCGGTGGTGAACCCCTCCCCCCCGGCCAGGCGCCGGGCCGCCTGGGCCAGGTCGAGCGACGGGATCGCCTCGACCGAGTTGAGGCCCTCGGGCAGGCTCCCGCCCCCGAAAAGGTAAAGAACCGAGACCAGCATGCCCGCGGCCAGGACCGGGAAAGGCCGGAAGAACTGTCGCGGCCGGGCCATCTTATCTCCCCGGGGCCCAGGCCAGAACGGCCAGCACGGCGGCCGCCCAAAGAACAAGGTTTCCCATGAGCAGCGGGTCGGAAACCAGCAGGCGCTCGGGCTCGTCGCCCTGCCCGCGGACATAGACCAGGTAGAGATAGCGGAAAATCCCGTAAACCACCGGGGGAATGGTGAGAAACATCAAGGGGCTGACTTCGGCGCGGGTCCGGGAGTCCATGGTGTAGAGCGCGTAAGCCATCAGGGTGGAGGAAGTGACCACCGCGATCATCTGGTCGAGCAAGGCGGCGGTATAACCCCCGGCGACGCCCGTTCCCGGGCCGGGCAGGACCGGCTCGTGCCGGCGCTTGCCCAGGGCGAGAAAAAGGGTGAGCAGAAAGGTGCAGAGATAAAGCCAGATCGAGATCGGGACCGAGATCGCCAGCCCCCCCGCCAGGATCCTGAGGATAAAGCCCGCCGAGATGACCAGGACGTCCACGATCACGATCTGCTTGAGCAGAAGCGAATAGGCGAGCATGAGGAAAAAATACCCCGCCCCGACCAGGCCCGGGCCGGTTCCGACCGCGAAGGCCCCCCCCAGACCGGCGGCGGCCAGCAGCCCGGCCGCCGGGAGCGCAACGGCAGGGGAAAGCCGCCCGGAGGCGATCGGGCGCAGGCGCTTGCGCAGGTGGCGGCGGTCCTGCTCCCGGTCGGCGAGATCGTTCAGGAGGTAGACCGCCGAGGAGAGCAGACAGAAGGCCGCGCCGACCGCCAGGGCGGCGAGGAGTTTTCCCGGTTCCCGATAGCTCCGGGAAAAGACCAGGGCGGCCAGGACAAACCCGTTTTTCAGCCACTGGCGCGGCCGCATCGAAATGAAAATATTGCCTATCATCGGGCAAAACGGGGCAAATGGAGCCGAGGGGAGTCGAACCCCCGACCTCTAGAGTGCGATTCTAGCGCTCTCCCAACTGAGCTACGGCCCCAGGCGGGGCCAAGCCCGGCCCCGGCGGAATTCAGCGTTTTTTGAGTTCCTCCTCGATCTCGCGAAGAGCCTGGATGAACTCCTCGATGTGGTCCTCGAAAATCACCAAGCGGATCCGGTGGCGGCGGTCGTCTTCCCGATCGTACTGGGACTCGACGATATCCACGAACCGGGTCCCGCTTTCCTGCTCCTTCAGGTTGAAGAAATAAGTCCTTTTCCCGCAAGCGACTTTCTTGCTGTAAATTTCTTCGGTAGCGATTTTCCCCACCCCCTTCCAGGATCTCAAGTTCCGGTCCGGTCCCCTGAAGCCTTCCGGAGTTTCGGGAGCAACCCGGAAAGCAAAACACAGATTTCGAATAAAATCAACAGGGGAACCGCCAGCAGCACCTGGCTGACCACGTCCGGCGGGGTGAGCAGCGCCGCCAGGACCAGGATCAGGACGACCGCGTAAGGCCGGGCCCCGGACAGGCGGCTTCGGTCCAGGAAGCCGAGCCAGACCAGGCCGGAGACGACAACCGGGAACTCGAAGGCCGCCCCGAAAGCCCCGGTCAGCCGCAAGACCAGGCCGGTGTATTCCTCCAGGCCCCAGGCGCGCCCCGACCCGACCCGGCCGGCGGCGGCGGCGAAGAAGCGCAGCACCGGGGGCAGCACCCCGAAAAAAGCGAAAGC
>CAZIEA010000217.1:599-3877 GCA_964538495.1 uncultured bacterium | reverse complement strand
GTGTTAAGCTTTTTTCGCAGCGTCCTCACCCCCTCGGGCCCCGTTTACCGCGAACTCGGGTCCTATCCCTTCCGGGGGGAAGGCCGTACGGTTCACATGTAGACATGCATGTAGGACAGGACAGATAGAAGGGTTCAGGGTTCAGGGTTCAGGGTTCAGGGTTCAGGAGAACCGGCGTAATCCGTGGTCAGTAATCAGTAATCCGTCACCTGGATTCGTAGGGATTTGCGAGATTCGCGGCTTCAATGCGCAAACCGGAATCCAGAAGCCAGAATTCAGAATGCGTAAAGATTAATCTGTGAAATCTGTGGAAAAGAATTAATCCGTGGAAAAGCCCCAACCCAGAAGATCAAGGAGAGAGAGATGGCCAAAGTCGCCCCGGACGGGAAGGAAAAAGCCCTGAACCTGGCCCTGGACCAGGTGGAGAAGCAGTACGGCAAGGGCACCATCATGCAACTGGGGGAGAAGGCGGCCTCGATCAAGGTCGAGGTCATCCCCACCGGGGCGCTGACCCTGGACCTCGCCCTCGGGGTCGGGGGGGTGCCCCGAGGCCGGGTGATCGAGATTTACGGGTCGGAAGCCTCCGGGAAGACCACCCTGGCCCTGAATATCGTGGCCAACGCCCAGAAAGGCGGGGGGGTGGCAGCCTACATCGACGTTGAACACGCCATCGATCCCGGCTACGCCTCCAAGTTGGGGGTGAACATCGACAAGCTCCTGATCTCCCAGCCCGATTCCGGGGAGGACGCCCTCAACATCGCCGAGACCCTGGTCCGGAGCAACGCGGTGGACGTAATCGTGGTCGACTCGGTGGCGGCGCTGGTCCCCCGGGCCGAGATCGAGGGGGAGATCGGGGACACCCACGTCGGGCTTCAAGCCCGGATGATGTCCCAGGCGCTGCGCAAGCTCACCTCGGCCATCAGCAAGTCCAAGACCTGCTGCATTTTCATCAACCAGATCCGGATGAAGATCGGGGTCATGTTCGGCAGCCCCGAGACCACGCCGGGCGGGCGGGCCCTGAAATTCTACGCCACCATCCGTCTCAACATGACCCGGATCGGCAACATCAAGGACGCCGCCGGGGAATCGATCGGGGCCCGCACCCGGGTCAAGGTGGTCAAGAACAAGGTGGCGCCCCCCTTCCGCACCGCCGAGTTCGACATCATGTACGACGAGGGGATCTCGGGCGCCGGCGCCATCCTCGACCTCGGCCTGGCTTCCGGAGTCCTGGAAAAGAAGGGGACTTTCATCAATTACGGCGAGACCAGCCTGGGCCGGGGCCGGGAACAAGCCCGCAAGACCATCCGGGAGGACAGTAAGCTCGCCGCCGAACTCGAAGCCGCCATCCGGGAGAAAAAACTCAGCTTGCCCCTTGCCGCCGGAGTCTCCAGCGAGGATGAGTGAACCGGCCCGGGAGGACATTGCCCGGGCCCGGGAATACGCCCTGCTCCTTCTGGATCACCGGGACCGGAGCTTCGGGGAGATGCGGCAAAGACTGGCGCGAAAGGGCTTCGCGACGGAAGCGGCCGCGGCGGTGATTTCCGACCTGGCCCGCCTGGGGCTGCTCGACGACGAGCGCTTCGCCCGGCTCTGGGTGCGGAGCCGGCTCAGTTCCCGGCCCCGGAGCGGATTCCTGCTCGCTTTGGAGCTTGCGCGCAAGGGAATTTCCCGCAATATTATCGACTCCGTACTCAAGGATTCGCTCGGCCCGGAGTCCGAATTGGATTCGGCCCGGGAGTTGGCCCGGCGCCAAGCTCCGCGGTATCGGTTTGACCCGCCCGATTCGGCAAGGAGAAAACTGACGGCCTATCTCTCCCGGCGCGGCTATCGCCGGGAACTGATCGAAGAAGCGATGGAAGGTTTGGGGGAGCATGAAAGCCCAGAAGATTAGACAGGTTTATCTGGAGTTCTTCCGGCAGCGGGGTCACGAAGTCCGGCCCGGGGATTCCCTGATCCCGAGTTCGGATCCCACCCTCCTTTTCACCTCGGCGGGCATGGTCCAGTTCAAGCCCCTCTGGACCGACGCGCCGCTGGAATTCACCCGGGCCGCCACCGTACAGAAGTGCCTGCGGGTCGGGGGCAAGCAAAGCGACCTGGAAAACGTGGGAAAAACCCTGCGCCATCACACCTTCTTCGAGATGCTGGGCAATTTCTCCTTCGGAGATTACTTCAAGACCGAGGCCGTGGACTGGGCCTGGGAATTTGTCACCTCCGTGATGAAGCTTGACCGGGAGCAGCTTTGGGTTTCGGTCTTTACCGACGACGACGAGGCCTTCGATCTCTGGCACAAGCGGGCCGGGTTGAGAGCGGAACGGATCGTCCGGCTTGGGGAGAAGGACAATTTCTGGGGCCCGGCCGGAAACGAAGGGCCCTGCGGCCCCTGTTCGGAAATCTACTTCGACCGGGGTCCGGAGTGGGGCTGCGGAAGGGCGGATTGCCGGCCCGGCTGCGACTGCGAGCGCTACATCGAGTTCTGGAACCTGGTTTTTCCCCAGTTCTATCAGAACGCCGACGGGACCCGCCAAAAACTCGCGCGCCGCGGGATCGACACCGGGATGGGCCTGGAGCGCCTGGCTCTCCTGGCCCAAGGCGCTCCCAGCAACTACGGCACCGACCTTTTCCTCCCCCTGATCGCGGGGATCTCCGAAGTCGCCCCGGCCGCCTACGGCCCCGAGACCCACACTCCTTACCACGCCATCGCCGACCACGCCCGGGCCCTGACTTTCACCATCTCCGAGAACATTCTTCCCTCCAACGAAGGGCGGGGCTACATCGTCCGGCGGCTCCTGCGCCGGGCCGCCCGCTTCGGCCGGAAGCTCGGCCTGGAGGAACCGTTCCTCTACCGCCTGGTCCCGGCGGTGACGGCGGTGATGCGGGATGCCTACCCCGAACTCCTGGAAACCCGGGAGCACGTGAGCCGGATCGTCAAGGCCGAGGAGGAGCGCTTCAATTCCACCCTCAACCTGGGCCTGCAGCTCCTGGACGAACTGGCCGAAAACCTGCGGAAAAAAGGGGAGGGGACGGTTCCCGGAGCGGAGGTGTTCCGGCTTTCCGACACCTACGGGTTCCCCCCCGAACTCACCGAGGAAGTGGCGGCGGAGCAGGGCCTGGCCATCGACTGGGGAGGGTTCCGGAGCCTGATGCAGGAGCAGCGCGACCGGGGCCGGAAAGCCTGGAAAAGCGCGGCCGAGACCGAGGTGCTCCCGGTTTACCGCCGGCTGCTCGAGGAGGCCGGGCCGGGCGAGTTCGTGGGTTACGAGCGGCTGGCCGTCTCCACC
>CAZIEA010000217.1:0-534 GCA_964538495.1 uncultured bacterium | reverse complement strand
GGGGACATCGGGACCGTGCGCGGGCCTTCCGGGACCGCCGAGGTCCTGGACACGATCCGCCCCCTGGAGGGCCTGACCGTGCACAAGGTCAGGCTCGTCTCCGGCACCCTGGGCCGGGGGGAAACCGTGGAGGCGCTGGTGGACTCCGAGCGCCGCCGGCACATCCAGCGCCACCACACCGCCACCCATCTCCTGCAGCACGCCCTGCGGGAAGTCCTGGGCGACCACGTTTCCCAAGCCGGTTCCTACGTCTGCCCCGATTATTTCCGCTTCGACTTCACCCATTTCCAGGCTCTCACCCCGGACGAGCTCCGCCGGGTCGAGCTCCGGGTCAACGAGATGATCCGGCTCGACGACGAGGTCCGGATCTCCGAGCTCCCCATCCGGGAAGCCAAGGAAGCCGGGGCCCTGGCCTTTTTCGGGGAGAAATACGGCGAGACCGTCCGGGTGGTGAACGTGGGGGGCTACAGCCGGGAATTCTGCGGGGGCACGCACGTCTCCCGCGCCGGGGAGATCGGGCTTTTCCTGGCCCGC
>CAZIEA010000216.1:0-3878 GCA_964538495.1 uncultured bacterium | reverse complement strand
ACCCTGGGCAACTCTATGCTCTATGCCCTATGCTCTATGCCAAAACATGTCTACAGTGAATGCGGCGACGTTGGCGGGGATTGGCGAGATTAG
The DNA here is from genome assembly GCA_964538495.1 of uncultured bacterium. Lineage (GTDB taxonomy): Bacteria > Auribacterota > Erginobacteria > Erginobacterales > DAOSXE01 > CAZIEA01. Next base: position 3,785 of record CAZIEA010000216.1, on the reverse strand, counting down.
CGGTTTAATTCGCGTAATCCGGGGAAGGCGGACTTGAAAACCAAAGAGCCTAAAACCTTGAAACTGCCGGCGCGGCTGGAGAACCTGGAGCGGCTGATGGAGTTCGCGATCGTCGCCGCCCGCCGCGCCGGCCTGGACGAGGTATGCACCGCCGATCTGCACCTGGCGGCGGACGAGGCCTGCACCAATATCATCAACTACGCCTATTCCCCGGAATCTCCGGGCGAGATCGAGCTGGAGCCCTCCTGCCGGGAGGGGGTCTTCACCCTCCTGATCCGGGACCGGGGACGCCCCTTCAACCCGCTGCTGGCCCCCGAACCGGATCTCGGGGCCGGGATCGAGAAGCGCGCGGTAGGAGGCTTGGGGATTTTCCTGATGAAAAAGTCCTGCGACGGGATGGAATACCGGCGGCAGGGCGGGGCCAACGAGCTGACCCTGGGCAAAAAACTCCCCGGGAAAAACCCGCCGGACGTCCGGTGAGAACGCTCGGCGCCATCGTCCTGGCCGGGTTGCTGGCCGCGGGCTGCGCCTCGCCCCCCACCAACATCGACGATATCTGCGTCATCTTCGAGGAATATCCCGACTGGTATCCCGAGGCCCGGGACGCTTCCCGCCGGTGGGGTGTGTCCGTCCCAATCTTGATGGCCATCATCCGCCAGGAATCGGGGTTCCGCCATAACGCCCGCCCGGCGCGGGAGTGGTACCTGGGCTTCATCCCCGGCTCCCGCCCCTCCACGGCTTACGGCTACGCGCAGGCCCTGGACGGAACCTGGGAGCGCTATTCCCGGCAAACCGGCAGACCCGAGGCGGAGCGGCACGACTTTTCCGACGCGGTGGATTTCGTGGGCTGGTACTGCGACCTGAGCCACCGGGTCTGCCGGATTCCCAAGGACGACTCTTACCGCCTTTACCTGGCCTATTACGAGGGCCAGGGGGGCTACAACAGCCGCACCTGGAAGGGGAAAGCCCGGCTCCTGGAGTCGGCGCAGATGGTGAGCCGCCGGGCCCGTCTTTACTCCCGCCAGCTCGAAGGCTGCCGGAAAGAGCTGGAAAAGGGGAGTTCCCAAGGCTTCTGGTTTTTCTGATTCCGCCTTGCCCCCAGGGCGCGGAACTTTTCCGGGCGGGGGCCGTCGTATCCCCGCCGGGAGGGCAGCTCCACCTCCCGCAACCCCTCTTTTGTCACCGTGAGCCCGTCGAAAGGCACCCCGGCCAGGTCCCGGGCCAGAATTTCGATCCGACCGGGGTAAACATCGGCGGTGCAGAAATGGTGCAGCATCGCCGTCCACTCCCGGTACGGGTTGGGAAGCTGCTCGGGTTTGGCGAGAGTGTCGCCCCCGCCTCCGGTAATGAAGTAGGGGATGCCGGCGCGGTGAAACCTTTCGTAGTTATGGATGTGCCCGGCAAAAACCGCGTCCGCGCCGGCCTCATCCAGCAGGGGCATCAGAACCTCGCGGGTCTTGAGCGAACCGCCCGGCCAGGGCCAGGAGGACGAATAGGGCGCCTCGTGGAAGAAAACCACCTTCCAGGTCTCCCGGCAGGAGAGAAGTTCCTCCCGCAGCCAGGCGATCTGCTCGCTTTCCTCTCCCAGGGGGCGGTTGCTGTCGAGCCCGAAAAAGGCCACCGGGGACCGGACGGCGCAAAACCGGGATTTTCCCCCGGGAGGGGAAAGGATCTCGTAGTAGCGCGGACTGTCACGGTCGTGATTGCCCTGGACTCCCAGAAAAAGAGCGTTTTTCAGGAGCCCGCGGGCGGGGGCGGCGAACTGCTCGTCCCACTGCTCTCCGCGACGCCCGTCCTGGACATAATCGCCGGTGTGCAGAACCACCTCGGCCCCGGAAAGTTGGATCGCCCGGGCGACCCGGCGGTGGATCCGGACCCCGCGCTGGGAGTCGCCGTAAACGGCGAAGCGGAAGAGAAAATCCGCCTCCTCCGGCCGGGCCAGGATCCCGGGCCGAAGCCGGGGCAAAGGGGAAAGGAGGGCGGAAGAATTCTTGCTTTTGCGGGGCATGGCCGGGGAAACCTCCGAACCGAAACGCCGGTTCGGGGCCGAGGCGCGGGCGGCCTCAGTAAGCCACGTAATGGTTGACCAGAATGACCGAGACCGCCGTAACCAGCAGAAAACCGACGATAATGGCCCAGAGCGTAAAGCGCGAAAGATTCATCCCTCTCTCCCAGGCAACAGGGTTCAGGGTTCAGGGTTCAGGACTTTTCCCACAGATTTCCACAGATTTACACAGATTTACACAGATTAGTCCGTTATCGCTATCATTGTCGTAATCGTAATCGGGGCGTGGGGCTTGGCGCCAATTAAAATTCGAAATTCGCGCGTCAAAAATCTTAAAACAAATCTTAAATTCGAATTTCCAAACTCGCTTGCGGGTTTTGCGGTTTCGAATTTCGAGTTTCTGATTTCGAATTTAACTACATGTCCTACATGTCTACATGTGAATGCGGCGGCAGTTCCTTCAGTCTTCAGCCTTCAGCCTGTCTTTCTCACCATGAAGAAAAAAATCTGTGTAAATCTGTGAAATCTTAGTTCTGTTTGGGGGGATTTTAACAAAATCGGCCGCGGGGAAAAACTCAAAAACCCTTCTCGGAGGCGGGTAAGCTTGAACGCGGGGGCCGCGGAGGGGGTCATATTATTTGCTTGCCATCGGCAACGGTGGTATATGTTTTTAGTTTGTAAACCGTTCGGGTGGAAATCCCGCCCCGAGAAAATCGGCGCGGACCAGTTCCCGAAAAGGAGAAAAAAGGATGAAGATGCACTTCGTTCCGGCGGCCGTCGCGGCTGCCGCCCTCGTTCTGGCGGCCGGATGCGGCCAGGAAGAGAAATCCCAGAGCGCCCAGCCTCCCCTGGCCGGGCAGGTTTTCGGAGGGCCCGGCCAGGTTGCCCAGCCCGACCGGATTTCCCAGCTTCCTCCCTCCACCAAGGTGGCAAGCGTCAACGGAACCGTCATCACCGCCGGGGTTCTGGACCAGGAACTTAACCGGGTAGTGGCCCAGATCGCCCGCAACAACAACCTTCCCCCGCAGCAGTTCCTCTCCCTGCGCCCGATGCTGGTCCCACAGGCGGTGGACAGCCTGATCAGCCAGGCGCTTCTCACCCAGGCGGTGGAAAGCTCGGACGCGGTCGTCACCGGGGAGGAAGTGGACGCCGAGCTGGCCCAAATCCCGCCCGAAGCCATACAGCAGGCGGCCGCGCAGGGAGTAACGGAAGCCTCGATCCGGCAGAACATCACCCAGGGATTGAAAATCCGCAAGATGCTCGGGGACGCCTCGGTAACGGACGAGGAGGTCGCCGAGTTCTACAACTCCAACCTGGAAAACTTCCAGAAGCCCGAGACCATCAAGGTCAGCCACATCCTGCTGGCTTACGCCGGGGCCGAGCGGGCCACGGCCACCCGGAGCAAGGAGGAGGCCAAAACCGAAACCGAGGCCCTGCTGGCCAGGATCCGCGCCGGCGAGGCTTTCGCTGACCTGGCCTCGGCCTCCAGCGATTGCCCTAGCTCCAAAAACGGCGGGCTGCTGGGAGACAGCGTGGCCCGCGGCTCGATGGTGCCCGCTTTCGAGGATGCGGCTTTCGCCCTCAAGGAGGGGGAGATCAGCGAGGTGGTCGAAACCCCCTTCGGTTACCACATCATCAGGGTGGAGAAGCATGACCCGGCCGGAACCGCCACCCTGGAAGAGGTCTCCGCCGGGCTGAAGCAATCCCTGGAGGGTCGCAAGCAGATGGCGTCGCTCGAAACCCTGCTCGCCGGCCTCCGGGAGACGGCAACCATTTCCCA